>CAYUVQ010000016.1:0-41868 GCA_964448175.1 uncultured Cellvibrionaceae bacterium | reverse complement strand
CGCTGTTCGTTAAAAAACATGAATCTGCTTAATCATTCAGGCATTTTTGCGCGAACAGGCGCGTATCTGGATCATTCCATTCCGCATTAGGTTTTACCATCATGGCTTCACACCACTCTTCGCTACCACGCACTTGTCTTTGATCGCGCACCGAGCCATCGGTGTAGTTTTTGCTGGCGTTATTGATGATGGTTTCTGTATCGTCGAGGGATTTGAGAAGCGATAAATCGTCCTGCTGAGGGACTGCGGGGGAGCCCGCCTCCAGAGAAGTATCTGGTGTCCTGCTGATGAGAATGAATCCAACAATCAGCATCAATATGCTCAGGCCAAATATCACAAACAAGAATTTATTGCTTTGCAAAAGTGTAGAAAATTTACTAGACATATCAAACAATCCACTCAGCCATTTGCTCGGCGTAATACGTAATAATGAGATCCGCTCCAGCTCTTTTAAAAGCGATCATGGTTTCCAGAACTATAGCTTTTTCGTCAATTACGCCGGCAGCAGCACCCGCTTTAATCATCGCATATTCGCCACTCACGTGATAAACCGCCAAGGGACGTGCCGAGTGAGCGCGAATGTTGGCCAGCACATCCAAGTAAGCGATACCAGGTTTCACCATCAGAATGTCCGCGCCTTCCAGCTCATCCTGCAGCGATTCTGCTAAAGCTTCGCGGCCATTGGCTGGGTCCATCTGATAGGTGCTGCGTGTGCCTTTGAAGGTGCTGTCCACAGCATCGCGGAACGGCCCATAAAACGCGGAAGCAAATTTTGTCGAGTAGGACATGATGGGCAGATGCGGAAAACCGGCTTCATCAAGCCCCGCACGAATAGCGGCAATCATGCCGTCCTGCATACCCGAAGGGGCGATCATATCAACGCCAGCACGGGCGGCCGTTACCGCCTGTTTTTGCAGATTCACCAGCGTCTGATCATTGTCGACATCCTGATACTGTCCACATTCGTGCACCACACCGCAATGTCCGTGGGTGGTGTACTCGCAGAAGCAGTTATCGCTGATAACTAATATCTCCGGCTGCGCCGTTTTCGCTGCGCGAATCATGCGCGCCATCAGACCTTGATCGTTCCAGGTATCGGAGCCCACTTCATCTTTATGGGTTGAGACACCAAACAAAATTACCGCACGGATACCTTTGTCCCATGCGCTCTTTATCACTGCAGGCAATTGCGCTTCAGGATAACGCACCACACCTGGCATACTGGAAATCGCCACCGGTTCAGCTATGCCCTCCTCCACAAAGATCGGCAGGATAAAGTCGTTCATCGTTAATTTTGTTTCGCGCACCAGCTGACGAATCGAGGCAGATTGGCGCAAACGACGAAAACGAAACTCTGGAGCGAACCGGTTTTTCTCAGTCATGATAGCTTCCACATAAATTAAAAACTTAACCCACCTTCGTGGCTCCACTCGCAGCGTACGCGCATATCACCAGAACCGGGTTTGTGATAACTGCCTTGGGTTTCCCAAGTAAAGGTGTGGGTGCCGGATAGTTCCGTCTCCAGGTGCACTGTAGCAGACACCCAGTACATCTTACTCAGTAAGGCTTCAAACTGCGCGATCCACTGATCCCACTCATACTCGACAGCTTTATAAGACGCACCAAAATGCATAACTTCCGTTTGATAACTGCTGGTAGGCATTTCAATTTGCGGGATTGAGAACATCTCCTGCGATAAAAAGGGCCATTCGTCAGCATGCGGCAACGACAGCATGGCTTCGCGATTGATACGAATACGCTCTGCATTGCCGATTAACGGCGATCCATCTTTGATACAACCATACACAATCGATTCTTGATCCATAGAAGCTCCAGTGAAGTCTTATCAACGAACATCTATTGCATTACAACGGGTTAAAACGGCCACCACCAGGGGCTTTTCAAGCGCGCCTCGCATTCGGGCAGCTGACGCGAATACATTGCCGCACGATTGGCAACCTGCTGTGCTGTCTTACGCAGCCAGGTTTTCTTGCGATACGTGCCGCGATTATAGCCACCATGCCCTTCGTGGTAGGCCAGATAAAGATTGTAAGGATCATTTAATCCGATTTTGCTGCGCTTGTGACTCTGCGCGTTGTACCAACCGATAAAATCAATCGCATCCTGATAACGATCGCGGCGGGACCAGGTATTACCGCTGCTTCTTTGATACTCATACCAGGTTCCACTCTTAACCTGTGCATACCCAAATGCATTGCTTTTGCGTGGTCCCGGAATAACCCAGAGGATTTTGGTGCGTTTGGTGCGGGCGTTATGCACGAACCGGGATTCCTGATACATGATGGCCATCATCACCGGAATCCGGGAGCCCCAACGCTTTTCGGATTTGCGCGCGTATTTGTACCAATCCGATTTCTCTTCAAAAATATCACAGATATTATTAGGTTTAGAGGGTGGCACAGTGGTGCAACCACCTAATAAGAAACCGCTGGCAATCAGCAGCCAGATAAAACAGCTTTTTATAAGCATTCGCTAAACAGCCTGTTGATGTTGTTTTAATAATTCTAACAACCCGGCTTCGTCCATGACTGGAATGTTTAATTCTTCTGCTTTCTGCAGCTTTGATCCTGCGCCCGGACCGGCCACCACGTAATCTGTTTTGGCCGATACGCTACCGGCAACCTTGGCCCCCAACGCCAGCAGTTGTGCTTTGGCATCTTCCCGTGTCAGGCTTTCCAGTGTGCCGGTCAATACGTAAGTTAAACCTTTTAATGGCAGGCCTGCGGTATTAACCGGCTGATCACGTTCTTCCCAGGCAACGCCTGCTGCATTGAGAGCAGCCACTGCTTCGCGATTGTGTTGCTGTTGAAAAAACTCCGCCACAAAGTGCGCGACCACAGGACCAACATCCGCGACTTCCTGCAAAGCTTCTTCACTCGCATTGGCTAACGCGGTGTAATTGCCGAAGTGCAACGCAAGATTGCGCGCGGTGGCTTCGCCAACTTCACGGATTCCCAAAGCATAAATAAATTTTTCGAAGGTGGTTTGTTTACTTTTTTCCAGCGCTTTTAACAGATTATCTGCAGATTTTTCGCCCATTCGTTCAAGGCTCGCGAGCTGCTCACGCGTTAACTGGTATAAATCCGCTACGGCTTTTATATACCCCTGATCCACCAGTTGTTCTACTAATTTATCCCCCAGTCCTTCGATATCCATAGCCTTGCGCGACGCAAAGTGTTTGATGGCTTCTTTTCGCTGGGCGGGACAAATCAAACCACCATCACAGCGAGCAACGGCCTCACCAGGCACGGTTTCAACGGGTGAACCGCATACCGGGCAATGATCCGGAAAGATAATCGCGCGTGCATTTTCAGGGCGCTTGGTTTCAACAATACCCACAATCTGCGGAATCACATCGCCCGCTCGACGCACAATCACCGTATCACCGATTTTTAAGCCAAGTCGCTGGATCTCATCACGATTATGCAAGGTCGCATTGGAAACTGTTACGCCCCCGACAAAAATTGGCTTCAAACGGGCCACTGGCGTAACGGCCCCGGTGCGTCCCACCTGGAATTCCACATCAAGCAGCTCAGTCATTTCTTCCTGAGCCGGGAATTTATAGGCAACTGCCCAACGAGGCGCACGGGAGATAAAGCCGAGTTTTTCCTGCAGGCCAAGCTGATTAACTTTATACACGATGCCGTCGATGTCGTAGGCCAGCGACATCCGTTTATCCAGAATTTTGCGATAGTAGGTCATGCACTCGTTGATATCGCGCGCAACGTGTATTTCCCGATTGATCAGAAATCCCCAATCGCGCAATGCGTAAAGCACATCGCTGTGCCGCGCAGGCCACGGATGCTCAGCCGGCACACCTTCGACCAAGCCCACACTGTAGGCACACATTTCCAGCGGACGAGATGCGGTGATGCGCGGGTCCAGTTGCCGCAGACTGCCGGCAGCGGCGTTACGCGGGTTAACAAAAAGTTTTTCGCCTCGCTCCCGTGCCTGATTATTCATTTTTTCAAAGCCGGATTTGGGCATGTAAATTTCGCCGCGCACTTCCATCAGAGCAGGAAAACCTTTACCTCGCAGACGTAACGGGACTGAGTCTATGGTGCGCACGTTCTGGGTAATGTCTTCACCGCGAGCACCGTCACCGCGCGTTGCTCCCCGCACAAGTACGCCATCGCGATACAGCAAACTGACAGCAATACCGTCGAGTTTCACTTCGCAAGCGAACTCAATGTGATCAGTCTGTTTTAAGCGCTCCTGAATCCGGCGATTAAAATGCACTAAATCCTCATCGCTGAACGCATTATCAAGAGACAACATGGGTGTTTCATGTTGCACAGTGTCAAACGCACTGAGGGGTGCGGCTCCAACGCGCTGCGTGGGAGAATCCGGGGTGACAAGCTGTGGATATTGGCTCTCGATTTCACGCAGACGCAACATCAACCGATCATATTCGGCATCGGGCACCTGCGGCTCATCGAGGGCGTAATAGCGATAGTTGTGGTCGTTGATCTCTGCGCGTAGTTGTTCGGCTTCAGCGACAATGTGGGGGGCGGGTGTCGACATGGGTAAGACGCTTCCGAGAGACTGTACAAATGGTTCCCGCACATCCATGTGCACTAAAAGCTGTGAGCTATTGACGACTGCGTGACAGCTTTTTCAATTCGTAATCGCGAATGCGTTGACGACAATGTTCAATGGTCTGGCGGGTCATGACGCTGCGCTGTTCGTCTTTCAGTTCGCCGCCGAGAGTATCGGCGATGGCGCGAGCGGTATCCACCATCAAATCAAACGAGGCCATGCTGTCAGCTTTGATCGGTAAGGTCATAAATAAACTGATGCCCGGTGTTTCAAAATTATCCATCGCATCGAGGTCGAAGGTGCCGGGTTTAACCATATTCGCCATACTGAACAGCAAAGCGCCCTCACCTTTGTTGTCGCTGTAACGATGGAAGATATTCATATCACCGTAGCGCATGCCGCACTTGAGCAGGATATCGAGCAATTCGGCACCCTTGAAGAACTCACCTTTCATCGACATAACGTTGATGATCAAGACTTCTTCCGGTTCTTTGAGGGGCTGTTCGGTGGTTGAGGTTTGCGGCGGCGTTTGCTCTACCTCGTCGTATTCCTCACCGTCATAATCCTCATCATCATAGTCTTCTTCATCGTAATCATCGCCGTCATAGTCTTCGCTGTCGTAATCTTCGGCGTAAGCGTCCTCTTCGTCTTCCTCGCGCAGCGGATACGTTTCATCGGGATATTCATCTTCCTCCGATTCGTGATAATCCTGACTATTGCTGTCCAAACGGCGGCCCGCAAATTCGTAATCATCATCTTCAGCATCGCTATCATCGCGGGATGAGGAAAGGGAGCTGCGGATGGGTGCGGAATAGGCTTCATCGTCACCATCAAGTGCGGAAAACGTCGGCTCAATGCGTTGTTGATCGCGCGCACGTTGAGTGTCAGGACGCGTTCGGGCAATCGCATCCTGCTCATCTTTCTGACCGCGCATCAGGACATCCTCAGTAACCGACTCCATCAACAGCGGTACAGCTTCATCAAGATTTAACCGCGTCTGCTCAGGAGCACGCCGCTGCTCGCGGGAATTGCCGGTGGTAGCCGCCGGTTTACGTGGCGGGCGAACATTGCTGCCCGGTGGAACTTCGCGGTAGCCCACCACCCGTGCGCCCCCGTTGGGCAATTCGCTGGTGTAATCTTTCGCGGATTCTGCGCCGCCGCCCTGTTTGTAGATAGAACGGGACATACGGATTTTGTCCCGTTGGTTAATGCGCATGCGCCGCACCCCATCCAGCAGAATCGCGAGGATGAGGAGCACAATAATGACAGTTACCCACTCTTGCATGATGTTATCCGTTGATAAGATTCAATCTTTAATATCGCAACTGGTCGCAATGGAATGCCTGCGATTCTTATATCGCCGCCAATTCCGCCGCCTCGTCAACGTCCACGGTAACCAGGCGCGAAACACCGGGTTCATGCATGGTGACGCCCATCAACTGATGAGCCATCTCCATCGCAATCTTGTTATGCGTGATGTAAATAAACTGCACGTGTTCAGACATCTCTTCAACCATGCGGGCGTAGCGACCTACGTTGGCATCGTCCAAGGGTGCATCCACTTCGTCCAGCATACAGAAAGGCGCTGGGTTCAGACGGAAGATGGAGAAAACCAGCGCGATGGCAGTGAGCGCTTTTTCACCACCGGAGAGCAAATGGATCGTGCTGTTACGCTTACCGGGTGGACGCGCCATAATCGCGATACCGGTATCGAGTAAATCCTCCCCGGTAAGTTCCAGATAGGCATGGCCGCCACCGAAAACTTTGGGAAACAGTTCCTGCAAACTTTTATTAACCTGGTCGAATGTTTCTTTAAAACGGGTGCGCGTCTCACGATCAATACGTTTGATCGCATTTTCCAGCGTTTCCAATGCTTCCATCAAATCGGCGTTTTGCGCATCCAGATAGTTTTTACGTTCGGACTCGGTTTTGTATTCGTCTATCGCCGCGAGGTTGATCGGACCTAAGCGACTGATTCGTGCGGCTACACTTTCAAGCTCTTCTTCCAGCGGCTTAATCTCAGAGCCTTCGGGCATTTCAGCCAGGATCTGGTTGAGATCGAGATCGTCTTCTTCGAGCTGTTGGGCGATACCCGCGCGCTGAACTTCAAACATCTGCGCGGCCAGACGTTCCTGCTCGAGATGGGAGCGCACGGCCTGAACTTCCTGCTCAGCCCGATTACGGGCCTGTTCGGCACTGCGCAGTTCGTGTTCAACAGTTTCCAGCTCGCGCCGAGCCTCGGCCAATGATGCTTCAACAGACAAACGCTTGGAGAGCGAGGCTTCCAGCTCCAGTTTGTATTCTTCTATCGGGTCGCGGTTTTCACTGAGAGAGACGGTGAGCTGTTCACGGCGCTCCTGCAAACGCGCAGTTTGTTCCCGCAGCCGACCGATGCCCAGACGAATACTATCGAGTTGCGTTTTTACAGACTGAAACCGCATAGCCAGTTCGTGGGCTTTATCTTTGTCGTGGCGCGCGCGCTGCCGCGCCTGGTCCAGACCGGTACGGATATTGTCACGTTCTTCCAATAATTTTTCACGCTGGTCAGTATCCTGCTCCATCATCTCGATGGCTTCACTGAGGATCATGCGCGCCTCTGAAAGATGCTCAGCCTCCTGCTCCATTTGCTCGCGCGCTTCACGGATTTCCGCCTCGGCACGTTCGCGGCGCATATTGATCTGCTCGAGACGGACCTGTTTCGCACTCAACTGTGAGCGCAATTCTCCGTAACGACGGCCCTGCTCGTCAGCTTCACGACGCAGTGCTTCACGCTGCTGTTCTGTGTGTTTGAGGGATTCGCGGCCTTGCTCTAATTGCATACTGAGTGATTCAACCTGCTCTTCAGCTTCAGCAATGGCCGCACCTAATTCTTCGAGTTCCAGACGGCGGGCAATCACCCCTGAACTGGCATCGGTATCCCGGGCAACCCGCAACCAATGCAGGCCGAGCCAGATACCGTCTTTGGTGATAATGGATTCATGAGCGGCTAGCTGCTGACGCAACTGCAATGCAGTGGAAAGATCTTCAGCGGCGTAGATACCGTCGAGTAACCCCGCCACGTCCCAGGGAGCAGACACCTTGGTGCTCAACAACACACCCTTGTCCGCACTGCTGGTGCTCACTCGTGCCTGGGTATCAAACAACACCAGCTCACCCTGGGTCAGATTACCCAGTACATCTTTTACTGCATCAAGACCGTCAACGCAGACGGCCTGCAGCGTATGACCTAACACCGTTTCCAGTGCTTTGTCCCAGCCGTCCGTTACGGTGAGAGATTCTGCAAGGCGCGGCTTGTCCAGCAGCTGCTGGGTCTCAAGCCACTGGGTAACCGCCTTATTCTTCTCGCCTAAAGCCGCCTGCTGCAGTGCTTCCAATGAAGCGTGGCGACCGCGCATGCTTTGGAGCTTGCTGCGCACCTGATCCAGTTCATTGGTGAAGCGATTGTTATCATTGCGCTGCTGGTCCAGTTGCTCAGTCAGAGCATCAACCCGTGCACGCTTTTCATCTGCAGCCAGATCCAGTTCCGCTAACTGCTCCGTAAGCTGGCCGATTTCATCATCTTCGGAGCCATCGACCAGATTCGCTTTCTCATCTTTAAGCTTTTCGATACGCTGCAGTAAACGCTGTTGTACCTGCTCCAGATGCTGGATGCGAGACTGTTGAACTTCTGCTTTCTGACGCGGCTCAGCCGCCCGCTGGTTGAAGGTGTCCCATTCATTTTGCCAGCGCTGCATGGCCTCTTCGGAAGCCATAAGTACATCGCCTGAACTTTCTTCAGCGGCTTTTACCAGTTCCAGCTCCGGCTCAAGCTCCAGCAGTTCTGCTTCCCAGGCTTCTGCCTTCTGGGCATCGATCAACAGGTTCTCTTCGGCTTCTTTGCAGTCGCGGTTGGTCTGTTCCAGATCTGCCTGCAGCTGACGACCACGCTCTTGGGCGTGGTGAATACTTTGTTCCAGCCGGGCAATATCCGCCCCTATCGCATAATAGCGGCCCTGGACCTCGTTAAATTTATCGCCCAGCTCGGTGTATTGCGTGCGGTATTTTTCGATCTGCGTATCTTTGTTCACCTGATTAGTGATGAAAGATTCCATCCGCAATTCCAGATCGCGAATAGCTTCCTGTTTTGCTTTGGCTTGCTGATCCAGTTGCTGGTACTTAAGCCCCTGCACCTGTGCCTTGAGCAAACGCTCTTCCTTTTTATATTCCGTATATTTCTCGGCCGCCTGTGCCTGACGTTGCAGGCGTGACAACTGGCGTTCGAGTTCATCGCGAATATCGGTCAGGCGCTCCAGGTTTTCCATCGTCCGCCGGATGCGGTTTTCGGTATCGCGGCGGCGCTCCTTGTATTTGGAGATGCCCGCAGCTTCTTCGATATAGACCCGCAAATCTTCCGGTTTGGCTTCGATGAGACGCGAGATCATGCCTTGTTCGATGATCGCGTAACTGCGTGGCCCAAGACCGGTGCCAAGGAAGATATCAGTGATGTCTCGACGGCGGCATTTCGCACCATTGAGATAGTAAAGATTTTGCCCATCGCGGGTTACTTTACGTTTGATGGAAATTTCGGTGAAGCTGGCATATTCCCCAAGCAGGGTTCCGTCACTGTTATCGAACACCAGCTCAATGGATGCCTGACCGATGGGCTTGCGGCCACTGGAACCGTTGAAGATGACGTCCGTCATGTTTTCGCCGCGCAGATTTTTTGCCGACGATTCACCCATCACCCAGCGGACCGCATCAATGATGTTCGACTTACCGCAACCGTTAGGGCCTACCACCGCGCAAAGATTGCTGGGAAAGTTGACCGTTGTAGGGTCAACGAAGGATTTGAAGCCTGCCAGCTTGATGCACTTTAGCCGCATATTTCCGAGTCGCTCTTGTAATCAGATTTGCTGTGATAAATGGCGCTGACGGCCAAACTTGACGAAACCTTCCCAGATCCTCGGCAACATCTGGCTGCACCGAGCTAGCTATTTGATTTCGTTATATTTTTGCGCAGTCTAAAGGATCAATCCAACAACCGCAGAAAGGCCAGAATTCTACACGCTTGCAATGTGCTTTACACCCCGCCTTCACCGTTGTTTCACAGACAAAACGCATTTTTGAGGGAATTTTAACGGCTAGTGTGGCGGAAAAGGCGTATCACCCAAAAAAGATTTAGGCGACACGCTGCTTTTTTATTCAGTGAGCCGTTCAGCAATGACCAGCTCCGTCACCTCCGGTAGCGCTTCCATATCCAGCGGACCTGCACTCACCTGCCAATCGCCCGGCTTGGCCGTAGCACTACCATCTTCAGAAACCCGGGCTACCACCTCAACCTGATCTGCCTGAGCCAGAGAAGCCATGGGTGACATGGCCATAGTCTCATCCAGCGTAATGGTTTTCGGCAGCTCGGCTGCGCTGATGCGCATAATTGCCAACGGCATACGTGATCCTTGCCAGGCGCGCGCATAAACGTAGACCTGCTGATCCGGTGCGACAGTGACACCATCAGCAAGGCGGACGCGAAGCGCAATTGACCTACCGGCGCCGGCATCACTGTCGGTGCTGTTGCCGGATTGCTCCGCCTCCATCCGCGCCCGTGCAATTCCGCCCTGCAGAGCTCTCGCGCTGGGCGCGTCAGGGCCGAGAATCTCAACAGCCTGTTGCCAATAGCGCACCGCACCACGGTAATCCCGTTCCTGGTAGGCATTGATACCGGCCAATCCCAGCGCGGTGGTATTTTGTGGATCGACCTGCAGTGCCTTTTGAGCCAGCTCCGCAATTGCCGGACTCATCTGGTTTTTGTCGCGCAGGAACATCGCCTGGGCCAGTTCAGCCATAACGATACCCGCACCCGGATCGAGCGCCAGGGTCCGCTGGTAGGCCGTCACCGCCTTGCCGTAATCGGCCACTTCAAGCGCATTACGGGCCAACAGAAACCAGTATTGAAGGTTATCCGGCTCGCGCTCCAGCACAGCTTCCAGTTCGCGGATAAATGCATGTGCCCGTGCCGGCTCGGGATTACGGTTGTGCAGCAGATCCTGGTAATCCAATCGGGACTTCTCCACCTGCAATTGTTGGATATGCACATCCGCACTACTGCCCAGCTCCCGGTACAGCAGGAAGCCACACAACACAATCAGTCCTGCAATAAAGAAAAGACTTTTGCTGCCGAAGCCGAGCGTGAATTGACTGGTGGTGCTGCGCAGACTTGCCTCGTCCTCCAGCAGTGTTCGCTCCTGCTCCAGTTTTAATTGGGCATATTGCTCAGCTTCAATGCGTCCTTCCGCCAGCGCGTTATCCAGGTCTCGCATATGTTCGTGAAACAAGGCAATGTTTTCCTGCAGGCGGGCCGCAGCAGCTTCTGCCTGATCATTAACATTTAACCGGTGCCGATGACGCCACAAGGGCCAGAGAACAAAAACAGCAGCTAACAGAGCGAGCGCCGCCATGGCGGTCCATAAAGGCATCATGAGCGGAATTCCTTGGGTGAGCGTTGAGATGAATCAGCAGGATTATCTGTAGACGTTTTAATACGAGGATCAGCTTCTTTCAGCAAAGCAGCCAGGCGGGTTTGTTCTTCTGTATCCAAAGCGGCCGGCCCCGCCACCAAAGTGTCGCGACGGCGCTGACGGACGATGATGATCAGGATAATCAAGCCCACCAGAAACAAAATGGCTGGCCCCACCCATAGCATGACCGTTGCCGCGGTCAAGCGCGGGCGATACAGAATGTAGTCGCCGTAGCGCTCCACCATAAAATCCACGATTTCTTTATCGGACCGGCCGTCCTGAATCATGGCATAGAGTTCTCGCCGCAAATCTTCGGCAATGGGTGAATCAGAGCCTGACAAGTTCTGATTCTGACATTTGGGGCAACGCATCTCGTCAATAAAACTCTGGTAGCGTTGACGTTCGACATCATTATTAAACTCGTGGACATCAATCGCGGCGAGCGGCGCACCGCCTGTTAAAAACAGGATAACCAAAAGAATCCATCGGCCCGACATGTTAGGTGCCTCGTAATTGAACAAAGGGCGGAGTATACAAGCTGAGTTTGATAGTGGCGAGCACGCATCCCCGCAGGTCAAAAGTTGAAGATAACGAACATTTTTTCACCAAGCTACTGAATCACAAGCATAAATTTTTTATTTGCATTAAAAAATGATTGACCGCCGCAATCTTATCGTTAGAATACGCACCACCTGAACGGGCGGTTAGCTCAGTTGGTAGAGCAATGCCCTTACAAGGCATGGGTCACAAGTTCGAGTCTTGTACCGCCCACCACTTGTTACTCACAAGGTAAAAAGTGTTTTTTTGCGGACCGGTAGTTCAGTCGGTTAGAATGCCGGCCTGTCACGCCGGAGGTCGCGGGTTCGAGTCCCGTCCGGTCCGCCACTATTCCTGGTGTAAAAACCAATAAAAAAGCCCCGTTATCCGGGGCTTTTTTATGTCTGTTAGTTTTGTAATTCCGTATTTATTTTATTTTCTGGTGTTTGCTTCCATTTCTACGCGCGCCACTTCCTTTTGAATTTTTTTGTACGCGTAAACACCGATATAAATCACGATCACACACGTCAATGCGACCACGATCAAGCTCGACATAATCACCCAGTCCATATACATATGGCAGCACCTATTGTTGTTGCAGATGCTTACAGCTTAGGCCAGACCGAGAAGGCAGAGTTTGATACGAATCAAGTCACCGCACTTTTGCGGTCACTGATACTGCACCATTAATGGCTGCAGGGTTTGCGTCCAGACTTTTTCATCGACCACCCCAACGTGTTTGTAACGGATCACGCCCTGTTTATCGACTACATAGGTCTCCGGTGCGCCGAAAACACCGAGGTTTACACCCAGGCGTCCGTCTGCATCCACCACGCTGAGGACATATGGATTGTGCAGCTCTTTTAACCATTTCTGGGCGGCCGGTACGTCATCTTTGTAATTAACACCGTAAATAGGTACGCCCTGCTCTGCCAGGGTCACCAGAAAGTCATGCTCGGCATAACAGGTGGGACACCATGTCGCCCAGACGTTCAGCAAGCTCACCTTGCCTTTGAATATTTCCTGATCAACCAGACGATCTGTATCCTCCAGCATTGGCAAATTAAAAGCCGGCACGGGCTTATCAATCAGCGCCGAAGGCATGGCGTTGGGGTCCAGAGACAGGCCGCGCCAGAACAGCACGGCCAACACTGCAAATACAATCAGGGGGATAAACAGCTTAACGCGTTGCTGCAACATTAACGGGCAACTCCTGGTTCAAGATCTTGAGAGACGGATTCCGGTTGCGCCGCGGCGACCTGCTTTTTGCGATAGCGCTTATCCGCTACGGACAACGTCGCACCGAAAGCCATCATCAGTGCTCCCAACCAAATCCAGCGCACAAAGGGTTTGAAATGAACGCGCATGGCCCAGGCACCGTCATCTAAAGGTTCACCCATGGCGACATACAGATCCCGGAAAAAGCCAACCTCCAGCGCGACTTCAGTCATTACATTGCCGCCCGCTAGATAACGGCGTTTTTGCGGCTTCATATCTGGAACCGGCTTGCCATTTTCGGTAACACGGATAACCGCTTCATCCGCAATATAATTGGGCCCTTCAACCTTACGCACTTCCTGCAGTACAAAGACAAAATCCTCAACTGCCAGGGATTCGTTGACCGCCATACGCACGTCGCGCTGCTCGTTATAGATGCTGGTGAGCGTAACGCCCAACAACGTTACGGCGATACCGGCGTGGGCAATGATCATCCCGTGATAGCTCAGACTGAGTTTTCGCAAACCGGACAGCCGTGATTTACTGTTGCGCAGCTTGTGCCAGATATCGGCGATCAGCGATGTGAAAATCCAGCTGCCGACAAATACAGACAGAGCCGCCAGCCATGAATAGGTATCGCTGTAAAAGTAAGGAAAAATCAGCCCGATAGCCATACTGATAACCCACGGCCGCCACAGCCATTGAACTACATGCATTGGCGAGGTCCGCTTCCAGTTCGCCAGAGGACCAAATGCCATCAACATGCACAGCACGCCCATCAAGGGCAGGAAGAAGAAGTTGAAGTACGGCGGCCCCACAGAAATCTTGCCCCACCCCAAGGCGTCCGCAATCAATGGGTACAAAGTCCCTAACAAGACCGTGATCATGGTGATCGTCAGCAGAATATTGTTACCTAACAGCAAGGTTTCCCGCGACAGCCAGCTGAAGCCGGGCATGCTTCTGACCACCGGCGCTCGCAGCGCATAGAGCGTCAGGGAGCCACCAATCACCAGCAACAAAAATATCAAAATGAAGACGCCGCGTTCCGGATCGTTGGCGAACGCGTGGACCGATGTCAGTACGCCAGAGCGAACCAGAAAGGTCCCTAACAGACTTAAGGAAAACGTGAAGATTGCCAGCAATATCGTCCAGCTTTTAAACATGCCGCGTTTTTCGGTCACCGCGAGCGAGTGGATTAAAGCGGTACCGACGAGCCACGGCAGGAAGGAAGCATTTTCAACCGGGTCCCAGAACCACCAGCCGCCCCAACCAAGTTCGTAATAGGCCCACCAGCTCCCCAGCGCGATACCGACAGTAAGAAATCCCCAGGCCATGTTGGCCCAAGGACGGGACCAGCGCGCCCAGGCACTATCAAGACGCCCAGCCATCAGGGCCGCAATAGCAAAAGCAAAGGTTGCACTGAACCCCACATAACCCATGTAAAGCACCGGCGGGTGGATAATCAGGCCTATGTCCTGCAGCAGGGGGTTAAGGTCACTGCCCTCCTGCGGCGCCAGAGGCAGGATGCGTTCAAAGGGGTTGGAGGTGAAGATCATGAACAACAAAAAACCAACCGCCACGAAACCCATTACCGCCAGAACTCGAGCCTGCATATCCAGTGGCAGGCTTTTACTGAACATCGCAATGGCCAGCGTCCATCCCGCAAGCATCAACACCCATAACAGAAGTGACCCTTCGTGCCCGCCCCACACCGCGCTGATTTTGAAATGCACTGGCAAGAGGCTGTTGGAATTCGAAGACACATACGCTACTGAAAAATCATCGTTCACAAAGGCATAAACGAGACAGATAAACGCGATGACGGTTAAGACAAAGAAACCGGTCGCCAGGGAGCGACCGGTTAACATCAACAGCTGATTGCCGGATTGGGCACCGAGCAGCGGCAGGATGGTAAGGGCAAGAGCAACAAACAACGTGAGGATGAGGGCAAACTGGCCCAACTCAGGAATCATAAGTCATCCCCTTACAGGTAGCCTGATGTTCACCTTTATCTTTCATGGCCGCGGCAACCTCGGGCGGCATGTAGTTTTCATCGTGCTTGGCCAGTACTTCGGAAGCCTCAAATACCCCGGCGGTATTGATCATTCCATTCACTACGGCGGCTTCCCCTTCAGCAAACAAGTCCGGCAGGATGCCACTGTAGGTCACCGACACATCCGCATTACCATCGGTGATCACAAAGTTCACCAGCAAGCTGTCAGATGCCCGGGCGACACTGCCGGGCTTGACGCAGCCACCGGCACGAATACGGGTGTTCTGTGGCACTTCGCCCGCGGCGATCGTACTTGGAGGGTAGAACAGATTGATGTTTTCCCGGAGGGCATAAGCCATGAGACCAATGGCAAGGCTGGAGAAAACCACAATGAAGAGCACAATAATCAAACGCTGCTTACGCACAGGATGCATGACGATTCCACTTATAAATTAACTACAGGTTTCTGTTTACAGCACGTTGCTGTCGGGCCTGCTCACGCAGGAACCGGCGACGTTGCAACAAGGGGCTTACCAACAGGTAAACCAATACTGCGAAAGTAATTCCATAGGCTGCCCAGACAAATGGGCCGTGTCCGTTCATCGCCACAAAGCTGGAGAAGGAGTCGAATTGGAATTTCATATTGCCTTGCTCCCTTTCATCGGGATGTCTTTGCTAACCGCTCTTGCCTGCTGCGCCACCAGCTCCCCGACCCATTGAGTGCGGCTTTCGCGGCGCAGGATTTCAGCGCGAGTGTAAAGCAATAGCGCCAGCGCATAGAAACAGTAAAAAGCAATCACCATCATCAACAGGGGATACAACATGCTGGAGTGAATACTGGATTCCCCGACAAACTTGATCGTGGCTGGCTGGTGGAGGGTATACCACCAATCCACTGATTTATAGATGATCGGGATGTTCACCGTGCCCACCAACGCAAGGATCGCACTCGCCTTATCACCGGTATCGCGACTGTGGAATGCCTGCTGCAACGCCATGATACCGAGATACAGGAAAAACAGGATCAGCATGGAAGTAATCCGCGCATCCCACTCCCACCAGGTTCCCCAGGTGGGCTTGCCCCAGATGGAGCCCGTTATCAGTGAAACAAATGTTAATGCCGCGCCAATCGGGGCGGCAGACTTCATCACCATGTAGGGCAGCTTCATCTTCCAAATTAGGCCGATCGCGCCGCTGATGGCCATAATGTAATAACCCGCCAACGCCAGAAACGCGGCAGGTACATGAATAAAGATAATGCGGTAACTGTTGCCCTGCTTCATATCCGCCGGAGCAAAAGCCAAACCCCATACAGCCCCTACCACCAACAGCGTCAGAGTAACGACCGTTAACCAAGGCAACCACGCCTGAGTCTTTTCGTAAAACCACCGGGGAGACCCCAGCCTATGAAACCATTGCCACGCCACGTTCTTCACCTCATCTTTTATTATTCTGGTTAACCATCGCTGGACACCCGCAGCGCACCGGCTGCCGCCAGGGGCGCTAACACCACCGCCATGGCGAGAAAAGCACCCAGCACAGCCAGCTGACTGTTGATGACACTGCCCGACACCGCATTGTGCACCGCACTGGCACCGAAGATCAGCACCGGAACATACAACGGCATCACAATTAACGACAACAGCAGCCCGCCTTTGCGTAATGCTACCGTCAGGGCCGCCCCTACCGCCCCGATAAGACTCATACTGGCGGTCCCTAACAGCAGGGTGATGCACAGGGGCAGGTATCCTCCAGACGGCAAAGCCAACATAACCCCCAACAGCGGCGACATCAAGGTCAACGGCAACCCGGTGACCAGCCAATGCACCATCACCTTGGCTAACACAGTGAAATACAAAGGCTGCGGACTGATCAGCATCTGCTCCAGCGAACCATCTTCAAAGTCGCTGCGAAACAGGCCATCCAGAGATAACAGGGTCGCCAATAATGCCATGACCCAGATCAGACCGGGTGCGATGGCTGCCAGGGTTTTGGTTTCGGGGCTGACCCCCAAGGGGATCAGGGTGATCGCAATCAGGAAAAACACCAGAGGATTGACCATCTCCGCCCGATGGCGCAGCGCGAGCAACAGATCCCGGCGGAGGGTTGCCCAGAACACGGCAAACGTGGCGTTGCCGGCTGGCATGGCTGCGTCAGTCATCAAGCCGCCCTCCCGCCAAATCATTCAGGCCGTATGCATCCTTCGACACGCCACCACGCTCCTGGCTGATGGCCTGATAATCCAGCAGATTCAGGTGCTTTAACGAACTCAGGGCGAGGTCCTGGTGAGAAGTGAGGAGAATAACACCGCCCTGCTGCGCATGTTGGGCGAAGCGAGTTTCGAGCTGGGCCGCTCCGCGCTTATCAATAGCGGTAAAGGGTTCATCAAGAATCCACAGCCGCGCCTGACTGAAATATAACCGGGCCAACGCTACGCGCCGCAGTTGGCCGGCAGAAAGCTGATAGCAAGGTGTTTCCTCATAGCCGTAAAGCCCCACTGCATCAAGCGCGTTATAGATGGCAGAACGGGAGTCAGTGCCGCTGATTGCCGCATACCAGCGCAGATTTTCGAGGGGGCTTAAGGCTTTCTTGATGCCGGGCAGGTGGCCGATGTAAAGCAGGCTTTGGCTGTATTCCCAAGCCACTTCTGGCAGGGAGCGGCCGTTCCACAATACTTCCCCGGTAAAGTCATTGTTAATGCCGGCTAATGCACGCAGCAATGTGGTTTTACCGCTGCCATTGGGGCCGAGAATCTGAATAACATCGCCGGGATGGGCCTGCAGATTCAGGCGGGCGAACAGCTGGCGTTCGTCGCGCTCACAGGAGACCTGACGCAACTCCAGCAAGGGCGTGGATGGCGGAGACAATGCTTCCGGCAAAGTCAGGTGTGACTCAGTCAAAATAATCGTTCTCGTGGTCTATCAACGAAATGCAGCTCAGTATTTGGCAATCGCTGCCGTTATACTCAAAGCCAGCTCAACCCATTCAGCAGTGAAAACAGGCGAGGGATTATAGCGAGCATCCGCCGGAGATTTCACGTTTATTTACCTGCAACTCTGACACAGCAATCACTTATGCCAAGCCATCTGCCTCCAATTACCCAGAATCTGTCCAGCGGCATCCAGCCTTTGCGCACAGAACAGCTGGCTACGCTGAGCAAACTGACGGGGCTGAGCATTGGCAGTACAGCCATGGCACTGGTGGAACAGATAGCGCCGATTAACCCCTCACAACGGGAGCTGTTGCTGGCACAAACCCAGCAGCAGCTGGCGCAACTGCAACTAAAACCGCCCACGCCTGCCACCACCCAGCAGATCACCACTCTGCTGGAGCAACAACAGTTATTGCTGTCACCGCCACTGAAACTGGTGCAGCTACAGTTCAATAACCGCACCCTGCTTACCTATACCGATCAACCACTCCAACCGGGCCAGCAGGTGCCGGTAAAGCTGGATGCTCAGCAACGTCTGGTGCAGTTGCTGACCAGCCTGGACCCCGGCTCAGCCCTGAAAGCGGCTAATACGGGAGCAGGCCTGGAGGTAGCCGCAGGCAGAACGCAGCAGACGGTTGCCCGTACCGAAGCGCAAGCTGTATTAGCCGACGCGCTGCGGACTTTGTTACCCCGAAAGGAACAGCCGCAGGAATTGCTCGCCGCTCTGCCACAGCTGCAACAGCTACCTCTCAAACAGCGCGAGCAGCTCCTGCCCGCCACGGTGCAGCAGGCGTTGCGCAGCGTGGCGGATCAATTGCGCTCCGTGCCGCAGCTGACCAACCCCAAATTGTTAGCGATAATCCTTAAAAACAGCGGTGTGCAGCTTGAACAAAAACTCGCAGCCACGCTGTCTGCACCAGCCGCTACGCAGGCCACCGGTAAAAATCCGCTACCGCTGGCAAACGCCCTCCCCCAACGGCTGATCAATCAGGATTTCAAAGGTGCGCTGCTGCATCTGCTCCATCAGCTTGGGCGCGAGACGGATAAGGCCGCCGCCCCCGCGCCGGATAAAGCCGGGGCACCGATTAACCCGCCTGCAGGGCCGACGACCCAAACGCTCCCGTATGCTGCAGGCTTCACGACGCCGGCACCGCTGCAATTTCCCACAGCTCTGCAACTGATCCAGTACCTGGCCGCACGCCCCGAGGCGGATCTGAGCGATAAGGTGCTGCGCACCCAGCTGATACAGTTACTGCATCAACACACACTCACCAGCCTGGCGAAGGTCCAATTGCAGCAGCTGCATACGCTGAATCACCGCCAGACCCAGGCAGACAATCCCCAGCCCACGCAATCCTGGCTGTTCGATATTCCGGTGCGCTACGGACACGAGGTTCAGCAACTCGAGATCCGCATTGATCAGGAGTGGGTTGCCGATGAGAAAAATGAATCCAGCCAACGCGACAAGATTAAACAATGGTCGGTAATGCTCAGCTTCAACTTGCCACGTCTCGGCGGGCTGTATACACAACTGACCATTCTTGAGAACAGCGTCTCTGCCAAATTATGGGCGGAACAGGAATCAACGCTGGTTCAGGCGCAGGCGAGCCTGGATCACCTGCGCCAACAGCTGCAGTCTCAGGGGGTCGAGGTAAAACAGCTGCAATGCCTGAGTGGCCTGCCGCCGAATCGCTCTGTTGCTCTGAATTATGCGCTGGTGGATGTTAAAACCTGAGAAAAAACCATGGCCGATAAGACTTCAAACGATGTGTTTTCCCGCGCGCAGGTGCAAAAAGCCGTTGCATTGTTTTACGACGGAAAAAATGCGCCCCATGTCAGCGCGAAGGGAACCGGCGCGATCGCGCAAGAGATTATCAACATCGCAAACGAACACAATATTCCGTTATGCGATAACAGTGAGCTGGTGGATTTGTTAGTCTCGCTGGAACTGGGCGATGAGATACCCACCTCGCTTTATATCGCCGTTGCTCATATCATCGCGTTTGCTTACGAGCTCGAAGGAAAGCAGCCGGACGGCTGGAGCGCTACGGGTTCTGCGCGTTGAAAATGGTAACTCTTTCACTGAGCGGGAAAAAACCACCGGTTCAATCTGCAAAGATCCTTCACGGCCGGGTTTATAAGTGACAAGATAAAACCGCAAAAAATAATAAATTCCTCTGTCAACAGATAGCAGCTTATGAATACACCTCTGATTACGGCCGAACAGTTACAAACTCAATTAGGCAATGGAGTCGTGGTTATCGATTGCCGTTTTAATTTGATGGATAAAGAGCTTGGTTACCAACAGTATCGTATCGGTCATGTCCCCGGCGCTTACTATTTTCATCTGGAGCGGGATTTATCGGCCCCGGTGTCGCGGCACGGTGGTCGGCATCCGTTACCCGCCACGGAAATTCTCGCGGACAAATTGCGCCGGGCCGGCATTAATCAACATACGCTGGTTGTGGTTTACGATGATTCGCGTATGGCCTTCGCTGCCCGTGCCTGGTGGCTGTTGCGTCGTCTGGGCCACGAGCATGTAGCAATTCTTGACGGTGGATATCAAGCATGGTGCGCCTTGGGCGGTATGCTGGATCGGCGCGAGCCGCCATCACGCTGGGGCAACTTCCGGGCGCAGGCGCCGCGGGATAATAGCGTCGGTTATGCGGATGTATTGGCAAATAATAATGCGCTGACCTTGATTGACTCCCGCGAAGCACGGCGCTATGCGGGACTGGAAGAACCACTTGATCCGATCGCTGGCCACATACCGGGCGCACTGAATTATCCCTGGCAGGACGTTACGGATGAACAAGGTTTTATAAAGCCAACGCAGTGGCATGAAGCGCGTTGGCGTAGCCTGCCGGACAAACAGAACCTGGTGGTTTACTGTGGTTCTGGCGTGACCGCTTGCGTAAATCTACTGTCGATGTATTTAAGTGGTATCGAGGCGCGGCTTTATCCAGGGAGCTGGAGTGACTGGTGTTCTTACCAGATCACGCGAACCTGACGCTTTTCTGTTCCGTAAATAAAAACGGGCTGCATATGCAGCCCGTTTTTTATGATTGCCTTTTCACGGCTCAACGATATTCGTATTCAATTCTTACATCCCAGGAACCACCCTTGTCGTTATCCAGATTTGAACGTCCCTGATAACGCATCAGATACTTGTCCGAGGAATAAGCCAGATAAATCGGGCTGGAAAATATCGCCGAAAAACGATTAGCGGGAGTAATCACAAAATACCGCCAATCACTCGGGTTTTTATTGGAAGCAAGTGGTGATTTGTCCGGTGTAACTTCCCGCACCTGGAAGCGCCCGGTGTCTACCTGAGCCGGCAGCGCAAACATGAAGTTCACTTTTTTGCCCGCCGTTATCTTCTCCCAATTCTGCTGGATAAATGCATCGTACCCGGCATCAATCACCAGCGAGGCATTATCTAAAATGGTTCGCTCGTTGGTGGAATAATTCAAACTGTGAGACAACACCAATCGCCCATCCACAAAACGGGCGGATGCTTTTTCGTCATCGCGTTTATCGTGCAACTGAAATTCCGGCTGAGTGACTTCTCCGGTATAAAAAAGCGTCTTGGTCGCAAAGATGGTGCCGTCGGGCTTCGCATAATTGACCGTCACTTCCCGGTTGTGGTTGATATCGGTGTAGTACTCGGTGTACAGCAAGAGATTGTTATTGACGTTGTAAGCCTGGCCGGTGACGGCGTAGTCGTTGGCGAAAGCTGCGCTGGCACTCAGGCTCAGCAAACCAATAGCCAATAATTTCTCCGGAAAAGACATGGGCAAAGACATAGCGAATCGATCCTGTGTGCGAGAAAGCGTTTGATGGCACCAACAGCCAAAGAGGCGGCATTATGACAAAAGCCCGTTGCAAAGGCACCTGCTGCGGCTGACCGCCACAGGCCTTTGGAAAGGATTCTCTGGCAGGAGTTTCGTTAATGCAAAAAAATCTCGTGAAACTGTGGCTTGGCCAACAAATTGTTGCCCCCCGACACGACAACGGCCTTGTTCAGCGGTGCGACGGCCCGGCATTTCTTGTACCCAGCTGGCTGAACAGCTCGATGGTGTGCTTTCGACTTTCCGCCAGATCGACCATGGGCGATGGATAACCTTGAGTCACCGGAGGCAGATGAATGTGTTTGTTCGATAGTGACTTCAGCAGCGGCAAATACGCCCGGATAAAGGTGCCGTCAGGATCGAAACGCTTCGATTGACTAACGGGATTAAAAATACGGAAATAAGGCGCAGCGTCCGTACCCGTAGAAGCGCTCCACTGCCACCCGCCATTGTTTGCTGCAAAGTCTCCGTCGATCAGTTGCGACATAAAATATCTTTCACCCCATCGCCAATCGATCTGCAGGTTTTTGGTCAGGAACATCGCCACCACCATGCGCAACCGGTTATGCATCCAGCCCGTCGCTTTCAGCTGCAACATGGCCGCATCCACCAACGGAAATCCCGTTTTTCCATCGCACCATTGCTGAAAAACCGCGTGGTCCCGCCGCCAGGGAAATAATTCTGTATAAGTCTGCAACGCCCGGTGTTTACAAACCCAGGGATAATCAACCACAACGTGCTGATAAAACTCTCGCCAGATAATTTCACCCAGCCAGCAGCGGGCGCCCACGCTGCCGGTATCCCATTCGCCGGAATTCGCGGCCAATACAGCGGCGACACATTGCCGCGGTGAGATAGCGCCGACGGTCAGATAAGGTGATAAGGTCGAGGTGCCATCCTGTCCCGGAAAGTCCCGCGCGACGTGATACCCCGCTAGATCCCGCGCAATAAATCGACGCAGACGCCGACGCGCTTCTGCCTCGCCCGCAGGCCATAAACGGTGCAAATCACACTGTGGAAATGGCTTGAATACCTGATCAATATCAGGTGGTGTTGGCAGGTTATCAGCCGGCTGCATGATGGGCCCTGGCAGGGGTTGCAAACGCAGCGGCATCACCGTTTGTAACCATTTCTTTTTGAATGCAGTGAAAACTTTGTAAGGCTCCCCCTGACCATTGCGCAGCATGCCCGGCGGTACGATGACGCGATCATGAAAGCGTTTAACTGCCATGCCCTGCGCCCGGCAATAGTCTGCAACAGCGCGATCCCGCTGCAATTCATCCACGGGATATTCCGCATTAAAAAATAATTGCGCACAGTCGTATGCCCGCGCAATCTGCAGCAAGCGTTGTGGAATAGCGGCCGCCTGATCCACCAGGACAACCACCAGCGGAATATGTAATGCGGACAATTGCGGGGCGAGGATATGTAAATGACGGCGAATAAAATCCAATTTGACCGGCGCAACCGTGTGGCGGTCGATGTATTCACCACAGAGCACGTAAACGGCTACCACACCATCCGCACACTCACTCGCACGATAAAGCGCGGGGTTGTCTTCCAGTCGCAGATCGTGACGCAACCAAACCAGCGTTTTCACTCCACATCTCCCCGCGCGGCCCTGGTATCACTGCACGAGTAAGGCAAGACCTCAATAAGCGTGGCCAGAACCAGCTGCAAACGATCACCCGCCAGCAGATGGTCTGCACGATTATCGGCCAACAACATGCGGGTGATTTTGCCCGCTATAAAGACTGGAGCGCTCGACATCTGCTGCCAATCCATCAGTTGTCGATGAAGCTGGCCAAGGCTCAGAGCCGAGTCGCTGTAAAGAACCAGCCCTTCTGCGCCGGCTTGCTCAACTGCATACACCAGCTCCGCAAAGGGCAGATAACCCAGGTACTCCGCCCGGTAGCCGTTAACAAGAAAGCTGTAATTCAGAATCAGCGGCAGGATGTCGGTTTCAGCGGGGTCCAGCTTGACCAGCAGCAGACGTTTTCCGCACGCGGTTTGGCGCTGGCGGTAATGACCGAAATAAAAATGCTCACGCACCACATGGCCGAGGAAGGCGAGCCGCGTGGCGGTGCCGAACGCCGCTTTAACCTCTAGCCCTTCCAGTACCGGGGCCAGCAGCTGATCAGCAATAAGTTCGGCAGGATAAAGTGCGCTCAGTTCATTCAGCAGATCTGTCAGTGGAGCGCGCTGCAATTGATCAAGTGCTGCTTCAATACGTGCGACGTAGCTCAGCCAGACATTATCAGCACTGAATTCTGTTTCATCCACCACCATTTTCCGCGCCAGGATATCCTTCACCTTGCTGATCGCAAGGCCGCGTGCAAGCCATGTCTGGATGGTTTTAACCCGCTGTACATCTTCATTGCTGTACAACCGGTGGCCTTTGGCTGTGCGCATCGGTTTCAGTAATCCGTAACGTCGTTCCCAGGCCCTCAAGGTCACCGTATTGACACCGGTTAACCGGGAAATTTCGCGAATCGGCAGCAAGGCGTCTGCTTGGGTTTCATACAGGTTCATAGCGAGAGCACCTACAAATTGTCGACAATGGCATTACGCAATCCGAGCTTTTCCGGATGCGGCGCCCAGAAGGTCTGTTGCTTGAGATAAGGATTATCCACTTTCATCAAGTGATGTTTGAGCAAGGTAAGAGGTACGACTAACGGAGCCTCGCCCGACCGGTAGGCGTTGATAAGTCGATCAAGCTCCGCATTTTCCTCCTCTTTCAACACGTTTTTCAGATAGCCACGCAGGTGCATCATGGCGTTGGTGTTGCCTTTGCGAGTCGCAATATGACTCAGCGCCACCATAAAATGCGTGATGAACTCATCGCAGACATGCTGAATATCCGGCTTCGACAAATCCGCCAGCAGCCTTCCCAACATACTGTAGCTGGGCACGTGATGGGCCATGACCTGGTATTTGTAGCGGGAATAAAAATGAATGAGTTTTTGCGGCGAGGGGTCCGTGGCGACCGAGCGTTTCCAATCGTGAAACGCAAAGACGCGCGTAATGAAATTATCGCGCAGGCCCGGGTCATTCAGGCGGCCAGCCTCTTCGACCGGTAGCAGCGGCATCAACTCGACCAGCCGCCGTGCGTAAGCACCCTGCCCTTGGTTATCAAGTAGCTGGCCTCCGGGGGTGTAGCGCTTCATGCCAAATACGCCGCAACTAGGCGACTTCTGCATGAATATGTAACCGCATATATCCGGCAAGGCTGCCGCCACTCGATCCGCCTGGGCCGCCAGCGCCTCGGTCACATCAAGCCGCGAATCAACCACACCGCGAACCCGCTCCTCATTATCTGTCACGATGATCCGGATCGGTTTGCGCGGGACACCCAAGCCTATAGCGACCTCGGGGCAGACGGGAAGAAACGCCAGATATTCTCCCAGCACCTCTGTCAGATAACGGTTGTGCTTGTGTCCGCCATCGAACCTTACCGGCTCGCCCAACAGACATTCACTCACGCCCACCGGAATCTTGTTCATAGCCAACCTGTACAAATATGATGTAGATGTACAAGTTTTAGCTGAAAATCCTGTACAACGCAATCGAAGTTGTACAGATATTCTCAAGTGCTCGGCGAAGCCTTCACGATAATTAACCTTAACAAAATCCTTTAAGTTATTGATAATAAATAAAAAAGCCGGACAAAGTCCGGCTTTAAGAGGAGCAAATTAACGGCTGAATCTTAATATGAAGGTAAATCGATACCGTCAAATAGCTCATCCAGTTCCGCCTTGGAATGGCGGGTAAACGCTTCATTGACCACCTCTCGCGTCAGATGCGGCGCGAACTTCTCAATGAAGTCATACATAAATCCACGGAGGAAGGTCCCACGACGGAAGCCGATTTTGGTGATGCTGGCTTGGAACAGGTGCCCCGCATCCAACGCAACCAGGTCGGAATCCACTGTTTCGTTATAGGCCATCTTCGCGATGATACCGATACCCAGACCCAAACGTACGTAGGTCTTGATAACGTCGGCATCCGCTGCAGTGAAAACAACTTTAGGCGCAAGACCGCGATTGATAAAGGCTTCATCCAACTTGGAACGGCCGGTGAAGCCGAACACGTAGGTCACGATGGGATGCTTAGCCACATCTTCCAGCGTGAGATGAGAAATCTGGGTTAAAGGATGGTTTTTGGGGACCACGATGCAACGGTTCCAGCGGTAGCACGGCATCATGATGAGGTCGCTGAACAGCTCCATCGCTTCAGTCGCAATGGCGAAATCCACGGTGCCGTCGGCAGCCATCTCGGAAATCTGCATGGGGGTGCCCTGATGCATGTGCAGCGATACTTCTGGATACTGACGGATAAATGCCCCGATTACCGGCGGCAATGCGTAACGTGCCTGGGTGTGAGTGGTAGCAATGGACAGGCTGCCCTTACGCTCGTTGCTGAACTCCTGAGCGACCTGCTTGATGCTTTCAACTTTACGCAGAATCTCCCCGGCGGTTTTGAGGATAGCCTCACCAGCCGGAGTGATACGAGTCAGGTGCTTACCGCTACGAGAAAATATCTCTACGCCCAGTTCATCTTCCAATAGGCGTATCTGCTTACTGATCCCAGGCTGGGATGTGTACAGGCTTTGGGCGGTAGCGGATACGTTAAGGTCGTGATGCGCTACTTCCCATATATAACGGAGTTGTTGAAGCTTCATAAGCCCTCCAGATGGCCCCTCTTCTTTAATTAGTTGTTGTGGGTGGTGGTTTGTCTCCGCGTTTTACGACGCAGATATACAAAGGACTCGAGTTATAAAAATTAATTGCATTATTCGTCTACAGAATAGTAGGCATTTTACACTTTGCCAACTCAATTAAAATTGACGGTTGCCTCAGTCGGCTTTCTATAACATTAGACTATATCCAGAATTTTTATAGTTTTTGTGCGAATAGCCCGCTTTTGCTATAGCAAAGGTTCGTTGGCTATGCCATGAGGGACATGCCCAGTGGCTACATGTTCACTGGCAGAGTCACAATGCATCAGCTGGTCGTCAAAGAACACATCCGCCCCGTAGGCTTTGAGGAAAGGTCCCTTGGGCAAGCCGCCCAGAAATAGCGATTCATCGATACGGATATTCCAGGCACGCAAGGTGCGGATCACCCGCTCGTGTGCCGGGGCCGAGCGCGCCGTGACCAAGGCGGTACGGATGGGGCAGATATCACCGCTGAATTCAGCCTGCAGCCCCTGTAGTGCGGTTAGAAACTCCTTGAAGGGGCCGCCGCTCAACGGCTGTTTAGCAGATAACTTTTCACTTTCAGTAAATGCCATAAGCCCTTGTTTTTTATAAATTTGTTCAGCCTCATCCGAAAATAAAACAGCGTCGCCATCGAAAGCAAAGCGCAGTTCATCTTCATGTTCGGCTTTATTTTTAGAGGCGATCAGCGTTGCCGCCGCCATACCGTGGCTGAGCGCCTGACGAACATCCTCACCGTCAGTAGAAAGGAACAAATGGCAGCCGAAGGCTGAAGCATAACGGTAGGGAGAAATACCACCACAGAACGCCGCGCGCGTGATGGTCAGTCCGTAGTGTTCAATGGAGTTAAATACCCGCAGCCCGGTATCCGCACTGTTACGGGACAACAGGATGATTTCTACACGAGGGTCGCCACCCAGTCGTTCATTGACCCGGAGGAGCTTTTTCACCATGGGAAAAGCATCGCCAGGCAGCAGCACATCGTCTTCGTGCTCGATCTGGTGCTGGGCGTAGGCTTCCAGCCCCTCCTTTATATACACCTGGTGACTATCATCCAGGTTAAATAACGCACGGGATGAGATCGCGATCACGAGCTTGTTACCAAAACCTGAGGGCATAGTCTGTTCAACCTGTGTTCTGTAAAGAAAGGCGCAGTTATACACCATTGGCCGCGGCATTGTTAACAAGCGGCGTGCATCAGTGGTTAATCCGGTAACAAAATGCTGGAACCTATCGTCTGACGGTTGGCCAGCTCCCGCTGTGCCCGAGGAGCCTCCGCCAGGGGGTAACGTTGATGAATATCCACCTGCAACCAACCATTGCGCATTGCCTCAAACAACAGCTTCGCCAGCGCCTGCAATTCATCGGGGGTCCTGGCGTAGTGCGCCAGCGTTGGGCGGGTGAGGAAAAGCGAGCCTTTTTGCGCGAGCAGCAGCGGGCTGAAGTCCGGCACTGCCCCCGAGGCGTTACCAAAACTGACCAATAGCCCGCGCGGTGCCAGGGAATCCAGAGACGCCGAAAAGGTGTCCTTACCTACCGAGTCATACACCACTGGCACGCCCTCCCCGCCAGTTAGGGCTCTCACGCGGCTCGCCACGTCTTCCGAGCGATAGAGGATTGTTTCCGCACAGCCTCTGGACTTTGCCAGCTCTGCTTTTTCAGGCGATCCGACGGTGCCAAGCACGCGCGCGCCGAGGCGGCTCGCCCATTGGCAAGCCAAAAGGCCCACGCCGCCTGCCGCAGCATGCCAGAGGATCGCATGGCCGGACTCTACCTTGAAGGTATGGTGCAGCAGATAAGCGGCGGTCAACCCTTTTAACAGCACCGCAGCCGCCTGTTCGTCCGATACAAAATCCGGCAGCGCGATAAGTCGATCCGCCTCAACCACATTAGCTTCGGCGTATGCACCCAGAGCACCCTGACAATATCCAACGCGGTCACCCGCCTTCCAGTGGGAGACCCCCGCCCCGACAGCTTCCACAACACCTGCTGCTTCCTGCCCGATGCCGCTGGGCAAATTGAGTGGATACAAACCGCGACGATGATAGATATCAATAAAATTTACGCCGATAGCGGTATGACGGACGAGGACCTGGCCGGCGGCAGGTTGAGGTAGCGGTGATTCTTCCATCTGCAAGACTGATTCATCGCCATGCTGATGAATCAGGTAATGTTTTATCGACATAAATTTTCCTCAATTTTTGCTGATATTCAGCGTGGTGCGAAAGTTGTTCAATAAAAAAATATTATTCGCAGCTTTTTCACACTTCCCGTAAGCAAGTAGCGCCACGTCCTGATTGATGCGCCGCAAGTCAGCATTCCCTAACTTCGCAGTACCTTCACCCTCCGCAGTAGTGACATCTTAAACAACCGCAATAAAAGTTTAACAAAGCTGTCACCTGAATTTCATATTTCTCGCCAATCATGTGCGCATTACAACAAAAACAGGATTAAACAAACGCACTGTTACCTGGAATATTCACAGTGCACTTTGATCACCACGGACTTTAAACATTTCGCTTACAACTAAAGAGAGTTAGATATGAAGATCAAGACACTGATTGCACTCAATGCACTGACTGCCGCACTGGTCGCTTGCGGCGGTGGTGACATAGAACTTAACCCAAGCAATACAGTTACTGATTCAAATAACACAATCAATAATGGTGGCGGTGGCAACACTACGCAGAATCCCTGTGCCAAATACACTGCGGGTGGTCAGGAATTTATTGGGGCTTTCTCCAGCGGCAACTGTACTTATTCTGCAAGTTTCGTAAGTGATTCTCGTCCGGTCAATGTCGATTTATTTATTCCTGCTCTAGCGGACGACGGTATCCATATTTTCGCTGACAGTTTGTTTATCGGTGAAGATGTTGACAGCAATTCTGCAGCGGCCGGTGTTCGCGTTCCGCAAAATGGTGAAGGTGCGACATTAAGCATCGCTGCCGGTGCAAAAATCGCTTTTTCCAACAGCACTGATTATGTTCGTATCGCTCGTGGATCACGCATCGTTGCAGAAGGTACCGCAGAAGCCCCTATCATATTCAGCGCTGTACAGGATCTGCGTGACAATGATGCAACCGAAAATGATCGCGGCCTGTGGGGTGGTATACAAATTAATGGTAACGGTTTAACCAACAAATGTAGCGATGCACAGCGTCAGCCTTCGGGCAACAATCCGCACAATTGTCACGTAACAGCGGAAGGCCGTCCGGCGACCTACGGCGGCAACAACAATGCGGAGAACTCCGGCACCTTGCGTTACGTTGTGATCAAACACGCTGGTTACGAAGTGGTTGATGGCAGTGAGTTAAATGGTTTGACTCTGAATGCGGTAGGTTCAGGAACCACCGTTGAGTACGTGCAGACGTACACCACGCAGGACGATGGTTTTGAAATGTTCGGTGGCGCAGTCGATCTGAAATATGTTGTCGGCGTAAACGTGGGCGATGATACCTTCGACTTCTCCGAAGGCTGGATTGGCAACATTCAATTCGCGCTCGCGGTTCATAATTCCGGCGCAAACAATTGTGTTGAAGCAGATAACACCGGTGAAGGTCGTGCTGATGACCTGCTTCCGCTGACCAAAGGTCGTATATCAAACCTCACCTGCGTAACCTCTGGCGTTACTCAAAACAATGGTGAATTTCCATCCGCCAAAGGCGCATCGGAAGGCATGGTTTATCGTGAAGGCGCCATCTTTGAGCTGTACAACTCCATCGTAACCTCCAACACCGTTGACATGTTCTCCAACGAGTGTTTTGAAATCATTGACTCGGACGGCCCACAAACTGTTGCTTACGCTCAAGCTGGTTATTCAGCCGCAGCAAGTAACTTTGTTGCCTGTACCGAAGCGCTGAAGCAAGGTGTCAAACCCGAAAACGCTGCATTCAGTCTGGCCAGCTGGTTAGCCACTGGCCCCAATACTGATAACGTCATCGTGTCTGACCCAGCTGCCTTACCGGTAACCATCCTTGAAGGTCTGGCCAGCAATCCTCGCGCTTACGTGACCGCGGCCGCATTTTCCGATGCTAACGCAACAGCGATCACCATTCCCGCGTTTGATGTGACTCGCCTGAGCGACACCTTTGCCGCCGATGAGGTACCTGCTCTTGATGCACCGGGCAGCAGCAGCTTCTTCGAAGCCGTTGATTTCATCGGTGCCGTATCTGCCGACAACGACTGGACCGCAGGCTGGACTGTTGGCCTGGTTGAGTAACACAAATTAATCAGGCCGACATGTGCTGGTTAATCCCAATGAGGCGCCTCTAGGCGCCTCATTGCTAACCGGCCCTACAACATCAACCTGTTTGCAAAGGTTTTTATCATGCGTAAATTAAACACAAAGCAACGTCAATTGGGGCTGGCCGTTACGGCCGCCACTATTGCGATGTGTACCGGTAACGCGGCCAGCGCACAAGATCAAGCATCACCCATTGCGCCCCCCATTGTTGCCCCGGTTATTGAAGAAATGATCGTCAGTGGCCGCCTGAAAAGCGGTGCACAATCGGTAGTAGAACAACGTCTTGAGCAGGCATTTTCGGCGGATATTCTCGGCGCCGACCAGATTGCACGCGCTGGCGACTCTGACGTTGCAATGGCGTTATTGCGAGTTCCTGGTGTAACCATTAAAGACAATCAATATGTCTATGTACGGGGGTTGGGAGAGCGCTATTCAAGTGTGCAGTTAAACGGTGCTGCTGTACCCTCCCCCGAATTAACACGCAACGTTTTACCCTTGGATATTATTCCCTCCTCCATCGTAGAAAATTTGAAAGTCCAAAAGTCCTATTCGCCGGATCTACCCGCTCACTTCGGCGGCGGCAACGTGGACATTCGTACCAAGAGCATTCCGGAAGAATTTGTCTTTGAAATGTCGATCGGAACCGGCACCAATTCCGATAGCTCCAGTGATGGACTCAGTTATCGCAGCGGCGGCAGTGCTGACACACTTCCTCGCGAAATTATCGAGGCGTTGGATACCTATCAAGGTCGAATTAATGTTAACGGAATCGTTAATATCATCGATACGGACGGTGGTTCCCCCACGGCTGAGCAGCTGATCCAGGCCCGGCAAATCAATCGCGAATTAATGCTCAGCCTGAATCGAAATATTGAGATTACAGAGAAATCCAATCCTTTGGATATTAACGGTGCAATAGCGCTGGGCAATTCATGGGATATAGGTGATGACTGGCGTTTTGGCGCGGTGGTAAATGCCTCCCACGACCAGGAAGTCCGCAATAGAAACCAATTTCGTCAAGGCATCGGCAACCCCGAAGAAATTTATACACAGGTCGACCGCACTGTTGAAGAAACGCGTGATTTGATCAGTTTTAATATGGGCTTGAATTTTCAGGAGATGCACGATCTGGAATTCAACGCCTACAAGATTGATATCAGCGAAGATGAAGCGCAAATTCAAACCGGCCATGACGCCAACAACCGGGCTAGTGATAACCGACAGTTGGTTGATTACATTACTCGCTATGAAGAGCGGGAACTGGAAGTTTATCAACTCCTCGGCGAACACCAGTTTGACCAGCTCGTGGGTAACTTCTTCGGGACCATTAATGTCGATTGGTTTTATTCTGACTCGTCCGTTGAAACCAACATACCCGGGCGCGCGACGATCAAGGGCAGCAATCAACTGGATCCGGAAACCGGTGCTGTTATCAATACACAGCTTTTCGCAACATCAGCTGCAGCAGCTTTTGAGTTTTTGAACCTGAAAGATGATGTAGAAAGCTACGGTGCGAATATCGATGTTCCCCTGTTTTTTGATAACGCAGAGATTACCTTCTCAGCCGGATACAGCTACAACGATAAAGCGCGTGAGTATTATGGGTATACCGCAAACATTGACGCTATCGGTGTTAACAGTAATCTCCTCTCTGGTACACCGGGTGCCGTACTAACGGATGCAAAACTTGCGGACCTGAGCAATCCATTTGAGCTGACCATGGGTGGTGGCCTGGGTACAGAAAGCTATATTGCCGCACAGATGACAGATGCAGCCTACGGCATGGTAGACATCAAGTGGAATGAAACCTGGCGGCTTACCGGTGGAGCACGCTATGAAGATTATCGCCAGGCGCTTTTGCCACTGGATTTGCTCGATTACACCGGCCAACATCTGAACGAACTTATTGAGGGAATTCAGAAAGAAGATCAGCGTTTTGCTTTACGCGATGACGGTTGGTATCCCTCCTTAGCGCTGACGTACATGAATCAGGGCTTCATGGGAGCACAGGATTTCCAGATCCGTACCAGCTTCGCGCAAACCCTGGTTCGCCCTGATTTGCGTGAAGTATCGGAAGTTTATTACATCGATCCAGAACTGGACGTGCAGGTAAAAGGTAACCCTCTTCTTCAGCCTTCCGACATTGATCATTTTGAAATCCGCACCGAATGGTTCTACGACAACGGCGACAACTTTACCATTACACTGTTCTATAAAGATGTTGCCAATCCCATTGAGCAAAGTCGCGAACCAGGCTCGGATGACAATATTCAATTGACTTTCTATAACGCGGAAGCCGGTGAAATTTACGGTGCGGAATTTGAAGGATTAAAAGATCTGGGAGCAGGATTCTTTGCTTCAGCAAACGTCACTTTGTCGGATTCAGAAATTGAATCAGCCGCAGATCAGGGCTACACCAACCCGAAACGCCAGATGACCGGCCAATCAGAATATGTGGTAAATACCCAGCTTGGCTATGATTCTGACAACGGCATGCACAGCTTATCGCTGGTTTATAACGTCTTCGGTGAACGGATTTATTACGCCGCCCGTCAGGATGGCCACCAGGATGCGTACGAAAAACCGTTTAATTCGCTGGATGTAGTTTATTCGTTCTTTCCCACAGACTCTCTGACGGCTAAATTAAAGGTGGGCAATATTCTGGATGAAAAAAGGACATTTGAGCAGGTTAATAGTGAAGGGAGAAACGTAACTATTCTGGAGCAAAACGTGGGCACCAGCTTCAGTCTTGATTTGCGCTATTCATTCTAAAACACAAAAACCCATACCTCCGCCTTCTTGGCCGCTCTCGAGCGGCCTTTTTTTTGGTTCAAAACTGAAATAATACGATCAAATATTACACTTTTGTTTCAGTGTAAATTCACATTATTAAAATAATCCATTTTTTAAATTAAACCGGAAATTTACCAAAAATCAGGAAAATGTCATCAATCTTTAACAATAGTGTGATTCGCAACTGATACCCTTATAACAAGATCGTTTAACAGGTTCTTCTGCGTTAAATGATCTCTTGACGGGGCGCAGGATTTTTACTCACTTTTACTGTGCCTTATGATTGTTCTGAGGAGGACCTATGCACTCTACTCTTTATAAAAAAATACTCAGCGCCTTGGTCATCATTGCAGCTGTTCTGCCCTTCTCCAGCAGCGCTGAAGTTTATCAGCCAGCGCAATTTGGTGATGCCATCAATCAACTCACATCTAAAGTTAATCTTCCCGATACATTTGAAGGAGGCTTTACAACTATTGCGGTCTATTGCCAAACCGACGTGGCTGCGACCGGTATGACCAGCAACACATTGTGCTATCAAAACAACAACATCGCCGATCTGCGCCAACAGACCATTGCTGCCTTGGCCGGAGCCGCTTTTACACCAGCCAGAATTGACAATCAAGTCGTACCTGTCCGAGTACAGTTTCGCGTAGTTTATTCGCGCTCAGGTGAGCAGCCCGATATTCTGCTGCTGCCCAATCTGGGCACGCTGCAAACTCAATATGGACACGATTATTTTGCGCCCCAGGAGCGCCTTGATCAAAAAGACTGGTTTGCAAAATATTCTGAGAACACGTGGGCACAAGGAAAGCCATTCTTTGATGAAGGTACTCTCACGCGTGTCATTGGCACGGTGAAAGTCACTGGCGATGTCGCCAGCGTCAGTACGCTTGATGCGCGCGGAAAAGGTAAACGCGATGCGAACGTGATTGAAACAGCGCTTAAGCAAACCAGATTTATCCCGGGCGTGGTGAACAATCAGATAACGGAAATGCATTATGTGGCGGTGTTGAATTACGCCGAATAATGCAATTTCACTAACAGTTTTCCTGGAATTTGTACCACTTTTACCAGCTGTTACGACAAGCAATTAATCGCGTGAGATTGGAATCAACCCATATCGCGCGCCGTCATAAATAAGTCGCAATGAGCGGCTCGCACTCACTAAAATTCAATGCCCCGCCCTACGGGGCATTTTGTTGTGTCCCGTCCCTCTATATAATTCTTGCAGTGCATCCAATGTAAACGAGCTATGGCAGACGATATATCTTCCCTTAACAAGCCGTGGAAAATTTTTCTCATCTTCCTGCGTCTGGGCCTCACCTCTTTCGGCGGTCCTGTTGCTCATTTAGGTTTTTTCCGCGAAGAGTTTGTTGCGCGCCGCGGCTGGTTGAGTGAGCGGGATTACGCTGACCTTGTCGCACTCTGTCAATTTCTGCCCGGCCCCGCCAGCAGTCAGGTCGGTATGGCCCTGGGCCTGGCGCGAGGAGGTTATTTCGGCGCGCTGGCTGCCTGGCTCGGTTTTACCCTGCCTTCCGCAATTCTGCTCATTCTGTTCGCCTTGGGTATAACCCATTATGGCAACCTGTTCTCGCCCGGCGCTTTACATGGTCTGAAGGTGGTTGCAGTTGCCGTTGTTGCGCAGGCAGTGTGGGGAATGGCTCGCCATCTATGTACCGATATAGCGCGAATCTCCATCATGATAGTGGCAAGCGGTATAGTGCTGGTATTTTCGTCAGCTTGGACGCAGATCAGCGTCATTATCGGCGCGGCGCTGGTAGGCCTCTTGTTCTTTCATTCGACCGTTCCTGATATTGGCAGAGATGCGATGCCTCCGCTTCAGAAGAGTCACCAGGCTGGCACAGCATGGCTGGTCATTTTCTTCATTTTATTAATTGCGTTGCCTGTCATTGCACAGTGGTTTCCGTCGCATACCCTGGCGGTAGTCGATGCTTTTTATCGCGCGGGTGCATTAGTGTTTGGCGGCGGCCACGTTCTGCTGCCGTTGTTGCAAACGGAGGTGGTGCCATCAGGCTGGGTCAGTGAAGATACTTTTCTTGCGGGTTATGGCGCGACCCAGGCAGTACCTGGCCCCCTGTTCACCTTCGCCGCTTTTCTCGGGGCCTCCATGCCGGAATTTTCATCCGGCTGGCTCGGTGGCTTCATCGCTCTAGCAGCTATTTTTATCCCATCATTTTTACTGATTGCTGGCGCTTTACCTTTTTGGGACGCGTGGCGAAATAATCGCCGTGTGCAATCAGCACTTAATGGTGTCAATGCCGCTGTAGTCGGTTTGTTGTTGGCCGCACTTTACGACCCGGTATGGACCAGCGCTATTTATTCTGTGCAGGATTTTCTTTTGGCGTCAGCCGCTTTGATCGCGTTAATGTTTTTCAAATTACCGAGTTGGCTGGTCGTTATTGTTTGTGGTATCGCCGGCTGGGTTTTCTCCATCACCTTCTAATCCGGCTGGACATCTTTCGGCAAAGCCACCGAAATCAGCGCCGTCACTCCGATAAAAATCGCTGATACCCACAGACAAGCCGCAAGTCCTGCAGTCTGGTAGACCCAACCTGACAATACAGTGCCGAGCAACCTCCCTGCTGCGTTAGCCATATAATAAAAACCAACATCCAGCGATACACCATCTGTTTTGGCATAGCTGACAATCAGATAACTGTGCAGCGATGAGTTAATCGCAAACACCACACCAAACAGTAGCAACCCACCAATCAACACAGCAGTAACGGGCAAGGCCGTTTGCAAACCCAGCACAATTCCAGCAGGAATAACCGCCAGCAGACATGCCCACCGCAAGGCTTCGGTTCCGCCAGGAACACCATCATGGAATCGCTTCAGAAACAGCGGAGCAATTGACTGCACGATGCCGTATCCGATTACCCATGCTGCAAGAAAACCGCCCACCAACCAGAAATTCCACATTAACTGGCTACTGAGAAATACTGGCAGGGCGATTGCGAACCAGACATCCCGTGCGCCGAACAGAAATAATCTGGCCGCTGACAAAATATTAATGGCGTAGCTTTTGGAAAAAAGTGCGCGGAATTTAGGTTTGGCTTTTGCTTTACCCAAATCGCTTTTCAGTAAAAGTAAACTGGCCAACCAGATGATCAGTAAAACTGCAGCCATTGCCACAACAGCGCCGGTAAAGCCCATCAATGCCAGCAAAGCACCGCCAAGAAAAAAACCAACACCTTTTAAAGCATTTTTAGAGCCAGTCAGTAATGCGACCCATTTAAATAAATGTCCCTGCTGATCGGGAGCAACCAATAATTTAATGGCGCTCTTTGCGCTCATTTTGTTGAGGTCTTTGGCAATACCGGACAACGCCTGCGCAGCCATTACCCACATCACCGAGAGCGTCATCGCTGGCACAGCAAGCATAAACAGCGCAATAATCTGCAACGCAAGGCCGATGTTCATGGTCCGATTCAAACCAATGCGCGCACCGAGATAGCCACCAATTAAATTGGTAACCACGCCGAAGATTTCATAAAACAAAAACAGAGCAGCGATTTGCAGCGGGCTGTAGCCCAATTGATGGAAATGCAACACCACCAGCATGCGCAGCGCACCATCGGTCAACGTAAACGCCCAATAATTTCCGGTGATTACCAGATATTGTTTAACTTCGCTGCTCAGTGATGCCATTGCGCCTGGAGCCATACACGTTCTTCAAGAATAAACTTGTGATGAGCCGGTCCCGGCTCGCTTGATTACGATGCGTTTGATCCCGCATCTACAAACAGGCCAGCAACGGCTTCAGGCACGAATGGACGGCCGCGTTCATTGAGGGAAGTGCCGGTAACGCGGGCGCTTAAGCACAACTTGTTATCCGACTTGCGGTAGATATTCTGAACAAAATCGAATTTCACACGTGAGGATTGTTCTACCACGACATCTACATAAAATTCATCACCACTCTTGAGTGGCCATTTGTAATCCAGCTCGGCGCGCAGCACGACAAGGTTAATTCCGGCGGCCGCCAGTTCGGCAAAATTTACGCCGCGTTCCAGTAAAAACTCGTGCCGCGCATGTTCAAGATAATTTTGATAGACGCCATTGTTGACGATGCCCTGCATGTCACATTCGTAATCACGTACTTTAAAGTCCAGGGTAAACTTTTCCATATTTTCAGTCCTGTCGGCTGTGTTTATTGCGGCGGGCATAATATCAACGCTTAAGAATCCGCGCACCCAGAACCAACATGCACGGCGTCAACATCAGGGTGAGCAGTGTCGCAAATGTCAGGCCGCCGGCAATCGCGCTGGAAAGCTGTGTCCACCATTGGGTCGAGGGGGCGCCGATGCCCAGGCTCGGCTCCATCAGATTGATGTTAACGCCCAACACCATCGGCAGTAATCCCAAGATAGTGGTTATCGCCGTCAGCAATACCGGGCGTAACCGCAGACAACCGGTTTCAAGCGCAGCTTCATACGGATTCATACCTTCGCGACGCAAAATATTGTAGGTATCGATCAGAATAATATTGTTGTTGACCACGATCCCCGCGAGCGCAATCACACCCATGCCAACCATGACCACACCGAATGATTGGCCATTCACCAGAAGCCCCAACAGCACACCCGCTGTAGAAAATACGATGGCCGATAGCACCAGTACAGTTTGATACACGCTGTTGAACTGAATAATCAGAATCAACGCCATCATAAAGATCGCAATCAAAAAGGCGGACATTAAAAACTGTGCAGCTTCTCGCTGGTCCGCATCTTCACCATCAATCCGTACCTCAACGCCCTCCGGCAACTGATCGTATTTGTCCCGCAATTGATTCATCAATGCGTCCAGCCTTTCGCCGGGTGCAACATCAGCTTGAATAGTTGTGGTGCGCATACTGTCGACGCGGCGCACGGTGCCGGTCTTTTGCGCGGGCGTAAGATCAACGAAGTGAGGTAAAGCGACCTGTCCGCGCGCGGTGTTAACGGTTAAGCGTGACAGCTGGTCGATGGAGCGCCAATCACCGGGCAAGCGCACGCGAATATCCACTTCGTCTGTTGCGTCTTCCGGACGATAGGTGGCGAGCAGCAAACCATTGGTGACCAGTTGCACGGCGTTGCCGACGGTGAGTATGTCGGCTCCCATGCGTGCCGCAGCTTCGCGATCTACTTCAACTCGCCATTCGATACCGGGCAATGTGCGATCATCTTCAATATCGACAAAACCACCGATGTCTTCCATCAGTTGTCTTATCTGGCTCACCCCTTCATCCATCAGCTCTGGATCAGTAGCACTCACACGTAACTGGACCGGCTTGCCTTGCCCCGGCCCCTGCTCCTGTTCGCGAAATTCCAGCACGATACCGGGAATATCACCGATTGCTTCAGTCATTGATGCGATGATGTCTTTCGCACGACGTCGGTCATGCCAGTCAATCAATTGGAACTGCAATACACCAATGACATCGTTACCCATCTGTGAATCCGGCATCGCAAAGCTACGCGCATAAACGGCTTCGACTTCAGCATTATTTTCTACGCGTTCTTCAATACGTTTTAATATGCGGTCTTTCTCATACACGGAAAGATCACCGCGTGCCCGCACATGAAGCTGGACGGTTTCCGGTTCGATGTCGGGGAAAAATTCTACGCCGTGATTAAGCTGAGCATAGGCGGCATAAACCAACACAATGAGTCCTAATGTACCGAGCAATGTGTAGCCAGGATAGCGCAACAGGGTTCCCAGCAGATGCCGGTATTTTTTCATGAACTTGCCATCCGCCACTTCTTCCTGTGCAGGCTTTTTAGTGCTCACAGCGCCCATGGTGGGCAGAAAGATCAAGGCCATCAACAAAGATGCCGAGAGGCAGATAATGACTGTCGCCGGCAAATATTTCATAAATTCGCCAACGACTCCGGGCCAAAATAAAAGCGGCACAAATACGGATAAGGTGGTGGCGGTCGAAGCAATTACCGGCCAGCTCATTCGCGCAGCGGCGTTAATCCAGGCCTCTTTGGGATTCTGTCCTTCATGCAAATAACGGTCGGCCAGTTCAGTGACGACAATCGCACCATCAACCAACATGCCGGCAACCAGGATCAACGCGAACAGCACGATGATGTTCATGGTGTAACCCACCGCCCAGATCAGCAGGATACCGGTTAAAAACGCACCGGGGATTGCCAGACCGACCAATAGTGCCGAGCGCAATCCCATGGTAGCAATAATCAGAATCAGTACCAGCACTACCGCCGCGAGGACATTGTTGAGCAGGTCCGACAACAGCATCTCCACTTCTTTGGACTGATCCATGATGTAATTAATTTCAATTCCTTCCGGCAGCAAACTGTTAGCCTGCTGCATCGTGGCTTTCACTTTTTCAATCGTTTCAATGATGTTAGCGCCGGTTCGTTTACTGACTTCGAGTACGATACCGGGCTGACCATTGATGCGTGCAAAACCGGTGGGATCTTTAAAGGTACGACTCAGCAGAGCAATATCACCAAAAGTAACGACACTATCTCCCTCGACTTTTACGGGAATAGAATAAACGTCCTTGATGGTTTCAATAACGCCGGGAACTTTTAACGGCATGGCGCCTGCACCGGTATCCAGACTGCCGGCAGCGATCAGGCGATTATTGCGTGAGACAAGATCAAACAACTGGTTGTAATCAATTTGATAACTGTCGAGTACCTGGGGCTGCACAACAATTTCCAGCAGGTCTTCACGGTCACCGCCAACATCCACTTCAAGTACTTCGGGGATAGCTTCGAGTTCCTGTTTGATACGCCGCGCAATATAAATTAATTCCGCTTCAGGAATCGGGCCGGACAACGCAATGGATAACACAGGAAACAATGCCACGTTAACTTCATGAACACGCGGTTCATCGGCTTCGGTAGGGAAAAAGGAGCGTGCAGCATCGACGCGTTCGCGGACATCCTGCAAGGCGCGCCGCGCATCGAAACCTGCATCAAATTCCAGCATCACCGAGGCGTGGCCTTCGCTTGAAATGGACACCATTTCTTTTACGCCTTCCAGCGAGCGCAGCTCCTGTTCCAGCGGCCTGACCAGCAAACGGTCCGCATCCTCCGGACTGATACCGTCCAGGGTAACGGAAACGTACATCATCGGAATGGCGACATCCGGGTTGGCTTCTTTAGGAATGGCTACATAAGCCGCCATGCCTGCCACCAGCAGACAGACAAACATCAGCAAAGTAGCACGGCTGCGATCCAGAGCAGCGCGGATTAATGTTTCCATCTCAGCGCTGCCCCGCGTTTACCGGATTAACCTTATCACCGGCACTTACAAACCCGGCACCCAGCGTGATGATCTCGGCTTCTTCCGGTAGGCCACCCACCCACACGCCTTCGGGATCAAAACTCAGAATTTCTACCGGCAGGAAGAGGACTTTGCCTTCGGCATCCACCGATTTAACACCAACCTGACCGCCCTCATCCAGCGATAACAACGCCGGCGAAAGTCGGTGGGCGGTTTGATCAGAAAGCTGTACCGTTAGTGTTGCGCTTGACCCGGCGATCCGGCGTCGCTCTGGATTTTCAAGCTGTGCCTCCACGCGAAAACTGCGCGTACTGCTTTCAGCACGGCTTGCGACGAAAGTCAGCGTGCCAGGCATGATTGAACCATCCAGCAGCTTTGCCTCTACCGCCAGGCCGGGGCGCAGCGCATAAACCTGTTGCTGTGGTACATACGCCACCAGACGTAACACCGTAACATCCACTAGCGTGGCCAATGCATCACCGACCTGTACATAATGGCCCTCTTCCACCGGCAAGCGATCTACCACACCGGCAAAAGGTGCATGAATAGTCGAATTGCGTAACTGCAACGCCCGCAACTCCCGTTCGGCATAAGCGGAGGCTGCGGCAGATTTCAAACGCAGGAATTCTGTTTCCGAGAGCAGCTGCTTGCTGTGCAAGACTTGCCCACCTTTTAATTCCGCCTGACTCAACGTCAGCGCCGCCTCAGCCCGCGCCAGCTCCGCCGCGCGGGTTTCCGGGTCCAGGCGGAACAGAATCTGGCCTTCGGTGACCACATCACCCCAATCCACTACCCGCTCTGTGAGATGCGCATTGATCTGACTGAGAATCTCCACTTCCCGCATGGGCAATAATTCGCCCTGCACAACCTGCACCGGAGCGTGTGGCTCAGCCTTGATTAATGAGGTTTCCACACGAAATGCCGCCGCCTCTTGCGGTTGGGCCTGCGCCTCGGGCGGCTCATCCTGCGCGCGCAGAAAATCCCCGCTCGCCATCCAGAGAATCAGCAATCCGGCAAGTACCAGAGCAACAAGGAGATGATTACGTTGGAGCCTTTGTAAACGTTCACGAAATGCGGGGGAAAGCGGCATTAAATTCACCTGATAGTGTTTTTGAATATGCCGTCGGGATTTTGTTATGGAAAGCGGGGATTATCAAGCCCCCCTCACCTCTTATGTTGAATTGGATCGATAAAAGCAGAACGGCAGATCATCCCGCATGGTTATTGATAATTTGGGAGAGGTCTGTGCGGACGTGTACATTTC
>CAYUVQ010000015.1:35327-43848 GCA_964448175.1 uncultured Cellvibrionaceae bacterium | reverse complement strand
AGGCGTATTTAATTTTTATTTCTTCAGCATTTGGTGTCGGCGTGCGCAGCGCCATGGCGATATCGTTGGTGACTTGATCGCCAGCGATCGGGATCACTCCGGTATGACGAATTGCTCCGTCCTTAAAGATGGCAATATCCGTTGTACCCCCACCAATGTCGACCACGCATACACCCAATTCTTTTTCATCCTCAGTGAGTACGGCATAACTGGAAGCTAATTGTTCCAAAATAATATCTTCAACTTCCAGACCGCAGCGACGAATACACTTTTCTATGTTTTGCGCAGCGTTGACGGCGCAGGTAACCAGGTGCACTTTAGCTTCCAGACGCACACCAGACATTCCCAAAGGCTCTTTCACACCATCCTGATCATCGATTAGGAATTCCTGCGGAAGAATGTGCAGAATCTTTTGGTCTGCTGGAATGGCTACGGCCTGGGCTGCATCAATTACACGATCCAGATCCTGCGGGAACACTTCGCGATCTTTGATTGCCACGATTCCATGAGAATTCAGACTGCGAATGTGGCTGCCGGCGATGCCTGCATAGACTGAATGGATCTGGCAGCCAGCCATTAATTCCGCCTCTTCAATAGCACGCTGGATCGACAGCACGGTGGACTCGATATTAACCACCACGCCTTTTTTCAAGCCGTTTGAGCGATGTGATCCGATACCGACAATTTCCAGCCGTCCTTCGGGAGTAATGGCACCTACAAGTGCCACCACCTTGGATGTACCTATATCCAGGCCAACAATCATTTTGTTGTCACCAGCATTTGCCATTGGCATAACCTCTTTTTTAAATCATTCCAACCTTTGAATGATCACATCGATTTAATGTAATTTTTCTTTGTTTCTGAATCCGGCGACCATTGCACGGCAATACCGTTGGTATAACGCACATCAATTGCTGTCACGTCTTGCCAGACTTCGCTCAGGTGCTGGTCGTAGACCGTCATGAACCGACGCATCTTTTCCATCACCTGATCCCGGCCAATGGCCACGTCCACATTACCTTTCAATATCAACCGCCAGGACTTCTTGTTGTCGCATTTAAGTGCGATGACTTCCAGGCCCCGGGAGCGTAACAACTGCGACAGATCCTGATACTGCTGCATGATTTTGCCCGCATCTGCTGCATTACCCTGCAACAAAGGCAGATGTTCCAGTGAGTCGATGTTGCCAACTCTAATTAATTCACCCCGCTGACTCAAAAAACCTTCGCTGCCCCAGCGTGCAATTGGCTGCTGCTCGGTAATCCGAACTTCAAGCGCATCAGGCCAGCGGCGTGCCAGTGCGGCGTGCTCTATCCAGGGCTCACTTTCCAGCGCCGCTTTCATGCTCATCAAATCCAGCTGCAAAAAATCTTCATTGATTTCCGCGCTGATTAACTCCATTGCCCGCTCTTTACTGATGTAATGGAAGTCACCTTCTACCATCACACTGGCCAGTGGCCGATCAACCAACTCTGCTACTGGCTCGGCAACAAAATATGTTGCAAGTGCGAGTGCTCCAAGTATCAACACCAACCCCAACAAACGTCGCAACCAGCGGCCATCCGTGTCTTTCTTGTTATCGCCCAGTCGGGTGCCACCGTAGCTGGGAATTTTGGTTTTCATTCCCTCCGGTGGTCTGCGCCGCCTGCCACTGACATTGCCTTCGCTCATTCTGATTTACAAACTGGCCAACAATACGGCTATGACTAATTGCGTAAAGGACAAACCTTCTGCTTTGGCAGCCATAGGCACCAGGCTGTGACTCGTCATGCCTGGAACAGTGTTAACTTCCAACAGATAAAAATTCTGTGCTGCATCTGCCATAACATCCACACGGCCCCAGCCGCGGCAGCCGAGTGTGTTGAATGCATTTAATGCGAGTTCGCGCAGTGCCTTTTCTTTTGCTTCATCAAGCCCACAGGGGCAAAGGTAACGTGTGTCTTCCGCCAGATATTTCGCGTCAAAATCATAAAAGCGATGGTCGGTTTCGAGCTTGATTGGCGCCAGCGCTTTCCCATCAAGGATGGCCACCGTGTATTCACCGCCGGTGATCACACGTTCGACCAACACACTGCCATCGTATGTCGCGGCATTTTGATAAGCTGCCTGCAATTCTTCAGCAGTTTGTACGCGTGACATGCCGATGCTGGAACCTTCGTGGGCAGGCTTCACCATCACTTCACCACCCAGGCTTTCCAATACCGAAGCCCAATCCGTGTCCGCCTGCAGTACGGTGAAATCCGGCGTAGGCAGTCCGACACCACGCCATATTTGTTTACTGCGTAATTTATCCATTGCCAGTGCGGATGACTGCACATCGCTGCCGGTGTAAGGAATCTGCAGGTATTCCAGTACTGCCTGAATGCGTCCGTCTTCACCGCCCGGACCATGCAACGCAATAAATGCACGGTCCAGTTGCGCCGCCTGAATATCATTAATTGCATTGGCACCCACATCGATCACCACCGGATCAATGCCCGCTTCTTTCAATGCACTGATAACCGCCGTACCGCTTTGCAGGGAAATCTCCCGCTCCGAGGACTGGCCGCCAAACAAAACGCCCACACGTCCTAGACGACGTTTAAGCGATTCATCGACTGGCAATTGTATGGATTGCATTTTCTTTAACCTCTACTGCAAGTTACGCCGGGCCAATTCGGGAGACAACACACCCACATTGCCGGCGCCTTGGGTAATTACAATATCGCCTGCTTTAACCAGTTCTTTGATGATTGCCGGAACACCCTCGACGCTCTCAACAAAGATCGGTTCGATGGCACCGCGCGCGCGAATACTGCGACACAGGTGGCGACTGTCTGCGCCGGGAATAGGCTCTTCACCTGCGCTGTAAACTTCGAGCATCACCAGGGCATCCACCGTTGATAACACTTCTACAAAATCTTCGTATAAATCCCGTGTGCGGGTGTAACGATGCGGTTGATAAACCATTACAAGACGTCGCTCCGGCCATCCATCACGGATTGCCTTAATGATGGCTGCGACTTCACGAGGATGGTGACCATAATCGTCCACCAGCATGGCATCGCCAGTGCCGATCGGGAAATTTCCATACACCTGGAATCGACGCCCGACGCCTTGAAAATTTTCCAGACCTTCCTGAATTGCTTCGTCACTAATACCTTCATCGGTGGCAACAGCAATGACAGCGGTTGCATTCAGGACATTGTGAATGCCGGGAATGTTCAACCGAATGTGTAAAGGTTTCGCATTGCCGGGACGCAATACATCAAATTCTGATTGCATTTTATTCTGCTGAATATTGATCGCACGAAAATCACAGTGTTCATCAAAACCATAGGTAAGAATGGGGCGTGCAACGTCCGGGATAATGTCGCGGATCACCGGATCTTCCCCACATAAAACAGCCAACCCATAGAACGGCAGATTGTGTAGAAAATCCACGAAGGTTTTCTTCAGCTTAGAGAAATCTCCGCCGTAGGTATCCATGTGATCGGCATCGATATTCGTAACGATGGTGACCATTGGCTGCAGATGTAAAAACGATGCATCGCTTTCATCAGCTTCTGCCACCAGATAACGGCTGCACCCTAACTGCGCATTGGTGCCAGTACTGTTCACCAGGCCGCCGATAATAAAAGTCGGGTCCTGTTTCGCAGCGGCAAGGATAGACGCCATTAAACTGGTTGTTGTGGTTTTACCGTGAGTTCCCGCGACTGCGATACCGTGACGATAACGCATTAGTTCGCCCAACATTTCAGCGCGACGAACAATAGGAATACGCAACTCACGCGCGCCGATCATCTCCGGATTGTTAGCCGCTACTGCGCTGGAATTTACCACCACATCGGCTCCGGCAATATTATCTGCGCTGTGGCCGATAAAAACCCGCGCGCCTTTTTTAACCAGATTTTCGATAACGCTGGATTCTTTAATATCAGAGCCAGATATTTCGTAACCCTGGTTCAACAGAACTTCTGCAATCCCGCTCATCCCAGCGCCGCCGATTCCAATGAAATGGATGCGACGGATACGGCGCATTTCGGGCACTTCATAATGTTCAATCATTTTATCCACGCGCAACCTCCACACAAATATCCGCTACGGTTTCCGCTGCGTGAGGCAGTGCGAGTAAGCGCGCTTTTTCAGCCATTTTCATACATTGTTCCGGTTCATTGATGTGAGCCATCAAGAGTGCAGCCAGTTTCGTCGGAGTGAGTTCGTATTGTGCAATCGAAAAGCCCGCACCGACATTACTCAAGATGGCTGCGTTATGTGTCTGGTGATCGTCTATCGCCGAGGGCAGCGGAATTAAAATAGCCGCGACGCCCGCTGCCATTAATTCAGACACCGTTAATGCACCTGCACGACAGACAATGACATCCGCCCAGGCATAAGCTGCCGCCATGTCATCAATAAATGCCTCAACCTGCGCTGTCACCTGGTGCTGTTCGTAAAGCGCCGTTGTCGCTTGAGCGTGATCTTTCCCCGCCTGATGCCACACTTCTGGACGAGATTCTGTCGGCATTTGTGCAAGCGCTTCTGGCAGCAGCTCATTAATTGCCCTGGCCCCCAGGCTTCCGCCTAGGATTAATACATTCAGTTTTGTCTGCTGCGCCCGACGAGCGCGATAACGCTCTGCCGGTGCGGGTAGCGATGCGATAGCAGCACGCACCGGATTGCCTACTACCTGTGCCTGGGCAAATGCCCCAGTAAACGCGGCCAGCACGCGGGTCGCAAACCGTGCAAGCAGACGATTGGTTGTCCCTGCGATCGCATTTTGTTCATGAATTACCAGCGGTTTTTGCAGCAGGCGCGCGGCAATACCGCCGGGGCCGGATGCAAACCCACCGAAACCCACGACGACGTCCGGCTGTTCGCGACGTAAAATGCCAATCGCCTGGGCAATTGCGTAGGCCACCAGAAACGGGGCTTTGACCAATCCTGTCAATCCACGACCGCGCACACCTTCGACGCGAATTAAATGCAACGGAATATTCGCCGCTGGCACCAGTCGATTCTCAATGCCGCGTCCGGTACCGAGCCACATCAGTTCGGCACCCGCCTGCCGCAGAACATCAGCAACTGCCAACGCCGGAAATACATGACCACCCGTCCCACCGGCCATAACCATGACTTTTAACGATTGTGCGTTAGTCATACCGCCTCCGGCATTATCGGTGGGGGACGCACAGCGGCTCGCAGGGGTCGCGCGGGCGGGATGTAAATTGAACTCACACCGCGCACTTCCCATTCAATGCGCATAACAAATGCAATCAAGATGCAGCTGATCAATAAGCTACTACCGCCGTAACTGATAAACGGCAGTGTTAAACCTTTGGTTGGCAATAATCCGGATGCGACACCAACATTGATAAAAACCTGGAACGAAAACAGGATAGCAACTCCAAATGCAGCAAACGCAGCGAAGGCTTTGCCCACGGCGAGGTTATTTTTTGCGATCATAAAAATCCGCAACACCAGTGCAACAAATAATCCGATGATGACAGTTGCCCCCACCAGGCCGAATTCTTCCGCAATAATGGCAAAGATAAAGTCCGTGTGAGCCTCCGGCAGGAAGAACAGTTTCTGCAGGCTGTTGCCCAGGCCCAGACCAAACCACTCACCGCGACCAAAGCCAATCAGCGATTGTGTCAGTTGGTAGCCGGTATTGAACTGATCTGCCCAAGGGTCCAGGAACGTAATCAAACGCTGCATCCGGTATGGTGAAAAAACGGCTACCGCCCCCAGGCTCGCGACACCAATTCCGATCAACAGCATAAAGTGCCACATCCGTACACCAGCAATGAACATCATGGCGAACACCGTCGCACTCAACACAACGGAACTGCCAAAATCCGGTTCGAGTAACAGCAGCACCACGAACAAACCTACCACCAGCAAGGGTTTTAAAAAGCCCTGCCAACCGAAGTGCAATTCGTGATACCGCCGCGCAAAAAAACTTGCAAAAAACACCACAGCGCAGAATTTCGCAATCTCTGATACCTGCACCGAAATAATGCCGAAGCTCAACCAGCGCTGACTGCCATTTACTCTTTTGCCTATTCCTGGAATCAGTACGATGATCAGCAACAACACGGTAAACAGCAAAAAATAGCCGGCATAACGTTGCCACACACTCATGGGGACACAGGCAACCATTGCCGCCAGCGTGGCTCCCATTACCATATAAATGCCGTGACGCTTGGCGAAATACCAGGCATCACCATAATTGGCTGCAGCGAAAGCTACCGAAGCAGACGCAACCATGATCAGTCCGATTGACATCAGCACCAGCCATAAGCTCAGCAACGTCCAATCGACGCGCTGACTCAGGGGAAGATCAGTGCGAGTCGTGGTCATCATGATGCCAACTCCTGCACAGCTGCACAGAACTGTTGCCCGCGATCTACATAATTTTTAAACATGTCAAAACTTGCACAGGCAGGGGATAGCAACACCGCATCACCAGCGTGAGCCTGCTCGTAGGCTTTACCCACCGCATCAGCCATGCTGATCGCAAATACGATTTTGCATTTGCCCTCGATTGCTTTGGCAATATTTACTGCGTCATGACCGATCAGGATTACTGCGCGAATCTGGTCATCAATAGCCGGCGCCAGTTCACTGAAATCAGCACCCTTTCCATCACCACCGGCAATCAACACCAATTTGGCCGGCGGACGTGCAAGCCCTTTAATAGCCGCGACAGTTGCACCGATATTGGTGCCCTTGGAGTCGTTAAAGAATTCCACACCGGTAAAGGTCGCTACCCATTCACAGCGATGCGGCAAGCCGACAAATGTCTGTAATGTTTCGATCATAGCCGGGACCGGTAACCCTGCGGCATAACCCAGAGCCAGCGCGGCCAACGCATTATCCACGTTGTGCTTACCGCAGATTTTTAACCGGCTTACCGGTAGCAGGGGCTGAAATTGCCACGCCAGATAATCTTCACCCTGCTCCTGAATAATGCCGAAATTATTAAACTCCGCACCGCCCCCGAACGTAATGGGTTTTACCCCACTGGCTAGCGGCGGGTGGGTCAGCACATCCTGCCGATTAACGACAATCTTTTCTGCTCCGAAATACACGCGCAGTTTTGCGGCGTGGTAAGCCTGCATGTTGGGATAGCGGTCCAAGTGGTCTGCACTGACATTTAATATTGTGGCGACGCGGGCATTCAGACGAGTGACAGTTTCGAGTTGAAAGCTGGACAGCTCCATCACGTACAACTCAACTTCATCACTCAAAAGGTCTAGCGCCGGCGTGCCCAGATTTCCGCCCACCGCGACTTTTACTCCCGCATGGGCCGCCATCTCCCCAACAAGGGTGGTCACGGTACTTTTAGCATTGGAGCCGGTAATCGCGACGATAGGCGCCTTCGCATAACGCACAAATAATTCAATATCACCAACGACCGGAATTCCCGCAGCTCTTGCTTGGGCAATGGCCGGTGTCGCAACAGCTATACCGGGACTGGCAATAATTTCATCGGCGAGCAAAAGCGTTTCGGTTTTGAGTTCACCGGTTTCAATTAAAACACCGGGAAATTCTTTTTTAATTTGCTCCAGATTCGGCGGTTGTACGCGGGTGTCCAGCAATACAAATGCCTGACCCATACGCGCAAGAAAGCGAGCCACCGACAGTCCGGTAATACCGGTGCCGATAATGGCTTTTACTTTGCTTGTTGCGATCATTTGGGTCACAGTGATCTCTCTTCTTTATCGCAGTTTGAGCGTAGCTAAACCGATCAATACCAGAATCACGGTAATAATCCAGAAACGAACGATAACGCGTGGTTCAGGCCAGCCTTTCAATTCAAAATGGTGATGGATCGGTGCCATGCGAAAAATCCTCCGGCCGGTCAATTTGAATGACGCGACTTGCAGAATCACCGAGACCGTTTCCAGAACGAAGATACCGCCCATGATGAACAACACAATTTCATGGCGGATTACCACGGCAATAACACCCAGTGCGGCTCCGAGGGCCAACGCCCCCACATCGCCCATAAATACCTGTGCGGGATAAGTGTTAAACCAGAGAAAGCCCAGGCCGGCGCCAACCAGCGCGCAACAGAAAACGACTAATTCTCCAGCACCTGCCACGTAAGCAATTTGCAGGTACTGCGCGAACTTGACGTTACCAGCCAGATACGCAATCACTCCCAGCGCGGCAGCCACCATCACGGTCGGCATAATGGCGAGGCCATCCAGGCCGTCGGTTAAATTCACGGCGTTGCTTGATCCGACGATAACGAAATAAGTCAGCACGATATAAAACAGGCCCAGATCTATCGCGACATTTTTAAAGAAGGGAATAAATAACTGGGTTTCTACCGGGCTTGCGGACGTATGAAACAAAAACACCGCTGCACCGAAGCCCGCTATAGATTGCCAAAAATATTTCCAGCGTGCCGGTAATCCCCGACTGTCCCGCTTGGCCACTTTGCGATAATCATCTACCCAGCCGACTGCGCCAAAGATCGCGGTAACGATGATGACGACCCATACATAACGGTTGCTCAAATCCGACCACA
>CAYUVQ010000015.1:4073-35227 GCA_964448175.1 uncultured Cellvibrionaceae bacterium | reverse complement strand
CGCGCGCACAATCAAATCCGTTTTTGCACTGCGAGAGCCTTTTATTAAAACCGTCATTTCGTTATTGGCCATTGACACCAACGCGTCGATTAACGGTTGCTGATCGGCAAAGTGCTGGGCCTCAGCTGAAAATGCTTCGCTCGCACGGCGACTGAGTGTTCCGACGGTTAATAATTTTTCAATGCCACGTTCACGCGCGTAGGTACCAAGGTCAGCGTGCATCTGCTCGGCCGCATCGCCCAGCTCACCCATATCGCCCAACACCAGAATGCGTGTTCCACCTTGTGCAGCCAATACGTCAATTGCTGCACGAACCGAACCGGGGTTTGCGTTGTAACTGTCATCAATAACCTGCATTCCATTCAAACCTGCCTGGCGCGTCATCCGGCCGGCAACCGGGGTAAATTTCTGCAGGCCATTGCGAATCTGCTGAATATCGGCGCCTGCTGCACAGGCGCAGGCAGCCGCCATTAGCGCGTTGCGTACGCTGTGCTCGCCCAACGCGTTGAGCTGTACTTCCATCATTTGCTGACGGATCACCAACTGGAAGGTCACACGATCCGCCGTGACCTGAATATCACGCGCAAAACAATCTGCCGACTCATCGTGCAGCGCTACTTTGATGACGTTTTTATCGGCCAATTGCGTCAGCCACTGGGCCGAATAGCGATCATCCAAATTGACGATTGCTGCACCGTGGGCAATCAATCCTTGGTAGATTTCACTTTTCGCGGTGGCCACGTTATCCACGGAACCAAAGCCAGCAATATGAGCTGGCATAACATTATTCACCATGGCAATGGATGGCTTCGCCAGCGAACATAAATAAGCAATCTCACCCAGACCGCTGGCACCCATCTCGATCACGGCATACTCGTGGCGGGCATTCAGTTGCAGCAATGTCAGGGGAACACCGATGTGGTTGTTCAGATTTCCCTGAGTCGCCAGCACTTCACCACATTCACGCAGGATACTGGTCAACATGGATTTGACGGTGGTTTTGCCACTGCTTCCGGTGATCGCAATCAGCGGGCCGTTATATGCTTCACGCGTGCAGGCGGCAATCTGCCCTAACGCTCGAATGGTGTCGCTGACCACCAGCTGCGGCAGCGCAACAGCTGGATCAAACTGCTCTACTACCAGGCCACATACACCTTTTTCCGCCGCTTCTCCAAGAAAGTCATGAGCGTCGAAACGCTCACCGCGCAATGCAACAAATAAATCGCCGCGCTGCAGTTGTCGTGTATCAGTGGTCACGCGGGAAAAGGTTACGTCGCCGTTGTGAAGCACAGCCCCAAGAGAGGCATGCAGGCGCTCGGCCATATGGGCTAACGTCAGCGGAGCCATCATAAATTCACCTCCGCTTCGCGCCGGGCGATGCGACGCTGCAACGCGAGTCGCGCTTGTTTTACATCGCTGAAAGGTAAGGTCTGGGAAGCGAAAATTTGGTAGTCCTCATGGCCTTTGCCAGCAATCAACACCAGGTCTCCTGGTTTCGCCTGCTGTACCGCCAGATCAATAGCTTGCCCGCGATCTGCAATCACCAGGCACCCGTGGGTGTTGTGCATGCCGCGGAGAATATCGGCGGCGATGGCCGCCGGATCTTCGGTACGTGGGTTGTCGTTAGTCACAATTACATAATCACTCAGTCGCTCAGCGATACGGCCCATCAATGGCCGTTTGGTTTTATCGCGGTCACCGCCGCAACCGAAGAGTGTCCAGACCCGGCCCGATGTGTGCTCACGAATCGCTTTCAAAGTGTTTTCCAGTGCATCCGGTGTGTGGGCGTAATCAACTATTACATTGATATCCTGCTGGGATTGTTCGAGCACTACTGTCTGCATGCGGCCCGGTGCCGGTTGCAATTGTGGAATGGCCAGCAATACATCAGCCAGGGCCGCACCACCCACACAGGCAGCGGTAATTACTGCCAGTAAATTACTGAGATTGAATGCACCCATGAGATGACTGTGAAACTCACCAGTACCCCAAGGGGTGATTAACGTCAGGCTGGCGCCCGTACCGGTAAGGGTTATGTCTTTTGCATATACATCCGCGTCGGCGGACTGCAATGAATAGCTGAAAGCCTGAACATGCGCCGGCTTCTTCTCGAGCAAACTGTTTGCCCAGGCATCGTCAGCATTGACGATGGCATAACGCAATCCGCTCATTTGCAGCAACTGCTGTTTCGCTTTGCCGTAAGAAACTAGATCACCGTGGTAATCCAGATGGTCCTGCGTCAGGTTGGTGAAGATAGCAGTATCGAAATGCAGCCCCGCCACGCGCTTTTGCTGCAGACTGTGTGAAGAAACCTCGATGGCCACAGCCGCAACAGCTCGCTCACGTAGCTGCGCAAGAATATGTTGCAGACTCACAGCATCAGGCGTGGTCAACCCAGTGGTTGTCAACGCATTTAATTGTTGGGAAAAAGGGGCGAGCGCGGTTGCATCCAGCACACCATAACCAACAGTGCCCACCACTCCGGCACGCTCCCGCAACAACGCACTCAATTGACCCAGCAATAAACTGCAGGTTGTTTTACCGTTGGTACCGGTAATACCTACCAAACGGAAATGTGCACTCGGGTCGCCATAAAAACGACCGGCGATAGTACTTACCTGTTGCGCAAGCTGATCCACGGCAATTACCGGCACCTGTCCCAGCCAGTCAATGCCCTGCCATTCTTTATCGGCTTCAACCAGCACCGCGACAGCGCCGCGCTCAATGGCCGCGGCAATATAATTCCGACCATCGGATTGGGTGCCGCGAAGTGCAACAAATACATCACCTTGATTCAGTTGCCGCGTATCTAACGTTAAGCCAGACACCACAACGGGTGCAGCTTTTGCCAACTCCATGTCCGGCAAAAGCTGCGCGAGTGTTAAGACAAACGATTGGGACTCCACCGGCATCACGTTACGGGCCTCCCATGAGGTTTGCGTTCTTCTTTTTTAGGTTGGGCCGCCATATTCGGCGGAACGACAGGCTGCGGTGGGATCTGCATCATGCGCAATGCCCCTTCCGCGACCTTGGAAAAAACCGGAGCCGCCACCAGGCCGCCGAAATATTGCGATGCATCGGGCTCATCGATCACCACGACGGCAACAATGCGTGGGTTGTCTGCCGGCGCCATGCCGGCGAAGGATGAGATGTAGCGTTTTTCTTCGTAGCCGTGGGCGCCGACTTTGTGCACTGTTCCAGTCTTGCCGGCTACGGTGTAGGAAATCGCGCGGGCGCGGGTTGCCGTCCCTTCGGTGGCAGCGCGCTTCAACATGGTGACGATGTCCTGGGTGTAACGCTCCGCCACGACTCGCTCTGCCGCCGGTTCATTGTCAACGCGCAATAGCGATACGGGACGCTTGATGCCGCCGCTGGCAATGACGCTGTAAGCCTGCGCGAGTTGCAGCACCGTGGCATTCATGCCGTAGCCATAAGAGAGGGTCGCACGCTGAATAGGTCGCCAGCGCGTGTGAGCTGGCAATAAGCCCGAGCCTTCACCGGGGAAGCCGGTGCCGGTGGTCTGGCCAATGCCTAATCGGGCATACATATCGCGAATGATGTGTGGCTCCAGGTCGAGGGCCAACTTGGTCATGCCGACCTGACTGGATTTTGCAATCACCATGGATAAATCCAGCGCACCATAATCGCGCGGATCTTTCAGGGTTTTGCTGCCCACCTGGATGTAACCTGGGCTGGTATTGATAACATCGTTGGGCTTGAATTTGCCGGATTCCAGCGCAGCCATCACCGCCAAGGGTTTCATGGTGGAGCCGGGCTCAAAAAGATCGGTAATTGCCCGATTGCGCAGAGCAGCGCCTTTGGCATTGCTGCGGTCATTGGGGTTGTAGGAAGGTTGATTGGTCATCGCCAGAACCTCACCCGTCTCCACATCGAGAATAATCAGTGAGCCGGCGCGAGCACCGCTTTGCTCAACAGCATTGCGCAACTCGCGATGAGCGAGATACTGCAGACGCAGATCAATGCTCAAGGTGAGATTTTGACCCGAGCGAGCCGACTTGATCAGTTGCAGCTCTTTTACGGTGCGTCCATGAAGATCTTTGAGGACTTCTTTCGCACCGCTCTCGCCAGACAACCAGGCATCGTAAGCCAGCTCCATGCCTTCCTGGCCACGATCATCAATGTCAGTCATGCCCACCAAGTGAGCCGTCACATCGCCCGCCGGATAATAACGACGGTATTCGGTCTGGCTGTATACGCCGGGAACATCCAGCGCCAGGATGGCATCTGCCGCCTGCGGTGGCAGATGCCGCTGTAAATACATAAATTCACGACTACTGAAGCGGGCGAGCCGGGATTCGAGCTCTGCTTTATTCCACCCCAGCGCCTGCGATAATTCCGCCCAGCGCTGCGGCGCCTGCAATAAAACTTTAGGGTTAGCCCACAGAGAAGCCACCGGCGTGCTTACCGCCAGAGGCTCGCCATTACGATCAGTGATAACCCCGCGATACGCGGTAATGGATTCCGTGCGCAGCGTACGGGACTGCCCCTGATGCTGCAGAAATTCATATCCCTTATCGGTATCCGGCAACACCTGCAGGCTGGCCACGTGCCAGATCAGCACCAGTATTGCCACAACCATCACCAGCGCAACACTGTAGAACCGCCAGTGCGCGACTTTTAAGGGGGCCGTGTTGTTAATGGCAGAATTCACAGAACTATTCATGGCGGTTCACCATGACGATGCGTTCTGCGGTAGCAGGAAACATCCCTAGCTGTTGGGTGGCAATAGCTTCTACGCGACTGTAGGACGCCCAGGTACTCTGCTCCAGCAAATACTGCCCCCACTCCACTTGCAACTGGGCAGCTTCACGGCGCAAAGTTTCAAGAGTATTGGTTTGTTTGCGGACCTGATGGGTAGAGGCAACAACCGCAAGCGCAGACGCGATAACCGCCAACCACAAGAGCGCAGCCGCCAGCAGCGCACCAGGTGCGATGGGCTTGACGGAATGGCGAGCGGTTTGTTTCATGTCAGCCTTGTGGTGTTGTTTATTGATGTCTGGTTTGTTGTTTTACTGCGTTGCCGAATCGGATCGGCTACTGCAATTTTTCAGCGACGCGCATGATGGCGCTTCGCGCCCGGAGATTCGCATTCACTTCCAGGTCGCTCGCGCGGATGGGTTTTCCACAACTGCGCAAGCGTTTATTTAATTGTTCATCGCGTACCGGTACACCAAGCGGCAATGGATCGCCCTGCTCCTGACGACGGATAAAACGCTTCACAACGCGATCTTCGAGGGAGTGGAAGCTGATCACCACTAATCTGCCGCCCACTGCCAGTACCTCAAGAGCTTGTTCCAACACGGCATCCAGATCGGTCAATTCCTCATTAACCTTGATCCGGATCGCCTGAAAAGCGCGCGTCGCGGGATGCTTTCCTTTTTCCCACGCCGGGTTGGCCTCTTTCACAATCTCCGCCAATCGTGCGGTCGTTGTGATGGGTTGCTTTTGCCGCTCCGCGACAATGGCGCGCGCCATACGTCGGGCAAAGCGTTCCTCACCGTAATCCTTCAATACCTGAGCAATCTCACCTTCCGCTGCGCTGTTCACCCAGTCTGCTGCGCTTTGGCCGCGACTCTGATCCATTCGCATATCAAGCGGACCATCCTGCTGGAAACTAAAACCGCGCTCAGCTTCATCAAGCTGCGGGGAAGACACCCCCAGATCCAGCAATAAACCGGTGACCTTTCCAGTCATGTTGCGCGTCGCAATCAGCTCCGCCAGATCAGCAAACGAGCTATGGGCAATCGCAAAACGGGAGTCCTGCTCAAACCGCTTGCGCGCAACTGCGACAGCTGCAAGATCCTTATCAATGGCCAGCAACTGCCCCTGGGGCGATAACGAATTCAAAATCAATTGGCTGTGGCCGCCGCGGCCGAAGGTGCCGTCAACGTAAAATCCGCTGGGATCAGTGATCAAGGCGTCAACGGCTTCATTAAGAAGCACTGTGATATGGGCAGATTCAGTCACGATAGCTCCTACAATGAAAGCGACAGCATTTCTTCGGGCAGCTCATCGTCGGCAGGCTCATTCAAGAGCGCAGCCCAACTATCCTCGCTCCATAACTCCAGTTTTTTACCTTGTCCGACCAACATCATCTTTTTATCGAGATTGGCGTATTCGCGCAGCGTCGGTGGCACCAGGATGCGTCCATTGCCATCAACCTCAAGCAAGGAGGCATAACCGATCATGATGCGCTTAACGCGCTGCGCCGCCTTATTGAAACTGGGTAAAGCCTCGATCTGTGGCAACAACTCCAACCACTCGGGCTCGGGATAAACCAGCAAACAGCGGTCCTGGGTGTGGGCGGTCACTACCAAACGGCCAGCGCAAGACTCCGCCAACGACTCACGAATGCGCGTCGGTATCGCCATGCGACCCTTCGGGTCCATGCTGATGGAATGGCTGCCTGTAAACACTTTTCACCACTTGATGGACTTCTAGCCCACAAAAAACCACTATTAACCACTTTTTCCCACGAGCACACTATAAATGCGGCAAAAGCAAAGTCAAGCCAGCAATGGTGCGGATGTGACGGGATTTTGCGGCGAAAAAGCCTAAAAACTGTGGGGATAAACAGGGTTTTGACAATATTAAGCGGCAGATAAAAGAAGGAGGCCGAGCGAATACAAAGACATATATCTCGAACTTAATGTATTACATTAAGAAAGTGATTATTTTTTTCGAAAAAAGGAGACCGATATAGGAATGTGTTCTAACAAACAGCGGTAGGAAAAATCGGAGTCAGCCTGTAAGCCGGGTTCTGTCGTGGACAGTCATTCATCTGGGATATACGTCACCGTATACCTCAAGCAACCTACCCGAACCCGGTACGGGTCGCACCATTGGGTTCCTATTTGGTCTTGCTCCGAGCGGGGTTTACCGTGCCGCAGACTGTTACCAGCTGCGCGGTGCGCTCTTACCGCACCCTTTCACCCTTACCGGCATACCGAGGCATGCTTAGGCGGTTTACTTTCTGTTGCACTTTCCGTGGGCTCACACCCCCCAGGCGTTACCTGGCGCTCTACCCTGCGGAGCCCGGACTTTCCTCCCCGGCGCACCAGCCAGCACCCAAGGGTAACTGTCCAGTTAACACCGGAGCGACTGTCGGGCCGACTCCGAGCGGCCACAGTAACCGCGCGAAATCAAAAGTGCAAGAGTCGACCCCTGACATTAGGGCTGGGGAAGCCAAGATGCAGAGGGGAAGAGGGGAAGAGCATAAGTGAGCGACAGCATTTATAGGCAAGAGTATGACTGGGAGGCGGGTGCATACTTAATATTACATAGCTGCCTGGCATTAAAACTAACAAAAATATTGAACAGGCATGCAAAAAACCCGCTTCGCTGCTACTTTTAGTGAAATAAGCTACCAACTCAACGATGTCTTTCAATATCATGACCCGGTTTTTCGTGTTGAGAATAAAAAGTTAAAAATCTATTGCAAGAATCACAACGAAATTCGCTCTTGTCCGCTCGGACGCGACCAGTTTGCATTATCAAATAAAAAGTTCAGGAGAATATTACAGTGAAGGGTTTCAAACTGAGTTTATTGACCGCGCTTATCGCCGGCTACGCCGTTAGTCAGACAGCCGCCGCCCAAACCCCCGTATTGGAAGAAATGCTAGTCACCGCGCAAAAGCGGGTACAAAGCCTTAAAGACGTTCCTATTTCAATCAACGCCATTGGAGGTGAGAAGCTGGAAAAAGATGGAATCACCAGCATTGAACGCATGGCCGATTACATTCCCAGCTTTAATATGACCCAAACGGGTATCGGTACCAACATTTCCATTCGCGGTATTACCTCCGGGGTAAACCAGGGCTTCGAACAATCTGCAGCACAGTTTGTTGATGGTGTGCATTTCGGCCGCGCCCAACTTGCACGCGCACCCTTTCTCGATATTGAACGCGTGGAAGTTCTGCGCGGCCCACAAAGTATTTTGTTTGGCAAAAACAGCACCGCGGGTGCCGTAAGCATCACTACCGCGAAACCCACCGACGAATTTGAGGGCAAGATCACCGCCCTGTACGAACCGGAGTACGGTGAAGAGGACTTGCGCCTGGTAATTTCCGGCCCGCTGACCGACACCTTGTCCGCGCGCATCGCGGTATTGGATCGCACCATCGACGGTTATTTTGAGAACACCACGCTCGGGCGCGATGAATCCCGTGATGAAGAGCGCGTGATTCGCGGCACCCTGCTGTGGAAGCCCACAGATAATTGGAATATTACGCTGAAACTGGAAGATGGCTCTTTTGACAGTGACGGCCGCAACATTGAGGTGGTGCGACCGGTGGAGCTTCCCGTTGCCGGCGCCGTGCCTTATGCCAACGTACTTTCTGCATTGACCGGTGGTGCGCATATTCTGGATACGCAACAGGATTTCAAACGGCAATCTAATGGCGATTTCAGTTACAACAACACGGAAAACGCAACCTTAACCATTGAAACGGATATTGGCAGTCACACCTTCACCTCGGTGACCGGCTACAACGCTTACGATTACCGCGAGCTGTGTGATTGCGATTTCATCGGCTTGCCGATTTTTAACATTGACTCCATGGAAGATTATGAACAGTTCAGTCAGGAGTTGCGTGTCGCATCGCCTGCCGACGGTACCATCAGTTATATCGGCGGCCTTTTCTTTCAAAGCAGCAGCTTGAAATTTGACGATGTGATTGGAGTTCCCACCGATAGTTTGCTGGGAATCGCAGTCAATCCCGCCATCCGCGGTGCATCAAGCAATCGCAACTTCGAGCAGGACAGCGATCTCGCAGCCATTTTTGCGCAAGTAACCTGGAATATTACCGATGACTGGCATTTAACGCTGGGCGGACGCTACACCTCAGAAGACAAGGAAGCCAGTCGCCGCCAATATCATATGGCTCCCAACGGTACCGTCTTACCGACCGGCACCCCCAGCGATGCCTATAACGGCCTGTTTGGTTTGTTCAACATCGAGCCTTATGACACTGTTTATGGCGATCGCAGCGAATCAGGATTCAGCCCGCAGATCAATCTGCAATATGACCTGAACTCCACCGACATGATTTATTTAAGTTACACCACCGGTTTCAAATCCGGCGGCTTTGACGTACGAGCTAATGCGCATCCAGACCCGCGTGTTAACAATGCTGTTAATGCTACTCCGGGGGACCATGACAATGATCCGAGTACCGCACCGGCTCCTTTAAATGCGCCGATCACCGGTACCTTTGAATTCGAAGACGAAGAAGTGACTAACTACGAACTGGGCGGAAAATTTACGCTGGCGGGCGGCGCAGCTGAAATTAATCTGGCTCTATTCCGTTCAGAATTTTCCGACATGCAAACCAGTCAGTTTGATGGCGGCGTCAGTTTTAATGTCACCAATGCTGCTGAAGCCATCGTGCAAGGCCTGGAGATTGATGGCCGCTGGGCTGTGACGGACAACGTCCTGGTGCGCGGCGGTGCAGCTTATCTTGATTTTGAGTACGACAAATTCCCCAACTCGCAATGCTATTTCGGCCAAGCCGATAACATTGCGCCCATTGGCGATAATTTCTGTGATGCCAGCGGGGCACGCCGTGAGTTTACGCCGGAATATCAAGGCAATCTGGGGATTGATCACACCTATCGTTTTGCGAGTGGAGGTTTGGAGCTGAACAGTACGCTGGATCTGATCTTCAGTGATAAGTATCTGACGACGCCGTCGCTCGACCCGAAACTGGAACAGGATGCATTCATTAAAGTGAACGCGCGAATCGCGCTTAGCGATGCGGATCAAACCTGGGAGTTGGCACTGGTCGGTAAAAACCTGACCGATGAAAATGTTATGACCTACGCCAACGGATTACCGGTGGCCAGTATTCTCACCGGCGGTACGGGCACAGGTTATTACGCTTTCTATGAACGTCCCAGAACCATCGCTCTGCAAGGCACCTTCCGGTTCTAAGGTGGTGTAGTACGCTTGCCGAAGCAGGTTGAACAACCTGCTTCGGCAAATTCAGCTCCGCAACAATCATTCCTGCTGATTATTCGCCAACGCCCACTGATAAAGAAAATTCTTTTTCAATCCCGTCAATTTCGCTCCCAGGCTCGCGGCCTGCTTGATGGGCAATTCGTCCAGCAAAATCCGCATGACGCGTTCCGCATCAGGATTCATATCTGCCGTCGCTGGCGTCGCTGCGCCGTGGATCAGTAATACAATCTCGCCCCGCTGTTGATTGGCATCACCAGCAATCCATGCCGCCATCTCAGCGGCCGTGCCACCGCGAATAGTTTCAAAGGTTTTAGTAATCTCACGGGCAATAACCACTTCGCGTTCTGCTCCGAAAACCTGCGCAACATCCTGCAAGGTTTCTAAGATGCGATGTGGTGCTTCATAAAAAATCAAGGTGCGTGGTTCGTTGGTCAGCGATTGCAGGACATTACAGCGCGCCGTTTGCTTTGCTGGCAGAAATCCTTCAAACGCAAAACGATCCGAGGGCAGCCCGGCGGCGGAAAGTGCCGCAATCATTGCGCAGGCTCCCGGCACAGGGACCACTTGGATATCCCGCTGGCGCGCCTGACGCACCAGACGATAACCGGGATCGGACACCAGTGGTGTACCTGCATCGGATATCAAAGCAACACTTTCACCCCCAAGCAACCGCTGCAGGATTTGTTCAGTACGCTGATCGTCACTGTGGTCATGGTACGCGACGGCTGGCGTTTTAATGTCAAAATGGGCCAGTAAACGCGAACTGTGTCGAGTATCTTCCGCCGCAATCAGTGCAACCGTTTGTAGTGTTTCCACCGCTCGCGGTACCATATCGGCCAGGTTACCGATTGGCGTGGCAACGACATAAAGTATTCCGCGGGCAACCGGCGGCGATGCGGTGGATGTCGAAGCGTTATTGGTCATTGTTCTTTTTTCTCATTTTTTAAACGGCGATAGGTCGGGAGAGTGTTTGGGCATGCTGAATCGAGGAATTACCGGCACGTTGATTGTGCTTCTGGCATTCATTCTGGCAAGTTGTAGCAGCCAGCCCACTTCAGATAAACCCGGATCTGTCAGCTCCTCCGCCCCCAAAGTCAAACCTTTACTGGAACAGGCAAGCCAAAGCGCTTCGCCGGAACGGGAACGGCTGATGCTGCAGGCAGCCGAGCTGCTGATTGCACGCAATGATATTGATTGGGCGCGCAATCTGTTGACCGGGATGGATGCTGGCGCACTGGAAGACGCGGCCTACATCAAGTACGTGGACCTGTTGAGCACGGTCGCCCTGGAAGATGGCTCCTACTTTCTCGCGCAAGGCATTCTAACGAACGTGCGGCTTGAGCGACAGTGGCAAAGTCTTGAGCCCCAGCTAGAAATCAGCCTCCGCCAAAAACGTGCCCAAGTTTTTGCTTTATTGGGGGAAACTCACAATAGTGTGCGCGAGCGTATCACGCTGACCGCACTGTTGACTGACCCGGAGGCAGAATCCACCAACCATGAAGAGATCTGGCAAACCCTGATGACGATGTCTCAGGGAGAGCTGCAAGAACGCAGCATGAGCGAAACGGATCAAACGCTGCGCGGCTGGTACAGCCTCGCCGCGTTAAGCAAAAACAATCAAACCAACCTCGAACGGCAACAGGCCCAGGTCGATGCCTGGCGTGCCCAGTGGCCAGGCCACCCAGCAAATCGGAGCCTTCCTAACGACCTGCAACTACTGCGCAACCTGATCGACAATCAGCCGCGCCAAATTGCGCTGCTGTTGCCGCTGCAGGGCCGTTTGGCCAAAGCAGGGGAAGCTGTGCGTGACGGCTTTTTTGCCGCTTATTACCGGGCCAGCAGCGAACGCCCGCTGATGCCTCTTATCCGCCAATATGACAGCAGTGAAGATGTGCTGGCCGCCTATGACCAGGCCGTCAATGATGGAGCCGAGCTGATCATTGGCCCGCTGGAGAAAGAAAAAGTTGCTGAGCTGAGCCTATTGCCCTCGCTCCCCGTTCCTGTGTTAACGCTGAACTACCCGGATACCCAGCCGGTGACGCCCGTTCAAGGACTCTACCAGTTTGGTCTGGCTGCCGAAGATGAAGCGCGTCAGGTAGCCCGTCAGGCTTATCTCGAAGGCCACCGTTTCGCGATGATCATGATCCCCTCGCAGGAATGGAGCGAGCGCAGCGCCAAAGCTTTCAGCGATGAGTGGCAACGTCTGGGCGGCACTGTGGTAAACAACAGCCAGTTCATCGGTACCGGTGATTACTCGCGCGTAATTAAAAGCTCAATGCAAGTTGAGCAAAGCCAGGCCCGCGCGGTGGAACTGGAGCGGCGCCTGGGGACCAACCTGCAATTTGAAGCAAGGCGGCGGCAGGATGTGGACATGATCTTCCTGATTGCGGATCCGGCTCAGGCGCGGCAGATAAAACCCACCCTCGCGTTCCATTACGCCGGCAATATTCCCGTTTACGCCACCAGTCATATTTATTCCGGCATACCCAACCCGGGCGTGGATCGTGATCTCAACGGAGTGCGTTTCAATACGATGCCCTGGCTGTTCGATAATCAAAGCCCCGAGAAAAAGATGATTGATCAAAATACTCAATCCTCAGCGATCTACAGCCGGTTGCATGCTATGGGTGTCGATGCATTTCGTCTTTATCCGCGCCTGCCCCAACTGGCGCAGGTACCGGAGATGCGCCTCTACGGTGCCACCGGTGCTTTACGCTTACTGCCGGATGGTCGAATTGAACGGGAACAAATCTGGGTACGGATGCGTAACGGTCTCGCCCAACCACTTCCCACCGTCGTTGCTGAAACCTATATCGAGTAAATACCATGGCTTTTTTACGTAAGGATACGAACAAGTCGGCGCGCGGCGCCCAAGCGGAAATGCTGGCCGCCGACTTTCTTCAGAAACAGGGACTGATTTGCATAGAGCGGAATTACCGCTGCGCCGGCGGCGAGATAGATCTCATCATGCGCGATAAGAATGTCTTGGTATTTGTTGAAGTACGCTTGCGCAGCAACCGGTTTTTTACACAGGCGGCTGAAAGCGTAAATTACCGCAAGCAGCATAAAATCACCCGCGCCGCCCAGCATTTTCTACTGACCCGCAGACTCACCGACAAAGTTCCCTGCCGCTTTGACGTCGTTGCACTTGACGGCATGTATACCGAAAGCATTGATTGGATTCAAAACGCTTTCAATACCGCCTAGCCTCCGGCAAACCTTGCTCCCTGGGTCATCATTGATTAACCTGCGCGCAGTCTTCTATTTCTCAGCGGAACAGCATTATGGACCAGCGGGTTATCACCCTTTTTCACGAGAGCATCGAAGCCAAGATGCAAGCAGGCGAAAATCTCGCGCCGCTAATTGCCAGTGCCAGTCATATCATTATTCACGCCCTTCTCAATGAAAAGAAAATACTGACTTGCGGTAACGGTATCTCTGCGGCTCAAGCACAGATCTTTACCGCCAGCCTGGTCAATCGTTTTGAACAAGAGCGCCCCAGCCTGCCCTCTTTTAATCTCGGTGGTGACATCACCACCCAGACCGCCATCGCCAGCGATTACAGTTTCACCGATATCTATGCGAAACAAATCCGCGCACTGGGCCAGCCCGGCGACATCCTGCTGCTGGTCACCACCGGCGGCAACAGCAGTAATCTGCTGCAAGCCATCAGCGCCGCCCATGATAAAGAAATGCAGGTGATTGCCCTCACCGGACGCGACGGCGGCGATATTCCAGCGTTGCTGGATGTTAATGATCTGGAATTGCGCGTGCCGCTGGGTTCTTATCCGCGGATTCACGAAGTGCATCTGCTTACATTGTTCTGCTTGTGTGATTTGATTGATCAGCAGTTATTTGGGAGTCATTGATCATGTTGAAACTTTCTCCAACCTTGATTTTGTTTGCGCTCGTCACGCTGTTCAGCGGCTGCGCACGCTTGATTGACGCAACCACCAGCGAGCCAATTTATGTTCATCCCGGCAAGCGTACGGTAGGAGCCCAGATTGATGACCGAAATATCGAAACCATTGCATTGGTTAATATGCTCAAAGCGCACCCTGGCCTGGCCGATGCCCGCCTTATCGTCAACAGCCATAACGGTGTGGTGCTGTTGACCGGCCAGGTCGGTTCGCAGGAGCTGCGCCAGATTGCCAGCGATACCGTGAACAAAATCAGCACCGTGCGTCAGCTGCACAATGAGCTGCAAGTCGGCCCTTATGCACCTGTCTCTACCCGTACCTACGACACGTGGTTGACCACCAAAATCAAAAGTAAGCTCATCGCCAACGAAGAAGTCGACAACAGCAGAATCCGCGTGATTACGGAGATGAAAACAGTATTTCTGATGGGCATGGTATCCCGCCGCGAAGCGGAAATTGTGACAGATATTGCGCGAACAACCGCTGGTGTAAAAAAAGTCGTGCGCGTGTTTGAGTACATCAATTAACGGAAAAGTCACACAACATGAGAGGCTCGTCACTGACACTGCACAGCAATTTCTCAGCAACATGCTAGTATTTGATGCACAACAACAACTTCCGGGGACGGGATTATGATATCGACCATTGTGACGCTGGTAATTATTGCCATCTTAGTGTTCTACGTTATCGGTATTTACAACAAACTGGTCACATTGAAAAATCGTTACCAAAACGCGTTTTCGCAAATTGAAGTCCAGCTCAAGCGTCGTTATGACCTGATACCCAATCTTGTCGAAACCGCCAAAGCTTATCTGAAGCACGAACGCGAAACGCTCGAAGCCGTAATCAGTGCACGCAATCAGGCTATGGCCGGATTGAAAGCAGCAGCTGCCGAACCGGGCAGCGCCGCCGCGATGCAACAATTGGCCGGTGCAGAAAATTTATTGACCAATGCCATGGGCCGCTTGAATGTGGTGATGGAAGCATACCCAGATTTGAAGGCATCGCAGAATATGATGCAGGTTTCTGAGGAGCTCACCAGCACTGAGAATAAAGTGGCATTTTCGCGGCAGGCATTCAACGATGCGGTGACGGCGTACAACACCTACAAACAAACATTCCCTCCAGTATTTTTTGCCAATATGTTTGGCCACAGTGAAGATGCCACCCTGCTGGAATTTGCCGACTCGGCTCAGATTCAGGCTGCACCCAAGGTTGCGTTTTAAACACAGCTATCACCACGCCCGCCGCTCCAGCGGGCGTCTCTCCCTGTTTAAAAGCCTATATAAAAGAAGGAAGATTATCAGCACGATCTCCTCGGCCCTTAATGCGCAGGAACACCATCCATGAATTTTTTTGAACAACAGGATCTGGCGCATCGCAATACCAAACGCCTCGTTCTTTTATTGTGCGCTGCCATCCTTTCATTGATTCTTATCACCACCCTGCTCTTTGCCTGCATCATCTTTTATTTGCAGGACGGATATGTCGGCCATTTACAGGAAACACAACACACAGGTTTCTGGCAGGGGTTGTTCAGCACCTTGAGCTGGGAGTTGCTCGGATGGATTACCTTTATTATCTGTGGCGTCGTGTTCGCCGGCAGTCTTTATAAACTGATTCAGTTACGCAGCGGTGGTCGAGTAGTCGCCGAAGCCATGGGCGGCCGCCTCATCAATACTAACGCCAGCGATGCAGATGAGAAAAAAATCCTGAACATTGTTGAGGAAATGGCGATTGCCTCTGGAACACCGGTACCACCGGTTTATTTGATCGAGGACGATGCTATCAACGCCTTCGCCGCAGGCCATACACCCCAGGATGCGGTCATCGGCATCACGCGGGGCTGCATTCGATTGTTGAACCGGGACGAACTGCAAGGTGTAGTCGCTCATGAATTCAGTCATATCTTCCACGGCGATATGAATCTGAATATTCGGTTGGTGGCACTGCTCAACGGCATTCTGCTGATTGGTTTAATCGGTCACTACATGGTGCGCAGCACCAGCCGACGCAGTATGTTTCGCTCCAGCCGCGATAAATCGCCGGCCGTCGCACTAAGTGTCGGCCTGGTACTGATGGTAATTGGTTACGGCGGCACCTTTTTCGGCAACATAATCAAGGCCGCGGTGAGCCGCCAGCGGGAATTCCTCGCCGACGCCTCAGCGGTGCAATTTACTCGCAACCCCGCGGGTATCTCCGGTGCATTAAAAAAAATCGGCGGCTACGTCAGCGGCTCCAAACTCGAAGCCGCTAATGCCTCTGAATACAGCCACATGTATTTCAGCCAGGGCGTGAGTACCGCATTTAATGCGCTGATGGCCACGCATCCGCCGCTCGAACAGCGCATCAAACGAATCGAACCGCGCTGGGACGGTAAATACCCACAGGTTGAAATCACGCTCGCCAACGCTGGCACGACAGAGCCGGTTGAAGCTCACCATGCTGCCAGCGCACCGTTCGCGGAAGCCGGAATGCATCGAGCAGCTGATATTGATGCGACCCTGGAGCACATCGGCCAGGCCACTACCGATCACCTCAACTATGCCCAAGCAACACTTGCCACTTTTACCGATGCTACCCATGCGGCGGCGCACGATCCTTTTTCCGCACGAGCGCTTATCTATGGTCTTTTACTCAGCAAACGAACGGATCAACAGCAACTGCAATGGCAACTGCTGGCTAAAGAAGTCTCACCAGTGGAACTCGCCGAATTACACAAGATCGCTCAATTAAGCCAGGGTTTACCGGATCGCTTGCGCCTCCCACTGCTGGAGCTTTGTCTGCCTGCCCTTAAACAGCTTTCATCCGCACAGCAAATCACGTTTAAACATTGCATCGAGCTTTTGATTCATGCGGATAAAAAAATCAGCTTGATGGAATGGGCGCTGCAACGCATCGTCACTCACCACTTACAAGAACCAACGCATGTCGTTCGCCAGCACGACTTAAGAGGGATGCGGAACGAATGCCAATTACTGTTAAGCGTCCTCGCCTATGCAGGAGCCAAATCAGACGAAGCCGCCGGCGAAGCATTTCAATTGGCAGCAGCCAGCCTGCGCTTAGCTGCGCTGAACATCGTGCCTAAAAAAGCGGTAAAAATTACCAACCTGGATGAAGCGTTGACCCGGTTAAATCAAGTAAAGGCACTGCAAAAACCACAGCTGCTGAAAGCGATGAGCCTGTGCATTTTCCATGATGGGGTAGTCTCTATTGCCGAGGCAGAATTATTCCGTGCCATCGCGGATGGTCTGGACTGCCCTATTCCGCCATTGCTCCCCTCTTGATGTGGATCACCTGTAATTATTCATGTGAGCGGTTATAATGCGGCCGTTTTGACTCCCCACACCATTCAATCACCAACCATTGAGGTAATGACCTTGCAACTGGATCAAGCGACTCCGGAACAATTGCGCCAGTGGGAAAGCCAGCTGGCTGCCGATTATCAAGCTATTCTCGATAAAAAACTCAATCTGGACCTGACGCGGGGCAAGCCCTCTGCTGAGCAGTTAACGCTCTCGGATGCACTGGACGGAATTCTCGATGGCAACTACACCGCGGCGGATGGCACTGACACGCGCAACTACGGTGGCCTTGATGGTCTCCCAGAAGCGAAGCAACTGGGTGCGAATATCATGGACGTTGATCCAGCCAATATTTTGGTTGGCGGTAACAGCAGCCTCACGCTGATGTTTCAAGTGATGTTGACCGCGCATCAATTCGGTCTTAAGGATGCCGCCAGCGCCTGGAAAAATGAAGGCGAAGTAAAATTCCTGTGCCCCGTTCCCGGTTATGACCGCCACTACACCGTATGCGAACAGTTGGGCATCAAGATGATCAACGTACCCATGACCGCCACGGGTCCGGATATGGATGCCGTTGAAGCGCTGATCAAAGCAGATCAAAGCATCAAAGGCATGTGGTGCGTGCCCAAGTATTCTAACCCAACAGGTGTGGTTTACAGCGATGAAACCGTCGAGCGCATCGCCAAGTTAGGCCAGATCGCCAGCCCGAACTTCAGGGTCTTCTGGGACAACGCTTACTCGGTTCACGATCTGACACCGAATGCACCACAGTTGGCCAACATTCTTGAAGCGACCCGCCGTAATGGAACTGAAGACTCCGTCATTCAATTCGCCTCCACCTCCAAGATTACCCATGCAGGTGCCGGCGTCGCGTTTGTTGCCGCCAGCGCTGCAAACCTTGCCGGTTTCAAAAAGTTTCTGAATACCTGCACCATCGGCCCCGATAAAGTAAACCAGATTCGTCACACCCGTTTTCTGCCCACCAAAGATGCATTGATGCAGCATATGCAGAAGCATGCGGCGCTGTTAAATCCGCGCTTTGATGCAGTATTAAGCGCATTGGCTGAAGCATTCGACGGTACGGATCTGGGTGCCTGGGAAAAACCCGTTGGCGGCTACTTTGTTTCATTCGACACGCGTAAAAACTGTGCAAAAGAAACCGTACGTCTGGCCGCCGAGGCTGGTGTGAAATTAACGCCCGCCGGTGCGACCTATCCCTACGGAAAAGATCCGGAAGACCGGAATATCCGCATCGCACCGTCAGTACCAACCGTCCCTGAAGTAGTTGCAGCCATGCAGGTATTTGTGACTTGCGTGAAGCTCGCTTCAGTCAGACAACAGATGGCGAGCATTGCGTAACAACATCGCTATTCAAGTAGCCCATCATTCTGATGGGCTACTTATTTCGCTCTATCCCTCCCGCCTCATCACCCCCTGAAAGATCCAAACCTCATAACGGTTCGCATTTACTGCGGAAAAGCTTCCATCGCAGGACGGAAACGGCACATATACTTCGGTTAATGGTGAGCCAATCTCTCTCACCCGCTCGTATCTCGTTCGCAATTTGGAGACTGACTTATGGGTGTTGCCGCTAGCGTAGAAAAGTATCTAAAAACCAAGGGTGTTAACTTCACACTTCTGGAACACGAATACAGCGAGGGATCTTTTAATACGGCGCGCATTGCACATATTGATGAAATCAGCCTGGCCAAAGCAGTGTTGGTTCGCGATGAAGATTTTCATTACACACTGTGCGTCCTGCCGTCGCGCAACAAAATTTTACGTCACACGCTCAATCAGATTTTTGATCGCCATATGGAACTGGTTGATGAAGATGAGCTGCATGAAATCTTCCGTGATTGCGCCACCGGTGCAGTCCCCGCCCTCGGCGAAGCCTATGGCCTGGACGTTATCTGGGATGATGCCTTGATGCAGACACCCGTAGTGTTTATTGAAGCGGGAGACCATAGACACTTGATCCGTTTGGAGCAGAGCCAGTTCTCCAGATTAATGCAGGACAAACTGCACGATCATTTCAGCATTGAAAGGGTACGACTCAAAAAGCCGGAACGGTCGATAAGGCGCAGTAAACCAATGATGAGGGATGAAATACGCCTCTAAAAACCGACGCCTTCCCAATTAACGCCCATAAAAAAGCCCCGGTGTTTTACAACAGCGGGGCTTTTTAATCGGTTCCGTTATTTTTTCATCGGAGCCAGTACAACACTAGGAGCTCTTGCTTCGCGTGCCGCGTCGGCAACCACCACATAGGTGCCGGCATGTGCTTTAGGGTCTGCGGAGATAATGACAGTCGCTTTGGGCAGTTCAGCACGCATACGCTCAATATTTGAACGCACAGCACGCTCATCTACGCGGCGATCTTCCATCCAAATCTGGTTATCGGCAGTGATGCGCACGAGAATGTTCTGCGGTGCATCTGGTGGTGGAGGGTTGTTGTTATCTTCCGGGATATTTACATCGATACCTACTTCTTTAACAAACGAAGCGGTTACGATAAAGAAGATCAACATGATAAAGACCACGTCCAACATAGGGGTCAGGTCGATATCGTTAGACTCGTCAGCACTACGGCCTTTTTTTCTTCGGCTCACCGCGATTACTCCTCTAGTGTTATAGCTGATGTTATATGTATACCCGCAGGCACAGAAAGATGGTCATGTTACCAGCTTTCCGGAACGAATGACTAATTCTTTATTGGCATGAAAGTACCTTAAAGGCCGGGTTCATGCCAACCGAATTTCAACACCGATCAGGGGGTAGTTTTACCGAAAATCTGGCCATAGAACCCCATATTTTCGTCAAGTTCCCGCCTCAATCAAACAAATCCAGCTGATAAAAAGCGCGATCCTCTCGCAAATCGACAAATCGGACCCCCACCCCCAGCAGTCGTACCGGGCTATGATCGCCCCGCTCAAATGCCAGACCGCATAGCGCCTGGTACTCAACCATACCCAGATGCTGGCCCGCTCGCTCAACTGTGCGGGTGGAAAAATCTGCGAACTTTATCTTTACAAATATTTTCACTACCCGGTACTCGTCTTCCAGGCGCCGCAGGCGGCTGGCTAATTTTTGCAGCAACTCCGGCAACTGGTTAAGGCAATGCGCGAGATCTGGCAGATCCTGAGGATAGGTATGTTCAACACTGAGGGATTTGCGCCGCCGACTCGGAATCACCTGGCGCTCGTCCCGCCCCCGGCTGAGGTCATAGAGACGCTGACCGAACTGACCGTAGCGCTGGCATAATTCGAACACCGAAAACTTTTGCAAGTCCCCACACGTCTTCACGTTCATCTGTGCCAGCCGCGCTGCTGTCGCCTTACCTACACCATGAATCTTGCGCACCGGGAGCTGCTGTATGAACGACTCAATCTGGGTGGGCGTGATGACGAATAAACCATTCGGCTTCTTCCAGTCACTGGCGATTTTAGCGAGAAATTTATTAGGCGCTACGCCGGCAGAAACAGTAATCCCCAATTCCTGCTCAATCCGTTTGCGAATGTCTTCGGCAATTCGCGTTGCGCTGCCATCACAGTAAGGCGAATCAGTTACATCAAGAAACGCCTCATCCAACGACAAGGGCTCAACCAGATCTGTGTATTCGTAAAATATATGGCGCATGCGAAGAGAAACTTCCCGATAGACATCCATCCGATGCGGCAGGATGATCAAATCGGGACAGAGGCGACGAGCAGTCGCGGATGGCATGGCCGAGTGCACTCCGTAACGACGCGCTTCGTAATTGCAAGTTGAAATCACACCGCGTCTATCCGCCCCACCACCGACAGCAATTGGCAGATGACGCAATGATGGATCATCGCGCATCTCAATCGCGGCAAAGAAACAATCGGCATCACAATGAATAATTTTTCGCAACGAAGATGCCTCAAGCAATCACCACTGATAAGCTGCCATTATTCCGTATAAAGCTGTGTAAATAAACAGTGAGCTTGATTAATGTACCTATAAAACAAGTATCAATGCGTAATCGAATAAATATTCCGAGTGAGTGAATTATCGCCACAGCATCGCTATCACCATCCACAGATGAATCCATTTCTACTCGGAGATCATGCCCGCGGGACTCGTTCAATGTGACTGCTGAGAAGGATTTCAGAAAGGAATCGCTCTACGCGGCTTGCGGACAGTTCGTGTGACACAGGAAGATAGTATTTGGTAAGCGTTCGGTTCAAATCTTAAATAGATGTAAATCAGCAAATCGTCCGCCTCGTCGCTCCTGATTTTGAATCTTTTACTCGACTCGAGCCGCCCTCATCTGCCCCTATGAAATTAATCTGCTGTTCATCATTCACACCGGATGATCCCATTTGTTGTAAAAGATATTGCTCAAAGAAATTCAAAATCCGGGATGATTTGTCCAATCGTTACGTAAATTTTTAACCATCAATAAAACTTCAACCAAGACAACGTATTTTAAAAAATCCAAATTTTTCTGGCTATCGATGGTTGAAGCGGTCTAATTTTGATAAAAAATAGAAAAAAAACACATTTTTTCTGTCAAACCTCTTCAAAAAACTTGAATTTTTTCCATAAAGTTTTAACTTATGCGTGTTGGAAGTTTTAATCCGTTTTATAAACTCTTTCCGAAAACAATAAAGGAAACACACCATGGCTGCACGTAAATCAAAAGCGGTTGATGCTGTTGCAAATTTAGAACAGCAATTAGCTCAATTGAAAGCCCAGTTGGCAAAAGCGCGTGTCGCTCAAGCTGCTGATCTCCAAAAACAAGTTTCGGCATTGACCAAAGATGCTGCCAAAGCAACCGCTCAGGTAAAAGCGGCTCAAACCAAACTGGCTGCTGCCAGCAAGAAGAAAACCCCAGCCGCAGCTAAACAAGTTGCTGCCGCCAAAGCTGATCTTGCAAACGCCAAAAAAGCCGCTGCCGCAGCCAAGCAAGCTGTTGCAACCGCCAAGAAAGAAGCAGCCACAGTTAAAGCTGCTAATAAGGCTGCCGCTGCACATGACAAGGCTGTTGCAAAAGCCGAAGCCGTTGTAGCCAAGCGCCTGAAGGCTGCTGCTAAGAAGGCTGCTGCTAAAAACAAACTGGCTGCTAAAAAAGCTGCCGCTAAAGCCAAGTTAGCAGAGAAGAAAGCTGCCGCCAAAGCTAAAGCCGCTGCCAAGAAAGCCGCTGCCAAAGCTAAGGCTGCTGCCAAGAAAGCTGCTGCTAAAAAGAAAGCTGCTGAGAAAAAAGCTGCTGCTCGCGCTAAAGCCGCCGCCAAAAAAGCCGCTGCACGTTCAAAAACAGCTGCTAAGAAAGCACCCCGCGCCGCTAAAAGTGCCGCTCCAAAGGCAGCCAAACCCGCCGCTAAAAAGACTGCAGCTAAAAAAGCACCTGCTAAAAAGGTAGCTAAGAAGGCTGCGGCTAAAAAGCCTGCAGCTAAAAAAGCTGCTGGTGCAACTCCAGCAAAACGTGGCCGCAAGCCCAAGGCCGCTGCTCCCGCTGTGACTGCTTAATAAGTTCGTCGGGTGTTGGTCAAAAAAAGGCGCTCATTCGAGCGCCTTTTTCATTTCATGATTTACCTAGCCAAACCAGCCAGCCTTATGGCTTAATCATTTTCTAATGGCCATTCGCTATCCGGCTGAAGACATACGCGCACAGCAGTAAACGCCGCTCCTCATCCTCTTCGATAAATTCCACCCCGTATACCGCAGGTAAGTCTTTATCGGCCTCCTGAGTACTTCGCTCAAGCCTTGATCGAATGATCGCATCTACCGTCAAATCCCGCGCAATATCGAGCACTGTTACGCGGGCATTGATTCGTATCTTGTCACCGATTTCTCCAACGGCTTCCGGCAGCTCCATACGTGCACCAGTGATACTGATATCAGCAACCACTCCCGTCATCACTGTTTCATTAATAGCACTGAGGTTGGTGACCTGAATCGGCAAATCTATATTGACCCGTGTTGCCCCACGAATTCCCTTAAAGCTCACCTGCTCCGGATAATTCAAATGTAATATGGGATATGGCTCCGCCGTCTGGGTTTCCACCGAACTTGCAAAAACTCCGATTCCATTCTCAACCATCATGCGCACAACCATCTTTTGGCCGGCCCGAAACCGCAACAGTTTTCCGGTCGCTCGTGGTACTGATAGCAAGACACTTCGGCCAGGAATACAACCGATAAGCCGACAAGAATAACGCTCAGCTTGCCCCATGCTGTTGCTCACCTGCACCTGCAAGGGGTAGCCGTAGGCCAATTTCAGATCTTCAAATTTCATAGGTGATATAAACCTGCAATAACTGCTGTGTATTGCACAATGATGCTCATGTCATTAATGATGACAGTTTAGCAGTCTCTCGAACGCAATGCGTAAGCACCATTAGCGTTAGGATTTCCTTTAACGGCCAACGGGAGCAGATCTTTAAAAAGAAGAGAGATATTGTTGCAGCAATCATCTACTGCTATTCAGGCGTGCGAAAATCGGTTCTGGAGGGGGAATAGGTTGCTGGAGAGCCAAATTCAGCGTTCCATTCCAACAACAACAGCGCCAAGGCTCTGGCTTGCTCATGAAGCGAAACCAGTTCGTCCCGCGTGTCTTTTATACCTGCGTATAACCGGACCTGTCGATGACGGTTAGCCAACGCGTGTTGCAGATGCTGCGCCCGGTAAACTTCAAGTTTCCAACGCAGGTTATGCACTGTATTACGGTAGTAAATCAACTTGGTTTGCAGAGTGATGGGACGATTGGATGACAGGTCATCAAAGATGCTGCAATCCATAGCAAAGACCATGGATTGCCGGCTTCCCTCATCGGCAATCACCGTGGCAGTACGCGGTTGCCCAACCAGCCGCGCGAGATCACCAAATACTTCGCCAGGAGTTACGTAATTTACCAGCTCGCCCTGCCCCAGTTCATCAACATAGACCGCCAGCCTCCCCTTTAACAGGAAGTAAAGCCAATCATCCATATCACCCCGCTTTAAAACAATCTCTCCCGGGATGTAAGAGATAATGCGGGATGACTGCAGCAGCAATTCATATTGCCAGGAATCCTGTTGTTTTACGGCTTTAAAAAAGGAGATACCGGATAGCAGCTGTTCAAGCGTATCTCTAGGAAACTTGTGCAGCGGTTTTATTTCCATGTTCTATCCCGTGCGGACCGACAGAGTTACAGCGATAACGTTACAACACATATAAAGGATGCATAACAAATAAGAGGCAAGCCTCGAACCTGAATTTGCTACATATTAGTACATTCCTCAGCTAGATGATTAATCAAAAAGTTAATTATCTGAACCAATGAACAAGACTGCGAAATCCGTCAGTAACTGCTCGACTTGCAGTAACATTATTTTTCTGTAGAGTAGTGCTCGCCAGTTAAGCTGGCGGCCGAATTTCAATCCACCCCACTTTCTGTACTATACTTTTATACCTGAACACACTGCAGGAGAGCTTATAAGTGAATGTATGCTCGCCCTCTATTTTTGTCGATTTATTTCATAAAAAATAATCAGAGATGTAACCCTATGCGTCTAAAACTAAGAATACCTGACTATCTAATTGTACTTTTAATTCTCTGTAGCTCGTCGGCGCATGCAGAGCCTTTGCTCAATGGCTTGGCCATGCATCAGGAACTGGGTAACGAGCAATTTATCGGTGCACTCTATTCAGAAACCTTAACTGACGATGCTGATACGCTGATCAACAGCAAATCTGCCATGAGAATGGAGCTTAAGATCGTTAACCCTGCGGGTATGATGATTCGCCGCTTCAGCCGCATGTGGATCGAAGGCATGGCAATCAATAACTCCAACAGTGTACTTACCGCCCAGGCCGATAACATGGTGCACTTTGACAGCTTGTTTAAGGGCCGGCTTGAAGCCAATGATCATATCGTGTTTGCTCAAACACCTGGACAAGGACTAAGTATTTCAGTGAACGGAGTCCAACTGGGACATATTGCCGATGATCAGTTTTTCCCCATGTTGCTGCGCACCTGGATTGGGCGAGTGCCTCTTTCTTCAACCTATCGCGAAGAGCTGTTAAAAGTCGGTGCAGTAAGCGCTGATTTGCGTAGCCGTTATGAGCGTATCCAGCCATCGGCTGGCAGAGTGGCTGCCGTGACCGCGTGGACTCAACCCAAGGAGCCAGAGCCCGCACCAGCTCAAGTAGCGGCAGTCAAAGAGACTAAACCAGCTCCAGCGCCCCAACCTGTTGCACCGCCGCCAGCACCGCCGATCGAAGCACCTAAAGTCGAGCTGCCCAAACTGACTACCGAAACACCGAAACCTGAGCCAGAGCCGGCCAAGCCCGCGGTCGCCGCAAAGCCGGAACCGAAAGAGCAACCAAAACCCGTAGCAGCTCCAGCCCGTGTTGAGGAGGAGGAAGATAACGAACCAGCGCTTACCGCTCAATCGCTGCTGGCTCGCCAGTTTTATGTATCGGATCTGTTAAAGAAAATTCGCACGAACGTGAAATATCCTCGCCGCGCACTGGATCGTGGGCATGAGGGTGGTGTGCGGATTTCCGTCGCTGTCGACCGGAAGGGCAACATTAAAAGCATGACCTGGATGGAAGAAAGCCGTCATGACACTTTGAATAAGGAAGCCTGGGAAGCTATCCAGCGCTCAGCGCCCTTCCCGGTTATGCCTGATGCCATTCCCGGTGCAGGCTTTGAATTCTCGGCTCCCATCACCTTCGCACTACCCAGATAGTGCCCTGATAAAAAAACCACCGAAAGGTGGTTTTTTTTGGTCTCAAGCTAATTTGCTAAGTCGCTGTTCAATAACTTTTTGAATGCTTCGTCGCTCCAATTCTGAATGCCCTACCAAACGATCTAAATGTAACGCATGCAGATGCAAACACGGCGTCGACGAATCCAGTTCCCGCAAATCGCCTTTCATCAATACCGGTAAGAACGGTTTACTGGGAGGCAGCTGCTGTCTTACTACCCGCAACCCCATCTGCAACGGAACGTTTTTATAACGACTTTGCCCACCGCGAAAAGGGATCGAAAGAAACAATGCGGACCTGCCCTGGTGGCTACCCGGCACGATGTTCAATCCGGTTGCACTTATCGCTTCTGCCGAAAGGCCATTGAATGTATCGTGCGGGGCATAAGGGTTGGGCAGGATGACTAACTTGCGATCTTCTTCTTTTGGAAAAAAAATATTGTAGTTGGTATAAAGCTGCTCAACCGATCCGGAAAAAACGCACAACCGATTCTCAAACTCCATTACAAAGTCGATAGCGCGTTGACGCTGGTTGAATGCGTCCAGATCCCATACGAGGTCTTTATTATCATTCGCGCTGCTCACATGCGTCCCCTGTAGACCTTATTAAGCGGGGCCATAACCGACGCCCTTTCGCCCGTAATAGGATGGAGCCTTAGGCTCACATCGATCAACACACGAAAATCTACCTCAAACACATTGCGTATCACCGCAAATCTTTTCTCTCCTGAGCCTTTTCTCTTTCCTTAAGCGTCAGGAGAATTTCCCGCAATTCATTAAGTCCATCCTGGGTGAACAGGAAGCCGTTGCGCCCCGGCCCAATATACTCTCGCTCTTCGATATCCATGCAGCGCTCCCGGATTTCTTCCAGCTCCGGATTATGTCGTAATGGAATAGCGGCAAATACCCGCCAGTCATTTTCACTGGCCTGACCATTTAATACCAGCTCCAACAGCGCAATGACATTATGAGGTTCTATTCTATAGCGGGGCGTGCGCACCCACACTAACGCCACCAGTACTACAATAAAAATCAATATCGTCAATACCAGTGTAGTCAACATATATTAATGTTCTCGTGTTGAACGGAACCGAATTTCCGGATGTCGCTCTTCCGTCAAAGACAGATTAACCCGGGTTGGAGCAAGATACGTCAGGTGACCACCACCATCTACCGCCAGATTATCCGCACATTTACGTTTAAACTCTTCAAGTTTTTTGGCATCAGTACAATCAACCCAGCGAGCCGTCGTTACATTCACCTGTTCGTATATCGCTTCCACCTTATATTCGTCTTTCAACCGATATGCCACAACTTCAAACTGCAGCACTCCCACCGCGCCGACGATAATGTCATTATTGTTCAGCGGGAAAAAAACCTGGGTAGAGCCCTCTTCTGACAACTGTTGCAAACCTTTCTGCAACTGCTTGGCTTTCAGTGGATCCTTCAGGCGAATACGGCGAAACAACTCAGGAGCAAAATGTGGGATGCCGGTAAACTTCAGCTCTTCACCTTCAGTGAAGGTATCTCCAATCTGAATCGTGCCGTGGTTATGCAACCCGATAATGTCTCCGGCTAACGCCTCGTCTACCGCACTTCGGTCACCAGCCATGAAAGTAACTGCGTCAGCGATTCGGATATCCTTAGCCAAGCGGACGTGCCGCATCTTCATGCCTTGACGATAAACACCCGAACATACACGCATAAATGCAATACGATCGCGGTGCTTGGGGTCCATGTTGGCCTGAATTTTAAAGATAAAACCGCTGAATTTATCTTCATTGGCCTCAACAACCCGTTCTTTTGCCGCGCGACTGCGCGGTGTAGGTGCCCACTCCACAAACCCGTTGAGCATCTCCCGGACCCCGAAATTTCCCAACGCCGTTCCGAAAAATACCGGAGTCATACGACCAGCCAAGTACTCATCAATATCAAACTGGTTAGTGGCACCACGTACAAATTCTATTTCTTCACGAATCTCAGTGGCGTAACCGCCCAATAACTTACTGGCTTCCGCACTATCCAGACCTTTAATCTGTATGTCTTCTGGGATCGTGTGCCCCTGCCCTTGTTTATAAACATGGATGGTATCGGTATAGAAATTGTAGACGCCCACAAAACTTTTCCCCGAGCCAAGGGGCCAATTGATTGGTGCAGAGGCGATCTTCAATACACTTTCTATTTCATCGAGTAACTCGACCGCGTCGCGGCTTTCACGATCCATCTTATTGATAAACGAGAGAATAGGTGTGTCGCGCAGACGGCAAACTTCCATCAGTTTAATGGTGCGATCTTCTACACCTTTAGCGCCGTCGATCATCATCAGGACAGAATCCACCGCGGTCAGCGTGCGGTAGGTATCCTCAGAAAAATCTTCGTGGCCCGGAGTGTCCAGCAGGTTGACGATACGACCGTTATAAGGGAATTGCATGACGGAGGATGTGACCGAGATTCCCCGCTCCTGCTCCATTGTCATCCAGTCAGATTTCGCGTGTGGTCCGCGCTTGCCTTTTACCGAACCGGCTAATTGAATCGCATTGCCCCACAATAATAATTTTTCCGTAATGGTGGTTTTACCGGCATCGGGGTGAGAGATGATGGCAAATGTACGGCGCTTGGCCAGCTCGCTGGTGAATTCAGTCATATAGATACTATCGTCGATAATTAGAAACGGGCGCGATTATAGCGCAGTTCGTCCTTCGCTTTGGGTACGTTGGATATATCGTTTTAACCAGCTCCAGGCCCACATCCCCATAATCAGATTAGCCACGGCCGTAGCGATAAAAATACCGGTCATTTGCCACAGCCACTGACCCAGAAATGCAAGAGGAAGGAAAATATACAATACGCGTCCGGCTGAAATCAGCATGGCTGGCCATGGATGTCCAAGTCCATTGAAAGCGGCGTTGACGGACATCACCACTCCATATGCACCATAGCTGAACGGAACGATGGCGAGATAAAGCACGGCAACCTCAATCACTTCCGCGTGGTCGCCAAAGATGCCGACGATAAGGTCACCAAAAAGCCACATCATCAGCGCTAACAAGACACCGAAGCCTAAGCAGAAGACGGTAAGAACGCGTTGGGCCTCAATCAATCGCTCATATTTTGCCGCGCCCAGATTTTGGCCAAAGAAGGGGCCAATCACACCAGACAAGGCGTAGAAGACGATCAAAGCCAAAGGTTCGATGCGCATTGCGATCCCCAGTCCAGCCACCGCGTCAGTCCCGTAGCCGGCAACCATCATGACAACGACGGCACTCGCCAAAGGAACGATAACGTTAGCAACCATTGCTGGTATTCCAACCTGCACAATAACGCTCCAGGAGGCACGCAATGGTGCCCAACCGATAAAAGGGTTGATCAGCATCCTGACACGGTACCGCAGGATATAAAGCGCAATCAGCACCATCAATACCCGCGTGATAAGCGCGGCAATGGCAGCCCCTTGCAGTCCAAGTGCCGGTAATCCCAGAAAACCAAAGATAAATATCGGATCAAGGATGGCGTTGAGCAGCGCGGCACCGCCCATTAAATACCCTTGAATGTTACTCATCCCCATAGCCCGTAATGCGGCCAGACTGACCATAGGGACCATTAAACAGGGCGCGCTGAAGAACCAGATCGACATGTAGCCGCGGATCAGTGGCATCAGATCCGGCGTGGCTCCTAAAACCATAAACAGAGGTTCCAGGAATACCCAGCCAAGCAAACACATTCCGACAGAAATGAGCAGCGTAAGACTCATCGCGTCAGTAGCCAGACGCTGTGCGGTGCGAGCATCACCCTCGCCAATGGCACGCGCGACAGCGGACGATGTGCCGGCACCAAGACCAATACCCAGACTCGTCAACACCATGATGACGGGAAATGTGAAGCTCAGGGCTGCGAGGGGTTCGCGGCCAACCTGCGCGATGAAAAAGGTGTCTACCGCGTTAAGCGACATAGTGGCCATCAGCCCCCATACCATGGGGATGGCCATATTTTTGAGCTGTTGGGAAACTGGGCCCTCAATCAGGGTAGCTTGCAGCGGTTGCGCCATAATTGAGGAGTTGCCTCTAAATCAACGGGAAAGCGTGCAAAAAAGCAGCGCCAAAGTATACACCAGCCAGCGCCGTCAGGCCGGCCTCGATCTCTGATATTGCCAATAAGCTGCGGCAAGATGTCGCACGCCGGAGAGGACGAGCTTTTCGTTATAATCTGCCACAATGCAGACCAACTTCATTCTATGAAATTCCATGACTAATAAACTGCCACTGACCCTAGCCGCCCCGGCACAACACCTTCGCCACCTGGTCATGATCCGCTGGCTGCTGGTGATATGTTTAGGGGCGACGGCGACCGTCACATTTATATTCAGCGAAGTAGAACTGCCCTATCAGGCTTTCGTTACCATTTTGGTCTTTTTTATAACCATCAATTGGTTAACCGCGCTACGTTTGCGCCATGAAATGCCTGTCACCGATATTGAGTTCTTTATACAACTCCTGCTTGATGTGCTGTGTCTTAGCGCTTTGTTCTATTTCAGTGGCGGGGCCAATAATCCATTCATCTCTTATTTTCTTGTACCCATTTGTATTTCCGCAGCAACCTTGTCCTGGTCTTATACATGGGTAATTACCTTGTTATGTATCGCCAGCTACACCTTGCTGCTGTTTTTTCATATAGCACTCCCAGCGCTCTCGCCGGTTCATCATCATGGCAACCATCAAGACATCAATCTTCACATCATCGGCATGTGGCTTAATTTTTTTATCAGTGCGGCTTTAATTACTTATTTTGTGGTCAAGATGGCCCAGGATCTACGCCTGCAGGATGAACAGCTGAATCAGCAACGCGAAGACGATCTGCGGGACGAACAACTGATGGCTGTCGCAACTCTGGCTGCAGGCACTGCGCATGAGCTCGGCACACCGCTATCCACTATGAAAGTCCTATTAGCTGAGTTACGCGATGAATATCGTAATACGCCACAGCTATACGAAGACTTAAATATTTTGTCCGATCAGGTTCAGCAATGTGCACATACGTTGCAGAACCTCATCGGCAAAGCAGAATACGGAAAAGATGGACAGCTTGAAGCGCAGTCTTTGCGGCAATTTTGTATGGACATTATTGATAGATGGCTAGTCATGCGCCCTGAAGCCATCGCAGAGGTGCATCTTGATCCGAATGTACAGGACGTTATTTGTTATCTTCATCCTACCATCGGCCAGTCGATTATTAACTT
>CAYUVQ010000015.1:0-3973 GCA_964448175.1 uncultured Cellvibrionaceae bacterium | reverse complement strand
TACAGGACGTTATTTGTTATCTTCATCCTACCATCGGCCAGTCGATTATTAACTTATTAAATAACGCGGCTGACGCCGCCCCGGAAAATATCATCATTCGTATTGAGTGGGAGCAAACCAGCATGCACTGGCAAATCGAAGATAACGGTCCGGGCATTCCCATGGAAATCGCCAGTCAATTAGGCAAGCCCTTTGTAACAACTAAAGGAAAGGGCCTGGGTTTGGGTTTGTTCTTAACTCACGCCACCATCAATCGCTATGGAGGAAAAGTTTATCTTTATAACCGCGCGCCACACGGCACTTTGACCGAGCTGCGGTTACCACTCCAATTCAAGGAGTCCTGATCATGCTTCAAACTAAAGAAACTTTTCTTCTCGTTGACGATGATCCAACGCTGTGCAAAATGCTGGAGCGAGCCCTCACCCGACGTGGATATGAAGCAATCTCAGCCACTAACAGTGAAGATGCGTTAGGGTTATTACATACACACAGTTTTACCAAAGCCGTGGTAGATTTAAAGCTAGCGCAGGAATCAGGACTCATCTTGATCCGTAAACTCAAGGAGCAACACCCCACGTTGGATATCGTAATGTTGACGGGATATTCAAGCATCTCAACCGCCGTAGAGGCGATAAAGCTCGGAGCACTGAATTATTTATGTAAGCCAGCCGATACGGAAGATATTCTCGCCGCATTTAATCTGGAAGCTGTCAGAGATCTTAAAATCCCCAGCAATCCCCCTTCAGTGGAGCGACTCGAATGGGAGCACATACAGAAAGTCTTGCAGGAAAACGGCGGTAATATTTCAGCCACGGCCCGCAGTCTGGGCATGCATCGACGCACGTTACAAAGAAAATTGCAGAAGCGCCCGGTAAAACAATGAATTAGAGCTGGCAGGCCATTAGTAATGCATCTTCGTGTCCATTCAGCGTGGGGTAGTAATTCTTCCGTTGTCCCACCTCAAAAAATCCTTCACGCGCATAGAGTTCTATCGCTTTACGATTAGAAACACGAACTTCCAGAAACATCATATCGGCGTGATCCCTTACATAATCTGCTGCATACTGCAGCAAGCAACTTCCGATTCCTTTGCGTTGATAACCAGGTGCAACAGCAATATTTAATAACTCTGCATCACCGCCACCGTGTGCGACAACTACATAACCAACCAAAATATCTTTATGCTCTGCCAGCCAGCACCGTTGACGTCCCTGCAAACAGTCTTCAAAACTGGATTGTCGCCAAGGATGGGAGTGCACGCTACGTTCTAATTGCATAACTGCAGGAAGATCTGCCTCAACCAATAAACGAAAACTCAGCTCCAAGCCTGATGGAATTATCAAATTCATAATCTTAGACCTGATTTACATTGTTGCGCCACGGTTGAAGCGCTTGCCACAAGCTGCGTTTGTGCACCGGCTGCTGCAACAACTCAACAAGGCTGGGAGAAATCAACGCCTGAGTAGTGCCTTGTGTCAGCTCCACTGTCTTAAACAATACCTCCGAATAAAGGCTATCAGCCCCCAGAAAATACCGTGCCGCATTTTCTCCCATTAATAAAAGCTGTTTTACCGGCCGACGCTCTAACTCTACCTCGAGCCAAACCTGAAGAACACTTCGCGCATCATCAACCGTTCGTGATACAAAATTATTGTCAATCAACGGCCAGCGCAGCACCTCCTCATTTCCCAATTGCTGTGGAGCACCATAGAATGCCTGCAAAATATTTTCCAGCAACCGTTCTGTGGGTAGAGCCAACTGTGTATTGCGTGAATCCAGAATCAAGAGTTCATTATGGGGACGCCAAATGCTTAACGCAAAAGCCGCGATCGTTTGCCGATCCCCCGCTGAAACTGAAGCAACCACTTTCGATTCTACGCCACGAGACATTACTCGCTTTGGTTGCTCCAGTTGCAAATCACGTAACATCTCCGCAACCACAACCGGTTTGTCTACAGGCGAATTCTCGACCTTCAAAGGAGCCGCATCTTGCGAATGAGGGTCCAAGACTTCGGCAGCTGATAGAAGCGCCACCTCTGGCAGCGCTGGCAACAAACATTCAATAGGATCTGGAGCACCAACCAAACGCCAGCGCGGCATATAATTCTCTATACCCATAGAGGTTAAATATGACTGACGTTGATATTCATTCATAGAGCGTTTAAATCCCGTCACGCTGTGGGTGCGATTTCTCTGCACGTGAATGCAGAAGATTTAGGGCGTGGAGATAGGCTTTTGCTGATGCAGTAACTATATCGGTGTCCGCACCCACGCCATTAACTATGACACCATCTTTTTCCAACCGGACCGTAACATCGCCTTGCGAGTCAGTCCCCTCGGTAATTGCATTTACGGAATACAATTGAAGATGCGCAACACTCTTGGCCACTTTCTCGATTGCTTTGAATGTTGCATCAACAGGACCGCTACCACTTGCTTCTGTATTTTTACTTTCACCATTAACACTGATAACAAGCTTCGCATGTGGGTTCGTACCAGTTTTGCAAACAACCTCCATTGCCCCTAACTGGTAGACTTCTTGAAGAGCATGAGGGCGAGCATCACTCACCAACGCTTGAAGGTCTTCATCAAAAATTTCGTGTTTCTTGTCAGCCAACTCTTTGAATTTTATGAATGCAGTACTGAACACATCGTCATTTGAAAACTTTATGCCCAACGCTTCAAATCTCGCCTTCACAGCAGCTCGACCGGAGTGTTTGCCCAGAACCAGCTTGTTGGTATTCCAACCCACATCTTCAGCACGCATAATTTCGTAAGTTTCACGGTGTTTAAGGATCCCATCTTGATGAATACCCGATTCATGAGCAAACGCATTTGCACCAACAATCGCTTTATTCGGCTGGACCGGGAAGCCAGTAATACTTGAAACCAGCCTCGAGGTAGGAACAATGTGAGTGGTATCAATGGTGGTTTCGACGGGCATCATATCTTTACGGGTTTTAACTGCCATAACGATTTCTTCCAATGCCGCATTTCCCGCGCGCTCCCCCAAACCATTAATGGTGCACTCTACTTGACGGGCTCCATGCATTACCGCAGAAAGAGAGTTGGCAACCGCCAATCCCAAGTCATTATGACAATGCGTAGAAAAAATCGCTTTGTCTGCGTTTGGAATCGTTTCGATCAACTTTTGGAAAAGCTTGCCGTATTCTCCAGGTTCACCATAACCTACGGTATCAGGCAAATTAATTGTGCGCGCACCAGCCACCACAACAGCTTCAATGATCCGACACATGAAATCAAAATCCGACCTACTGGCATCTTCCAGCGAAAACTCCACATCATCCGTAAATTGCCGAGCCAGTTTAACTGCCGCCACAGCTTGCTCTAAAACCTTTGCGGGTTCCATTTGCAATTTGTATTTCATGTGAATCGGTGAAGTAGCGATAAACGTGTGAATGCGTCGCGCGTTGGCTGGTTTCAGTGCTTCTGCCGCACGTTCAATGTCTCCCTTCACAGCTCTCGCCAAACTACAGACGGTGGAGTCTTTAATTGCCTCTGCTACAGCACGAACAGATTCAAAATCGCCCGGACTCGCAATCGCAAAACCCGCTTCAATTACATCCACACGTAACTTTTCCAGCATCCGCGCTATACGAACTTTCTCGTCAAGCGTCATAGACGCGCCCGGACTTTGCTCTCCGTCACGCAGAGTTGTATCGAAAATAACTAATTTGTCTTTACTCATCATGAATCCCAGCCCGTCAATCAACAATATGTAAAATTATAAGACAGCTGCTCAGCTTAAGATATGAGAGAAGTGAATAGATAAAGTGCGTATTGAGAATGGTTAATGTTCTTTCTGATGGAGCGCTCTGACGAACAAGGTGCTGCTCAACAAGTATTACAGAAGGAGTTGAACATGATGAAAAATAGATTATAAAACGGAGGACCTGTCCCCTTGCTCTCGGCCGCTCGTTGGCCCAGGGCGCACTGCCCGCTCAAGAATCCG
>CAYUVQ010000014.1:43962-44154 GCA_964448175.1 uncultured Cellvibrionaceae bacterium | reverse complement strand
TGCTGCGTTGCTGCGTTGCTGCGTTGCTGCGTTGCTGCGTTGCTGCGTTGCTGCGTTGCCAGGATGGTGCCGTAATTTATTTCGGGACGCAAGTTTTGCGTGGTGTCGGATTATGAATGTAAATTGAAGCTCCGAGTGTCGGATTACGCGGCTGCGCCGCTAATTCGACCTACGGGTGTGTCTGATGAGACG
>CAYUVQ010000014.1:19843-43862 GCA_964448175.1 uncultured Cellvibrionaceae bacterium | reverse complement strand
TCCGGTGCGTCGAATTGTACGGGCGATGTGATGGCTGAAGATTTGTTTTATTTGCAATGTTAGTGGAGTGAGTCGGATTACGCGGCTGCGCCGCTAATTCGACCTACGGGTGTGTCTGATGAGACGTTATGGATAGGTGGTAATCCGGTGCGTCGAATTGTACGGGCGATGTGATGGCTGAAGATTTGTTTTATTTGCGATGTTTAGTGGAGTGAGTCGGATTACGCGGCTGCGCCGCTAATTCGACCTACACGCGACTGATGAGACGGTGGTGGAAAGGTGGTGATCCGGTGCGTGGGGTGCGAGCGATAAAAGCCCTTTACACGACCAACCGTAGGTCGGGTTAGCGGCGCAGCCGCGTAACCCGACATGGCTCGGTGATATTCCCCATCACCCTATACCCAAACGATCTAACAGCTCGGTGATATTCTTCACCACCCTATCGCCAAACGATCAACTACCAGGTTTCAGGATCGGCAATGTTTATCCATCAATGTCATATCGTGCTAAAAACATTTGCAACACCGACTAATCCGCCACAACCTCTACCCAATATCCGCGCGTTTTTGCGTGGATTTTTTCGTCATACATCGCGCTTGCCTGCCAGCCGGGTAAATAATATTTACCCGCGTAAGACGCGTTCAGGATTACCCGTACCGTCACACTGGTTTGATGGCGATCATTGTAGCGGTATGACCAGTAGTAATCGCGCCAGAGGCTGAAATAAGCCATCACGCGATCATCGCGAATGTCCATATAATCCAGACCTTTGGGCAGCTGCGTGCCTTCGAGTCGTTCGTTGCGAATTTGCCAGCCGCTGGGCATGACGAGTGTGAGCGCAATATCTTCCACACGACTGACCGGCAACATACCGAAGTCTGCACTGACGGTTACCTCAGCAACAAAATCGCTACCTTGCGGTAACGCTTCCACCGACAGCGGCTCATCATCCATCCCCAGAAATTCAACCGAGATGGTTAAGCCATTGTGGCTCGCAGCTTCGTCCAGATTCGCCGGGATGCCACGGTTACTCACCAGCACCCGAATGTTGTGATCATCATCGTTGCGTACGCTGAATTTACTCTGCTCCAACGCCTGACGGTAAAACGTTTCTGCCGCCTGAATATCCTGCCAGTTGCCGCCGGTATTGATGGCAAAACGCATATCGTCGCCAGCACCGGTATGCTGCGCAAATTCACTCATGGCTAACAGCGCCCACGCGAGACTCTGCGTGCTGTACCACCTACCGCTGGATAATTCCGCCGCGATGTTTTCTGCCAGCTGCCAGGTCGAATCTTCTGCAGCCTCACCGCTGCGGATCCGCGTAATCAACATAATACTGCGATCGCGCAGTTCCGAACCGTAGGTATAACCGGACACGTTATAGGTCGGCACCTGATCGCCTGCATTCGCCAGCACATCCGTGGCTGCATCTTTCAGCCCCATGTGTTGATATGTTAACGACAACATCCGCATCGCCGTCAGACGGTAACTGTTGTTGTTGGCAGCGCGTAACTGTTCACGCAGGCGGTTCATCGCCGGCAGCTCGGCTTTGTCAGCCAGCGCGAGGGTATACAACCGATACGCCGCGACAGTTGCATCGTAATCGTGACGCTGCCCGCGATAATTACGGGCGAGGTCGCGCTGATATTGAACCCACTGATCCAGCATGCCGGTGGGAACGGCGTGACCCGATCGTTTAGCTTCCAGCAGGAAATGCCCCGCATAACTGGATGCCCAGTCGTTGATGTAACTTGCACCAGGCCAGTAACTGAAACCGCCGTTACTCTGCTGAAAAGTCGCCATCTTATTAATCGCCGCACGGATATTTTTTTCAACATCCGCCGTTTGCGTTTCATTAAGCTTAACCAGCTCCGGCAGACGCAACTGCGGGAATGCCCCCGACACGATCTGCTCAAGGCAACCGTGGGGATAACTGACCAGATAATCCAAGCGCTTTTCCAGATTCAATGGCGGCAGCGTACCGACTTCCAGCGTCGTTTGATTGGTCCCGGCCATCCCATGGGGTACCAACGTTGACTGCCAGGTTTCACCCGGCGTCAGCATTTTGCTTTCCCAGATCACCGAAGGCGGATTAGCCGCACGGGATTCAATAAAAATTTCCTGGGTAGCGGTTTCGTTGCCACTGCGCGCCGTAACCAGCACACGGCCTTTACCGATGCGATCATTAACCTTCAGGCGCAAGCTGGCAATTGCATCGCCGGGGCTGCCAAACTCCAGCGCAGAATTTTTATCGATGACGGTAAATATTTCGTTCGCTTCCACCTCGATAGTGACATTTTTTATCGCCGCATCACTGACAAACACGTTGACCGGCAAAGTGACTTCTTCACCCGGACCGACGACGCGCGGCAGCGTGGCGAACAACACCAGGGGCTGCGTGACAGTAACAGTTTCTTCAACGCTGCCGTAGGCATTTACCTTACCTTCATCACCGGCCACCAACATAACGCGCACGGCGCCCATATAAGGCGGCAGCGTGATTTTATGATCGCGAGTTTCTTTGGCTTGTAACGTAAACGGCCCCATGAATTTCACAATGGGCGGGAAGCGACGTTCGCGGCGTTTGTTGTCCGCTTCTTTATCGGCATCACTACCACCGATGGCCAGCACGCGCTCCAGTGATGCACCGTAGGCACCGACGACCTGATCAAACAGATCCCAGGTCATGACGCCCAGCGCCTCACGGCGATAGAAATGCGGGTGCGCCTTGGGTACATCAAAACCCGTCAGGCCCAGCAAGCCTTCGTCAACAATGGCGAGCGTGTAGGTCATGGTGCGCTGATTTTTTTCGCTGACGGCCACGGTAAATTCTTTTTCCGGGCGCACCTCCGCCGGCACTTTCAATTCCGGCTGCAATTGCGTTGCCGGATCTTCAACCAGCAAGGGCACAATGCCATACAACCGCATCGGCGCATCACTGTCACGCTGCTGATGAGGCAACAACAAGGCGATGTTTACGTAGGCATTGGGAGCCATCTCCGCCGTAACCGGAATCGTGATTTCCGTTTGATTCTGTTTAAGATCAAGCCAGCGGCGCTCCAGTACGCGGCTGCCGTTTTCCAGACTCAGCAGCACGCGACCCTGCTGACTTTGCGGTAAACGAACAATCGCTTTTTCACCAACCTGATATTTTTCTTTATCGGTCGTGAGCATCAGCTGCGTGGCGGAATCCGGATTTTTCTGCTCACTCCAGCTCCAGCCGAGGTACACCACTTTGCCGGCGCAATGATCGCCCTGCAGGTCGCACACGCGAATTAAATGGCGGCCCCACTCGTAAGTATTTTTCGTCAGTACCCAGCGCGCACGGCCGTTGTTATCGGTGGTAACTTTTGCATGGCTTACAGGAATATGATTTTGATTGCCGACATAACTGGCGAGATCTTCACTGCCCTGATCCCACCACCAGCGCCAGCCGATTTCGTACACCGTCACGTCCAGCTGACGATTCGCCAAAGCTTTGCCATCGCGCCCGAGACTGACAAAGTTGACCTCATGGTCCGCATCGCGGCTGATGGCATCCTGATACCCATCCCCTTTGGGCACCATAACACCCACCCAGTTATCGTAGGGCAGCAAATCAAAGCGGCGCAGCGTGGTGCTGAAATTACCGCTTTCTTCAAATACGCGCGTGACAAAGGTGGCCGACAACATGCCCGGCGGTGGCGATTCCACCGGTACATTCAACGGAAACTGTGCAAGTCCCTGCGCGTTTAGTTTCCCATCGAAAACTTTTTGCGAACTGCCTTCAAAGCTACGCGCGGGATCATCAAAAGTGAACTGATCAAAACCATCAAAGCGGGTGACCTTGCTGCTGAGTTTTACTTCCGAATCAGCTTTCAGCTGATTGGCAACCGCACCATGCAGCCATTGACCGAACAGGTCTACCTGCGCCGGCATATCCGACAGGCGCAGCGGCGTTTGATCAAGTGTCAGATCCACTTTCAAACGGTTAGGCGTAATCGTTTCTACTTTTAAAATTTTGTCAAAATAGCGATTGCCCACATGCACCACAGCACGCCAGTTGCCGGTGGGTGCATTTTCTTCGGTGCGCAATTGGAACGTGTAGAAATTATTGACCGGCTGCACGTTAGTGATGCTGGTGACCTTGTTGCCGCGCGGATCAAACAGATCCAGCTTTACCGGATGACCAGCAGGAATTAATTTTTCTTTGTCCTGCAGGATAAAGGTCAGGTAAATATCATCGCCCGGTCGCCACACATCCCGCTCGCCGTAAATAAATCCTTTTAACCCGCCGCGAACATTTTCGCCGGCCACGTCGAACTGATTGGTGGGCAGCGCTTCGTTACGGGGAAGGCGCAGGAAGCCGGTTTTTTTATCGCGCTCGGCCGTGACATAAAAGGGCGTGCCGTCAGTGGTAATTTCAGCCATACCATAATTGTCGGTCTGGGCTGAACCAATCACCTGTTGCTGATAATTGAATACCTTGATGCTGGTGTTTGCCAGCGGCGCGGCGTCATTCAGGCCGGTGGTGATCACGTGCAGTTTATTGTCTGCGCCGCGTTTGGCGAGGATGCCGATGTTGGACACCATAAACGTCCGGCCGCTGCTGACATTTTCGCCATAAGCGTAATAGGCATCGTGACAGGGATTGTTGCGCTCACTGTAATTCCAGTAGCCACGGGATTCGTAATATTGCTGATACCAGGCAGGCTCCCGTTCACGCGCGTAATAATCCACACCCTCATGATCTTCCGGCATGGCATCAATCGGTTCAGCAGGACGTTCACTCTCACATTCATAAATGGAGTTGCTGCGATCCACGCGCAATTCAATCCGCACCAGTCCATCAGGGTGCTGCGCCATCAATTCCGTCAGATCCAATTGAAACCGCTGCGCGGATTCCCGGGGGACTTCCGGCAGGCGATAGATCTTCCGCCACAGGTAGCGGCCTGTGGTGGTATCGGCCACGTTGGCGTTCAGGTTGTAGCGCTGCAGAAACTGGCCGATATTGTTAGCGTAAACCTTGAATGCAATCACCTGAACCGAATCCACCCCCATCGCTTCAAAGGGGACCGAGATCTGCGTTGCGGGCGGCAGGATGTTGCTGTTACCCACAAAATTTACTGCAGGTTTTGCCACGGCCATCATGAGGGTGTGGTGATAATCCTCCGGCAGATTTTTCTGCTGCGTGCTGCGCAACATGGAGGACACAATTAATTCCGCTTCGCCATTGAGCGGCTCGGCGGGGTAAACCCGCAGGCGGCTGCCGTCGATCTGCACCCGCACATTTTCCTGATTGGCCAGCCGCACCAGACCGCGCATATTCTGGCGCGCATCCAGCGGTTCAGAAAAATTCACTTCGACATAGGTATCCGGATGATGCACCACACGAGCATTCGTGATCAGGAATTCATTAATGGCCGGCACCGCAATATCCCGCGCGCCCTTTTCCGTTGAGCCTATGGCGCTGCCATCCCACTCCAGATGCAAGCTGCCAGCTTCGGCGCTACGCGGAATATCAGCCAGCGTAAAGTCGAAGGTTTTGTTATCACTCTGTGCCTGCCAGTTGATTGGCAGCGTTTTTCCGCCAAGGCTCGCGCGCAGCACTTTTTCTACCGCTTTTGTATCAGTGCTGTCGGTGGTAATGAGCTGGCCGCGCAGCGTCATGCGCTCGGTATTTTCCTGACTGACCAGACCATCAATTTTTAAATCGAAATCCTGTTTGATGGTGTGGACCTGCACCACAAAGGGCGGCAGGTCTCCATCGATGTCCTGCAGATTTTTACTGCGCAGTGTCAGCGCGAACGGCTGGTCATTGGGCAGGCGGGTGTTCGGGGTAATGCGCAGTTCATCCACGGCGGTGAAGACGGCGGTAACCGGATGATCCGGCTTCAGACTGACCAGCCCCTCGACCGGCTGGTTAAGCTGCTGCTCATCCACCACGGGATGGCTGAAACGGATGTGCAGCGGTCCGTCGGTGGCGATCCAGCGTCGGGGGTAATCCACAATATGTGCATTCCAGGCGGACGCCGCTGCCTCATCCACCGGTGTATCGGCGGGGGGCGTTCGGTCACAGGCGGTTACCAGAATCGCAAGTATTAACAAGCTGAAAAGTCTGCGGGCAGTCGATACCATCATTGCCGGTTCCTTGTCGGTAGGGTGTCAGTGTGTAGGTATTATTTTTGCGGCCGGTGCCCGGCTGCGCATATGAAAGATGAAGTATGGTTCAGACAGCGACTATTGTCTCTGAGAGCTGTCACGTATTATCGCTTTTGAATGATCTCGCCATGTTTCCACCACTTGGCTGGTGTAAACGCTCCGGCATTGTACAATAGCCGCCTTTGCCTCCGCGCTCACCGCACTGGACCTTGCTATGAACGAGAAAAAAACCACCCACTTTGGTTTTGAAGAAGTTGCCGTTGAAGAGAAAGCCGGACGCGTAGCTGACGTGTTCCACTCCGTGGCTGCCAAATACGACCTGATGAACGACCTCATGTCCGGCGGTGTGCACCGCCTGTGGAAGCGCTTCACTATTGAAGTCTCTGCTGTGCGTGCCGGGCACAAGGTGCTGGACATTGCTGGCGGCACCGGCGACCTCAGCTATCAGTTTGCCAGACGTGTGGGCCGCGATGGTCTGGTGGTGCTGGCGGATATCAACGCCTCCATGCTGAATGTCGGGCGTGACCGGCTCATCGACCGTGGTGTCGCAGGTAACATCCAGTTCGCTCAGGCCGACGCGCAATACCTGCCTTTCCCCGACAACACCTTCGACTGCATCACCATCGCCTTTGGCCTGCGCAACGTAACCGATAAAGATCTGGCACTGCGCTCCATGCTGCGCGTGCTCAAGCCCGGGGGCCGCCTGCTGGTACTGGAATTTTCCAAGCCGCAAAACGGTCTGCTGGAGAAGGTTTACGACACCTATTCATTCAAAGTCCTGCCACTGATGGGCCGGCTGATCACCAACGATGCCGACAGTTACCGCTATCTGGCGGAATCCATCCGCATGCATCCAGACCAGGCCACCCTGAAATCCATGATGGAAGACGCCGGGTTTGTGAACACCGAGTACCACAACATGACCGGCGGCATAGTCGCGCTGCATAAAGGGATCAAACCCTGATGGATGCCACCCTTTCTACCGCCGCCCTGGCAGGACTGGAAAAGCTGATCAACACCGCCCTGCGCTACGACCCCGGCACAAAGATCGCGCTGAGCCAGCTGGCAGATCAGGTGCTGGCCATTCAGGTTACCGCTCCGGCATTTACCGTTTACCTTACTCCCGACGAAGACGGCCTCCGACTGATGGGTCACTGGGAGGGCGAAGTCCACACGCAACTGCGCGGCTCCCTACCCGCACTGGCGCGCCTCGCCCGCAGCCAGCAGACCAGCTTTGCCAACACCGGCGTAGAAGTGATCGGCAACACCGGTTTGCTGGTGGATCTGCAGCGCCTGTTAATAAATCTGGATATCGATTGGGAAGAAGCACTGACGGAAGTGCTCGGCGATGTGATTGGCCATCAGGGCGCAGAACTACTTCGCAGCGGCACCCGCTACGCCGGCGACCGCGCCAGCGAGACGAAACGCCTGGTCAGCGAATTCCTGACCGAAGAACTGGGAACACTGCCATCCCGCAACGAACTGGAAGGCTTCTACCAAGACGTCGATGACCTGCGCCTGCAAGCCGACCGCCTAGAAGCGCGCATCAAGCAGCTTCTAAGCAGTAGGTCGGATTAGCGAAGCGTAATCCGACAACACAGGCAAGACTAACCAAACCCGTAGGTCGGATTAACCTGAGCGTAATCCGACAACGCAGGCAAGACCAACCAGAACCCGTAGGTCGGATTAGCCTAGGCGTAATCCGACAAAGCTGCCGCCGCTGTAAAGTCTGATGGGCAAGGCAGGTCTGCATTGAATCGAAACACGTCGGATTACGCCGCTGCGCAGCTAATCCGACCTACATTATTTTTAGTAAGGATTCACGTGATCGTACTGCTTCGTTTACTGACTATCCTGCGCGTGTTCGTGCGCTATCGTCTGGACCAGATCCTGCCTGTTGAACAGTTTCCGCTGGGCGTCCGGCTGCTGTTGCTGCCGTGCAAATTATTCCCCGCCCCCAAACTCACACGTGGCGAACGATTGCGTCGCGCCTTCGAAGCATTAGGTCCAATCTTTATTAAATTCGGCCAGCTGTTGTCTACCCGCCCGGACTTGGTTCCCGATGACATCGTGCTCGAGCTCAATCACCTACAGGACAACGTCAAACCGTTTAATGCCGACGAATTTCGAGCACTGGTGGAAGCCGCTCTGGGCGCACGGGTTGAAGATATTTTCCTGGAGTACGAACAACAGCCGCTGGCTTCCGCCTCAGTGGCGCAGGTTCACGGCGCGGTTTTAAAAAACGGCCAGAAAGTCGTCATCAAGATTGTACGTCCGGGTATAGAGACCATTATCGAGCAGGATGTGCAACTGTTAATGCGCATCGCACAACTGGTAGAAAAATACAGCCGCGACGGCAAGCGTCTGCGCCCGGTAGAAATTGTTGAAGATTATCGCATCACCATCTTTGATGAATTGGATCTGCAACGGGAAGCCGCTAACGCCTCACAACTGCGGCGCAACTTTGCTTACTCGCCCCTGTTATATGTGCCGGAAATTTATTGGGATTACACGCGCAACAACATCCTCGTGATGGAGCGCATTTACGGTATTCCGGTTACGGATATTGCCGCGCTGAGCGCGCAGAACACCAACATGAAACGACTGGCGGAACGCGGCGTTGAGATTTTTTTCAAACAGGTGTTTGAACATAATTTTTTTCACGCAGACATGCACCCCGGCAATATTTTTGTAGCGGAGGAGCACCCCGAGTTGCCGCAATATATTGCGGTGGACATGGCGATCGTCGGTTCGCTTACACGGGAAGATCAATATTATTTAGCGCGCAACCTGTTAGCGATGTTCCGCCGCGATTACCGCCAGGTGGCCGAGCTGCACGTGCAAAGTGGCTGGGTTCCGGCGCATACACGCATAGAAGAATTGGAAGCCGCCGTGCGCACTGTGTGTGAACCTATCTTTGAAAAACCTTTAAAAGATATTTCCTTCGGTCACGTACTTATCAGCCTGTTCCGTACCGCCCGCCGTTTCGATATGGAGGTGCAGCCCCAACTGGTGCTGCTGCAGAAAACGCTGCTGAATATCGAAGGGCTGGGGCGTCAGCTGTATCCGGATCTTGACCTCTGGACGACGGCGCACCCATTCCTGGAGCGCTGGCTGCGCAATCGTTTCCACCCGGCGACTTTGTGGAGTGAATTAAAACGTTATGCGCCGGAGTGGATGGAGAAATTCCCGCAGGTGCCGCATCTGATTTTTAACAGTTTGGAACAATTGCAGAATATTGGTGAGGTCGCGCCGCAGCTGGAGGAAATCCGCACTCAGCTGCAGAAGAATGAGCAGCAGCGTATTCATCGCCGCCGTCGCCTGGCCATCGCATTGCTCGCCTTCGGCGGTGCCATTGCGATTGCCTGGCCAAGTTTGGGTGAATCGGTATTGCGTTCGGTGGCGGATATTGATCAGGCGGATGTTCCGGTGGGGAGTTATATTCTTGCGGCCATCGGTGTGGCGGCGTTGTGGTTTAAGCGGTGATGTTGGTGGCAGTTTTGTCGGATTACGCCTTAGGGCTAATGCGACCTACGTGTGGGGTTTTGTCGGGTTATGTCTTGGGGCTAATGTGAGCTACGTGCGGAGGCCTGTCGGATTACGCCTTGGGGCTAATGCGACCTACGTGCGGGGGCTTTGTCGGATTATGCCTTGGGGCTAATGCGACCTACGTGTGGGGTAAGGCAAATGAGCGCAGCTGTAGGTCGGATTAGCCTAAGCGTAATCCGACAAAATCGCGTGCATTAAAATTTGGACATTGAGCCAACCGAAAATAACAATATGGTTTATTTAAAGATTTTTATTTTTATCGCGGTATGTGTGCTGCCGGTTCTCGGGGCGGTGGATATGTGGCAACGGCTGAACTTTATCTGGGCCGGGTTGATTTATTCGCTCCTCAGCGGTGTAACCTTTTTTATTTATCGCAGTGACAAACGCCGTGCGCAGCAGGGTGAACGACGTTTTTCGGAAAACTCATTACAGTTATTCGCATTGCTCGGTGGCTGGCCTGGCGGTTTACTGGCTCAGCAATTGTTCCGCCATAAAACCCGTAAAGCTCCGTTTCAATTATTGTTCTGGTTGATCGTCGCGTTGCATTTGGCATTCTGGTTTGACTGGTTTTTTTCGGGCGGTCATTATTCGGCACTGGTGTTGAAATTTCTGATGGGCCGCTAAGATATATTTCTATTCCCAGTTATCTTTCGTTGTTTCTCATTCATTCCACACCCGTGAGGCTTGATAAAAAGCTTAACGGTTGTGTCCTCTATGTAAGATTGCGTTGGTAAAGCTCACTCTCCGTTCCTTGGCCCCTCATACACCGCTTCCATCACCGTCTATCCACAGCACGTCACATTTGTTCAATTGTCATCCAACCGTGTTAGCTAGAGCACTGACATGTCAGCTGGTGCGGCCCTAGCATCGACAGACTGCAATGCTTGCGCAGGTAGCCGCGCGATCCGCACGCACCAACCAGGATGTAATGATGACCTATTCGCCGGAAGACTCCACCTCGCCACGCGCTGCCCGCCCGGTTTATGTGGTGGATGGTGCGCGCACGCCGTTTTTGAAAACGCGCGGTAGGCCCGGTCCTTTTTCGCCGGTGGATCTGGCGGTGCAATGTGGCCGCCAGCTGTTGCTGCGTCTGGACGTTCCAGCGGATGCGTTTGATCAGGTGATCCTCGGCTGCGTCAATGTGGTGGCAGGAGAGATGAATCCCGCCCGCGTGGCTGCGCTGCGCCTGGGTATGGGCGAGGCCATGACCGCCTTTACGGTGCAGATTAATTGCGGCTCTGGGATGCAATCCATCGATACGGCGTTTCGGTATATCCGCGCAGGCTCAGCGGACCTGATTCTGGCCGGGGGTGCAGAAGCCCTCAGCCACGCACCTATGGTGCTGGAAGATGACGCGGTGAAATGGCTGGCGAGTGTGCAACAGGCCAAGAGCCTCCCGGCGCGGCTGCGCGAACTGGCCCGGTTCAAACCGCGCTACGTTAAGCCGGTAATTAGCCTGAAGCGCGGCCTCACTGATCCCATCGCCGAACTGAATATGGGGCAGACGGCAGAAGTAATCGCTCACTTATTTAATATTACGCGCCTGCAGGCGGATGAATATGCGGTCGCCAGCCACCACCGCCTGGCCCGCGCCCAGCAAGAAGGCTGGCTGCAGGAGGAAGTCCTGCCCGCGTTCAGCGATGCGGGCGAATTGTTTATTCAGGATGACGGCGTGCGCCCCGACAGCTCGCTGGAATCTCTGGCGCGCTTAAAACCCGTGTTCGAGCCGCCGTACGGCAAGGTTACGGCGGGCAACAGTTCGCAGATTACCGACGGGGCGTCCTGGGTCGTCCTGGCTTCGGAAGCAGCAGTGCAGAAGTACCAGCTGACGCCCAAAGCTGTGATCCTCGATAGCCACTGGTCCGCACTGGACCCGGCAATCATGGGCTTAGCCCCCACGCTCAGCATGTCCGGCCTGCTCACGCGCAATCAGCTGGAGCTGGACGACATCGATCTGTGGGAGCTTAACGAAGCCTTTGCCGCGCAGGTACTCGCCTGCCTCGCGGCGCTTAATGATGCTGACTTCTGCCGCACCGCGCTGGGACGCGACGCCCCCTGGGGTGTGCTTGATCGCAACCGCCTGAATATCGATGGCGGGGCGGTCAGCCTCGGGCATCCAGTCGGTGCCAGCGGCAACCGGATCGTGTTGCATCTCATCAACGCGCTGCAGCGCAAGGGCGTTAAACGTGGCATCGCCACAGAATGTATTGGCGGTGGTCAGTCCGGCGCCATGTTGATTGAAGCAGTCTAGGAGCCCTCATGGCCGGCCACATTCTTCACGCACTCAACCAACACGAACGCCAACTGGGCCCTTTTGGCCGGGGATCATTACTTGCCACTGAAGCCAGCCCGTGGCAGCACTGGCGGCTGCAGCGGGATGACATGGATATCGCCTGGCTGGTGTTTGACCGCGCCGACGCCAGCAGTAATTCGCTGTCCCAGGCGGTGCTGGAAGAACTGGGGGAGATCCTTAATCAGTTACTGCTGAACAAGCCGCGCGGCCTGGTGTTGCGCTCAGCCAAAGAGAGTCACTTCTGCGTCGGGGCCGACCTGCGCGAATTCCGTGCGCTGGAGACGGCCGAGGCCGTCGAGCAGAAACTGCTGGCCGCTCATGCCGTGGCCGACCGGCTGGCCACCGCAAATTTTCCCACCATCGCGATCATTCATGGCCACTGTTTTGGCGGTGGTCTGGAACTGGCTTTGTGTTGCCAGTATCGGCTGGCAGTTCATGGCGCCAGTCTGGGCTTTCCCGAAATCCAGCTGGGGCTTCATCCCGGCCTGGGCGGAACCGCACGGGCAACGCAGCTGATTGATCCAATTGCTGCCATGACCATGATGTTGACCGGTAAACCCGTGTCGGCAGCCAAGGCAAAGAAACTCGGGCTGGTGGATGCGCTGTTACCTGAGCGTCACCTCGCTAATGCGGTAGAGGCCGCACTCCGCGGCCGCCTGTTGCCGCAGCGCCAGACACTCAAGGCGCGCATCCTGAACAGCGTTCCCGGGCGGCAGCTGGCGGCGCGCAAGATGCGTGAACAGGCAGCAACTAAAGCTTCCCCGGAGCACTATCCCGCGCCGGAAGCCTTGATCGAACTCTGGGAGAAACACGGCAGCGACAGCGCCGCCATGCGCCGCGCCGAAATCAGCTCCTTCGCCCGCTTGCTCACCAGCGATACCGCACAGAACCTGATCCGCGTGTTCTTTCTGCGTGAAGCGATGAAAAATATCGCCAAAGATCAACCGGTGTTTCAGTTCAACCGCGTGCACGTCGTTGGCGCCGGCGCGATGGGTGGCGATATTGCCGGCTGGTGTGCCATGCAGGGGATGACGGTCACGCTGTCTGATCAGACCGCTGAATCCATCGCCCGCGCGGTGCGTAATGCAGCCGTGCTGTGCGAACGCAAACATCTGGGGCCGACGGAGAAACGCCGGGTCCTGGATCGTCTGATTCCCGACCTCCACAATCTGGGCGTGCGCACCGCCGACGTTGTCATTGAAGCTGTGCCGGAAGATCTGGCGATCAAACACAAGGTGTATCGCGAGATCGAATCCGAACTCAAACCCGGCGCCATTCTTGCCACCAACACCTCCAGCATCCCGCTGGATCGATTGCGAGAGAGCCTGCAGGACCCGGACCGCCTGGTGGGACTGCATTTCTTCAACCCAGTGGCGCGCATGCAGCTGGTAGAGGTGGTCAGTCAACGGGGCGTCGCGCAGGACACCTACCAGAAAGCGCTGGCATTTACCGGTAAGATCGGCCGCCTGCCGGCCCCTGTGCTCAACTCACCAGGCCTGCTGGTTAACCGCGCGCTCACACCCTACCTGCTCGAAGCCGTCGTGATGCTGGAGGAAGGTGTTCCTCCAGAAAGCATTGACCAGGCCGCCGAAGCTTTTGGTATGCCGGTGGGACCGATAGAACTCGCGGATCAGATAGGTCTTGATATCTGCCTGGGCGCGGCGGACATGCTGCGCGAACAACTCACCACCACCGAACTCGCACCCGTCCCCGCCTGGCTGCGTCAGAAAGTCGAAGACGGCAATCTGGGCCGTAAATCTGGCGAAGGTTTATACGTGTGGGAGGACGGCAAGCCGATCAAGAAGAAAGAGGTGCCCAAGGCGCCGGATGACACCATCAATCGCCTGATCCTGCCGATGCTGAATGCCTGTATGACCTGCCTGCGGCTGGGCATCGTCCCCGACGAAGACATCCTCGACGGTGCCATGATCTTCGGTACCGGCTTTGCGCCCTTCCGGGGCGGCCCCATGCATTACGCCCGCCGCAACGGCTTTGCCGAGATCGCCATCCGCCTGGATGTGCTGGAACAGCAATACGGGGCGCGCTTCCGGCCGGACCCCGGCTGGCGTAAGGACCATGGCTGAAGTTAACCGCCAACCACCGTTGTTCTCGGACCCGCAGGCGCTGGCCGATGCTGTTATTGAACGGGTGGGAACACGGATTGTTCTGGGTCTTCCCCTCGGACTGGGCAAGGCCAATGAATTTGCAAATGCCCTGTTTGAGCGCGCCAGCGCAGACCGCCGTATTTCACTCACTATCTTCACCGCATTGACGCTGGAAGCTCCCGGTGCGGGGAGCGAACTGGCCCAACGGTTCCTTGATCCCCTGCGCGACCAGTTCTTTGGCGACTACCCCCGACTCGCCTACGCCCGCGCGCTGGCCGAGGGTACCTTGCCGCCAAACATCCGCATTCAGGAGTTTTTTCTCCAGCCGGGCAAATGGCTGAGCAATGCACAGGTTCAGCAGAATTACGTGTCCCTCAACTACACCTACGCGCTGCAGTTTTTGCTGAATGCGCGGGTAAACGTTATCGGCCAGCTGCTGGCGCCAGCGAAGGATTATCAACCCGGCCAGCCACTCGAACAGGTGAGCCTGAGCGGTAACCCGGACATCACCGCTGACCTGCTGGCGTTACGCCGGGCCGGCAAGCTGGACTGCCTGGTGGTGGGCGAGCTGAACCGTCAGCTGCCGTTCATGTATGGCGCAGCTGAGTGCTCTGCCAACGAATTTGATCTGGTGCTGGACACGGGGCCGATCAACTTCTCCCTCTTCCAACCACCGCAGCAACCCGTGAGCGTCGTGGACCACGCCATTGGCCTGCAGGTAGCGCGGCTGATCCCCGACGGCGGCACCTTACAAATCGGTATTGGCTCCATCGGCGATGCCATTGCCGGAGCGCTGGTGCTGCGTCAGCAACACAACGACATCTTCCGCGAGTGCATGCGTAACCTGTTGGGCAACCGTAAAACGCTGTCGGGCTACGAAGAGCCTTTTCAGGAAGGACTGTATGGTCTGAGTGAGATGTTGGTGGAAGGATTTCTCGCGCTCATTGATGCCGGCATCATCAAGCGCACCGTTGATGGCTACCTGATGCACGCGGGCTTCTTCATGGGCAGCCCTAATTTTTATCGGATGCTGGAGCAGCTGGATGAGGCCACCCGGCGGCGTATTGCCATGATGCCGGTGTCCTTCACCAACGAGTTATACGGGGATTCTTACTGTACAGAAGCAGAGAAACGCCGCGCCCGCGTAAAGGCACGGTTTGTTAACTCCGCCATTATGGTCACGCTTAACGGTGCCGTCGTGTCGGACGGTCTGGAGAATGGACAGGTAATCAGCGGTGTCGGTGGCCAGCAAAATTTTGTAACCCAGGCCCACGCCCTGCCCGATGCACGCGCCATCATCACGCTGCGCGCCACCCGCCGGCACAAAGGGAGAGTGCATTCCAATATCTGCTGGAACTACGGCCATATCACCATTCCGCGCCACATGCGCGACATTGTTGTGACGGAATATGGCGCTGCGGATCTGCGCGGCAAAAGCGATGCGGATGTCATCGCGGCATTATTGAATATCACCGATTCGCGTTTTCAGGAAAGCCTGCTGCGGCAGGCAAAACGCGCAAAAAAAATTCCGCAGAATTACCAGATTCCTCCGCTTTATCGCCAGAATACTCCGGCGCGCCTGCAGCAAGCACTGGAGCCGGCGCGCGCACACGGCCACCTTGACCTCTTCCCTCTCGGCAGCGACTTCACACCAGTGGAACAGCGTCTGGCCGCTGCGCTGAAACTTCTCAGCGAGCGGCAAGGCTCGCTCCGCGCACTCTGGCCCCTGATTAAAAAGTCCCGGGGCAACCGCCCGGATGACTTCACCCATGCCTGCCTCGCACGGATGGACCTCGCAGCACCTTCGTCCCTTAAATCAAAACTCTATCGCCAGCTTTTAATCGGTGCCTTACAGGAAGTTTATTAAATTACCGTGAAATAAACGGCACCGATTATTGCGAATTAATAGCGCGGATTCACTAGCGCGGGAACACCCGTTTAGCCAAGGTCAGTATCGGCCGCCCCCAAACGTTGAAGCAATTGCCAGTAACTGAAATCGCCGGCGATTCAGTTAACTTCCGGCGCTGCCGTCCGCCCCTCACAACCACAACGTAACCCGGCGGAACTTGGCTGGCTGCACCTAGTCGCAGCTTTAGGGTTAACACGTGCGATCAATTAATCACTGCAGCCAGAGGAGACACATCATGAAAGTCAAAGATGCTATGACCAGCCAATGTGAATTCATTGAACCGGACGATAACCTGCAACAGGCAGCGCAGAAAATGCGTGATATGAATTGTGGATTCTTGCCCATCGTGCGCCCCGCTACCGGTGCGCTTGAAGGGGTCATCACCGACCGCGATATTGTGGTGCGCGCCGTTGCCGAGGGATGCGATCCGACCAAAACCTTATTGAATCAGATCGAAACGCCGAACGTACTTTATTGTTACGCCGAAGACCCTCTGGAACTGGCGGCGGACAAGATGAGCGAGCAAGGCGTGTACCGTTTGATCGTGCTTGATTCAACAGAAACTAAACGTTTATGTGGCGTGATTTCGCTGGGCGATATTGTGCGGCATAACGAAAAATTTCTCGCAGCAGAAACGGCGCGGAACATTATGATTAACGCCGCATGATGTATTACGGCGTTATGGGGCAGGTGCAGCAGTGGTACCTGTAGCGGTGCCTGTAGCAGTGCCTGTAGGAGTGGTGCCTGTAGGAGTGGTACCTGTAATAGAAGAGCTGGCAACAGACGGTCGATAGGATTTAACGGTGTAGCCAGCCTCGGCGAATAACTCCAGTAAATTGTTCGGGCCGGTAAAATGCATTGCATCTATCAGCACCAGTTCCACGGCTTCACTTTCTAACATACCCGCAAATGCAGGCAGCCAGGACTTATTACGCTTCACCACCAGTTCGTTATACAGCTTCGGTGCCTGGGTACGTAGCTTTTTTGCTTTAACTTCATCCAGCGCTTGCATGTCGCCTTTGCGCCAGCTCTGTGTAGCCTGCTGCGTAGTTGCCGATAAATTTTTTAATTCATCCAGCGTGGTTTTAATTAACGCATCCGCATCTGCATCGTTGATGACTTGAAGAAACTGAATCTGTTGATCGACCGTTTCCAACGCGACAATCGGCTTACCCATGCGCCGGGCACGATAGAAATAATGTGCGTCCACACCATTGGTAAATTCCAGACGTTTGGTTTCGACAACAGTGAGTGTAAAACTGGCGAAAGCGGGTTTGAACATAAACAGGCTGAACACTGGAACACGGCGCTCCTGCGCAAATTTTTCCAGCTCTTGCCACACCGGAGCGGATAATACGGATTTCAAATTACGGCCGTCGGTATACATGCTGGCCTGCATGGCCCGCACACCAAAATCCGGCTGGTTAATGGCGTGAATGTCGCGCTCCACATACAGCGTATCGGCTAATCGAAATGCCTCATCAAATTCAGCGGGTAGCGGATAAGCGGATTTTTTCAATGCACCGAGGCTCGCGCCCACCCAGAATTTCTGTTTACCGTCGGACACTTCCCAGATGGGGGCAGCGGCGAGACTGTTCTGAGCAACCCATATTAATGTCAGTGCGGCAATTATCTTTTTCATCATACGTTTATGCACAAAAAAATGTCGGCACAGCGGTAACACCGCTGCCCGACTACCCTCCATATTCTGATAATGTTGCAATTGCATTTGACGATGGTGCAACCAAGCGGCTAGTAATCCGCTCATTAATTCAGTGTTATCTGTTCGATGGGATTCTGGAGTCAAGGTTCAGTAAAATTTACTCAGCTTTGAGCATAAATGTGACGGGGCCATCATTTAGCAGACTGACCTGCATATCCGCGGCAAAGATACCCGTGGCAACCTGGGAGTGTCGCTCGCGCATACGCCCTACAAAATAATCGTACAGCTGTTCCGCCTGAGCGGGCGGGGCCGCCGATGAAAAACTCGGGCGCAAACCTTTGCGGGTATCTGCTGCGAGGGTAAATTGCGAAACCACCAGCACACCACCGTTAATCTGCTGAACATTACAATTCATTTTGTTGTCTTGATCAGCGAAGATACGATACGCCAGAACTTTATCGAGCAATTTATCTGCACTCGCTTCGGTGTCGGCTTTCTCTACGCCCAGCAGCAACAAAATACCCTGCCCTATTTCACCGACAACTTTTTTATCCACCACAACGGATGCGTGTTTAACACGCTGAATTAAACCTAACATAACTACCCTTTTTGCTGACTCGCCTGTTTGCGAAATTCACTCGGCGTCATACCGACTTTTTTCTTGAACAACGCGTTGAAGGTGGCCTTACTGTTGAAACCCATTTCGTACATCAGGTCGATCATATGTTTACCGGCTGTCTGCGGATCTGCCAGCAGGCGTTTGGCTTCTTCTACGCGGTAATGGTTGATAAATTCAAAAAAATTACAATTGAAATGGCGGTTAATAATATTCGACAAAGTACGCGGCGGAATCTGTAACTGGCCCGCCAGTTTTTCCAGCGTAAGCGCGGGGATCAGATACGGTTTATGCTCGTCCATCCAGCGGCTAAGATGTTCCGCCATCTCCGGCTTGATTTTATCTTTACTGGAATCATCCTTACCGCCTTCCGCCGCCGGCGTGCGCGACTCCAGCCCGACCCCTACAGTGGAGTGACTCAAACCAAAAAATATCAGGATGCTCACCAGAATAAACGTAACGTAATTTCCCATCAGACCCGCCGCCTCAAAATCGACTGACACGCCGAGCATGATGGACATGATCATCAGTACGGCTACCAATACAGCCCACACACGGATTCCCAGAAAACCGATCACGAGTAATCTCAGCCAGGAGAGATCAAGCTTGTCCACATCAGAATAATTACGCTTCAGATGCTTACCGTAACGGCGGATTTCCAACAGGCACACCACCCCCAGCGCGGCGCGGAACAGGTCGCGAAACAAGGTCACGAAGTTCATGTAGTGCGGCGCAACCAGCAGATCATATTCTTCCTGCAGGGTTTTTTTGGTCGCGAAATCGAGGCTGTAATAAAAGATCAGTTGATGCACTAAATACACAGCGAAAGGAAGCAGATAAAGTAAATCGCGCGCGGTGAGACGGTAGTCTTTGTAGACGAGTGAACGCGTGTACCACAGCAGCAAGGGCCCTTCGAGCCAGTAGCCGAAGCCAAAAACATAAAATAAATTGGGCGACCACTCCAGCGCGATCTCACGAAATTCAGCACCAAAGCTGATCAGAATATCCAGAGGAATCGCCGCCTGCTGCAACAGGAACAACGCCAGCAGCGTATTGGTCAGCCGCCGTTCGCGGCGCGCTGTCAGCAGCAGAATGGCAAACAGAATGCATTGATAGGCTGTCATTAACAGCACGACATCGTGGGTGTTAAAGATTGTTGCGTGCATGGAACTACCATCAAAAAGGATGTGTGATGTTGTGGTTATTTTTACATCCCGTACCTGGCAAAACCGCTGTTCGCGTGCAGGTCACATATCGGGAGATCGCAGGGCGGCTCCGGTGAGCCGCCGCGCTTTTATACTACGTCAGGTTTTGCCTTGCCAGATCAACGGCGGGGGTTTACGCACGCCGGCTGCTGTGCGGGTTATGCCAGGTGGCCGCTGTCGTGGCGTAACTTCCGGGCCATGGCATCCGTTGCGCGGATCAGCGCATCCACAATGCCCACCTCGCGCGAGGCATGGCCCGCTTCCCGGATAATCTGCAGCTCCGCATCCGGCCAGACTTTGTGTAACGCAAAGGCGTTGTCCAGCGGGCACACCATATCGTACCGACCGTGAACAATTACACCAGGAATGCCTTCGAGTTTGTCGGCATTTTTCAGGATCTGATTCTCTTCAAGGAACGCATTGTTCATAAAATAATGCGCTTCGATGCGTGCCAGAGCGAGGGCACGATGCGGATCAGCAAATGACTCCACCACATCCTGATTCGGCCGCAGGGTAGCGCAACGGCCTTCCCACAGCGACCAGGCTTTGGCGGCCGCCATCTGCATGATTTCGTTGTCGCTGGTGAGCTGGCGGTAATACGCCTCCATGAGATTGTGCTGCTCGTTCACCGGGATGGGCTGAATAAAATCCTGCCAGTAATCCGGAAAAATATGGCTGGCACCATCCTGATAAAACCAGTGAAAATCCTGCGGCCGGCACAGAAAAATGCCGCGCAGAATCAATCCGAGCACGCGTTCGGGATAAGTCTGCGCATAGACCAGACTCAGGGTTGAACCCCAGGAGCCGCCAAACAGTACCCAGTGATCAATACCCAGATGTTCGCGGATAATTTCCATATCCTCCACCAGCTTCTGGGTGGTGTTGCCTTCGAGTTCCGCGTGAGGACGCGAGCGACCGGAGCCGCGCTGATCAAAGAGCACGATGCGGTAGATTTCAGGATCAAAAAAACGCCGATCATATTTGCCGCACCCGGCACCCGGCCCGCCGTGCACGAACAGCACGGGGATGCCATCGGGATTACCGGACTCATCAACGTACAATTGGTGGGGAGGGTCCACGTCAATATCGTGGCGTTTGTGAGGTTTTATTTCGGGGTAAAACGTCTGCATAGTTTTTCCTTTCTGCAATACTGCACGCCAGAACCGTCGCGTGTACCACCAGACAGCGTTAATAACTAACAGTAGCACACCGTGACATTTTTATCGGCCACCCCAACCGCTTGCGGCGTAATTTGTGGCACGGGACGCACGATATGAATGACGGTGCTTTACAAGTTTTCACAAAATGACAGATTCTACTGACATAGACTGACAAAACCGCTTCATAGACTGCAGCGCAATCTACCGAGGGAGCCGCCCACCATGCAACGCGCCGAACGTCTGTTTCAGTTACTCACCCTGTTGCGCAACCGTCGCACGGTACTGACCGCGCGCCAGTTGAGCGACCACCTGCACGTTTCCGAACGCACCATTTACCGTGATATTCAGGCGCTGAGCCTGTCCGGCGTACCGGTGGAAGGGGAAGCGGGGGTCGGTTATCGTCTGCAACGTCACTTCCAGCTGCCGCCGCTGATGTTCGATCGCCATGAAGTCGAAGCGCTGCTGCTCGGCGCGCGCATGGTCAGCGGCTGGGGCGACAGCCAGATGGCGGCAAGCGCTAACAGCGCTATCCAGAAAATCCTCGCCGTGCTGCCGGATCACTTGCGCCACAGCGATGAAAACCTGCCGCTGCTGGTGCCCACCTTCGATGATTATCAGAAGATTTACACCGCCCACAGCCAGTCGATCCGCGAAGCGATCCGCCAGCAACACATGCTGTGGATTGAATACCGGCGCGCCGATGAGCAAACCTCGGCGCGCCAGATTGAACCCCTTGGTCTGATTTTCTGGGGAAAAGTATGGACACTGGTGGCGTGGTGTCAGCTGCGCGAGGACTATCGGGTGTTTCGGCTCGATCGCATCCTGCAATTAACCACCACCACAGAAAAATTCACCACCAGCAACACCAAAAGCCTGAAACATTATCTGAATCTGATGACGGAAAATCATGAGCACTATACCGAGCAAATCAACGCGCGCCGCGAGCAGAAATACGAACAAAGAATTGCCGAATTTATCGAATAAGCCCCTGGTCCGTTGCGGCTGGTGCGGCACTGATGAACTCTATTGTCAGTATCACGATGAAGAGTGGGGCGTGCCGGTGTATGACGATCAGAAAATGTTTGAATTTCTGATACTGGAAGGCGCGCAGGCGGGTTTATCGTGGATTACGGTGTTGCGCAAACGCGACGCCTACCGCACAGCCTTTGATAACTTTGACCCAGCTAAAATCGCCCGTTATACCGAGGCGAAAAAAGCCAGGCTGTTGTTGAATCCCGGCATCATTCGCAACCGCTTGAAGATTGAGAGCGTCGTGCGCAACGCGCGGGCTTATCTGGATCTGCAGGAACAGGGCGAGAGCTTCAGTGATTTTCTCTGGCAATTTGTGGATGGTCAGCCGAAGCAGAACCGGCGCCGCACTCTTGCTGATATTCCGGCGTCTACCCCTGAATCCGATGCGTTGAGCAAGGCGTTAAAAAAACGCGGATTTAATTTTGTGGGCACCACAATCTGCTACGCCCACATGCAGGCGACAGGAATGGTGAATGACCATCTAATCAGCTGCCATCGCTATAAGGCCTGTGGCGGTTAACAAAACCAGTTCAAAAAAATGGCCACGAAAAGCACAACCGCCGGCGATACCCTGTAAGCCATAGCGCGACTGTTCTATGCTTCGCTGGCGTCCACGGCGGATCGCCCTGGGGAACCAGACAAGGAGTACAGGGTCATCAACCATACACCTATAACCATCGACGCTGAGTACCATCCCACTGCACAACATCGACATGGAGAATAGTTATGAGTAAACACCGCCAAACCGTCGGGGTCGGCGTAAGTCTTGGCCACACCGAAGCCCTGCGTGATCAACTGGTGGCTGAAATCACGGAGTATGAACGCCAGCAAGCCGCGCTGAAATTAAACGGCACCGAGGTTAATTTCAGCATGATTCAAACCTACAAAGAACTGATCCACGCGCGTCGGGAAATGCTCAACAAGTTACCGCCGCGATTTTAATTTATCCCCCCGAATGCCGCGTCATGCTGTTTAGGATGACGCGGTGTCGCCTCAGCCCATTCACGACTACTGGCCCGGCTGACTACAGCGGGAATACCTGCACCTCCTCCCCCTTTGCCACACTGATTCCCTCACCCACACGGACGAGGCAATTTGCCCAGACCACGGAAGATAAGGCACCCGAGCTTTGCTGAGAAAAAATCTCTACGCCTTCCGGTGTGATACGCCCGCGCAGGTATTCGCAGCGTTTGCGCGGGTTGGGCAGGTCGAAGAGCGCGGGCAGGCGCAGCGGTTGCGGCGTGGTGTACGTGCGGCCCTGACGTTTGAACAGCAAGCCGCGCACCAGCAATGTGAAGGTGACGAAGGCGGATACCGGGTTGCCGGGCAGGCCGACAAAGGGCGTCTCGCCCACCACACCGAACGCCAGGGGTTTGCCCGGTTTAAGGCTGATCTTCCACAGCTTCAGTTCACCCAGTTGATTCACGGCGGCTTTAACGTGGTCTTCATCACCCACCGATACGCCGCCACTGCTGATAATCACATCGGCTTCGGCGGCCTGTTGCAGCGCGGCTTTGGTGGCCTCGAGTGAGTCGGGCACGATACCCAGATCCTTCACCTCACAGCCTAAATCATGCAACAAACCGGTGAGCAGGTAGCGGTTGGAGTTATAGATTTTCCCCGGCGCTGGCGCTTGGCCCGGCTCCAGCAATTCATCGCCGGTGGACAGCAGCGCGACGCGCAGCGGGCGATACACCTCCACCTCTGCAATATTTACCGAGGCCAGCAAGGCCACGTCTTCCGGGCGCAGGTAATGGCCCTTCTCCAGCAGGCGGGCTCCGGCAGCAATGTCCTGGCCCTGCGGGCGAATGTTGGCCCAGGGTTTGACGGGCGCCTGCAGGGTGACTTGATCACCGTCTACCCGACAGTTTTCCTGGATGATGACCGCATCGGCGCCGGCAGGAATCTCGGCGCCAGTCATGATGCGCGCGGCTGTGCCGGCGACCAGCGGCTCCGGCACAGTCCCCGCCACAATCCGCTGGGAGATGCGTAAGGTGCTGCCGACCTGCAGGCCGGTGCTGTTGATGGCGAATCCATCCATCGCGCTGTTGTCGGCAGGTGGAACGTTGATGGCCGCTGCGTAGGGTTGGGCGAGGACGCGGCCGAAGGCCTGAAGCAGTGGCAGGATTTCGGTGCGGTTGATCGTGCTGACGCCGTCGATCAATTGCTGGCGGGCGGTTTCGATGCTTAGCAGTTGTTGGGTCGTTGGGTTCATGGCATTAGGTTGGGTTGGTTAATGTCGGGTTGTTGTCGGATTACGCTGGGGCTAATTCGACCTACGTGGTGGATCGGGTCGTGGGTGTAGCCTTTTTGTCGGATTACGCCTGGGCTAATTCGACCTAC
>CAYUVQ010000014.1:1888-19743 GCA_964448175.1 uncultured Cellvibrionaceae bacterium | reverse complement strand
TAGCCTTTTTGTCGGATTACGCCTGGGCTAATTCGACCTACATGTGGATCGGGTCATGGGTGTAGCCTTTTTGTCGGATTACGCTGGGGCTAATTCGACCTACGTGGTGAACTTGGCCGTGGCGTTAGCTGTTGTCGGATTACGCCGCTGGGCGGCTAATCCGACCTACGCTTGTGTTTGTCGTCAGATTTTGATTTGGCCGACGAAGTTGCAGGGGCCTTGGCGGCTGTCGAGCTGTTCTTTGATGATGCGTTGCCAGGCGGTGGTGCAGGCGCCGGTTGAGCCGGGCAGGCAAAAGATCAACGTGCGGTTGGCGAGGCCGGCGGTGGCGCGGGACTGGATGGTGGAAGTGCCAATTTCTTCGTAGGACAGCTGACGAAACAGCTCACCGAAACCCACCACGGTTTTATCGAACAGCGGCGTCACAGCCTCCACCGTGCTGTCGCGCCCGGCGAAGCCAGTGCCGCCGGTGATGAGAATGACCTGCGCTTGCGCATCCGCAATCCACTGTGAAACTACCGCGCGAATCCGGTAGATGTCGTCGGTCACCAGATCCCGTTGATAGAGCTTATGGCCCGCTTCCAGCAGCAGATCCTGCAGCCGCTGCCCCGAGGTATCCGTGTCGCGGTTGCGGGTATCGGACACGGTCAGCACACAAATATTTAAGGGCACAAATTCTTTTTGACTGCTCACAAATAATTTCCTTAACAAAGCAGGCGGCCAACAATCAGCCGCCGGTGGTATTCATAAAGCGCAGAATCTGAGGTTCCTGCGCAAGATCAAAATCGTGCTGCAACGGCTTGTGCGCCATGGCCGCCACAATGGCCTGCCGCAGCGGTGCGGGATCTTCCGGGGAGGCGCGCAGGGCTGCGCGCAGATCAACGCTGTTTTCCTGCCCCAGACACAGCAGCAGCCGGCCTACTGCGGTCACCCGCACGCGATTGCAGGTGCCACAGAAATTCTGGCTGTGGGGGGAAATAAAACCAATGCGCGACGGGTATTTCCCGCTGCGCCAGTAACGTGCGGGACCACCAGAGCTTTCATCCACCGGCACCAGTGGCAGTGTTTGAGCAATCAATTCCCGCAGCGCGGCACTGCTGACAAATTCCGCCGCCCGGCCATGGTCGTCAATGTGACCCAGGGGCATCTCCTCGATAAAACTGATATCCAGCCCCTCATCCAGTGCAAAACGCACCAGATCAGGCACTTCCTCGGCATTAAAATGCTTTAACGCCACGCAATTTAATTTAATGCGCGGGAAGCCCACCCGCTGCGCCGCGCGAATACCCTCCAGCACCTGGTGCAGATCACCAAACCGGGTCAGGCGGCGGAAGCGTTCGGGATTAAGGCTGTCGAGGCTTATATTGATACGCTGCACGCCGGCGTCGCGCAGGGCTTGGGCGTAGCGGGCCAGATGGGTGGCGTTGGTCGTAAGGCATAGGTTGCGCAGGCCGGGCAACTGACCCAGCTGCTCCATTAGCTCGATAATGCCTCGGCGCACCAGCGGTTCACCACCGGTGATACGCAGCTTGTGCACGCCCAGTTCCGTGAAGGTTTTCCCCAGCTGCGCCAGTTCTTCAATGGTGAGCAATTCGTTGCGCGGCAGAAAGGTCATGTTTTCCGCCATACAGTACACGCAGCGCAGGTCGCAGCGATCAGTGACTGACAGGCGCACGTACGTAATTTCCCGCCCGAACCCATCCACTAATTGCACCGGTGCAGAGGCGGCAGATTGATCAACGTCCGTTGCAGTTTCTGTATACATAGAGGCTCTCACATCATTCCGCTGACAACAGGATAGTCAGTGATTCGCAGACAGGGTGCAAGTAGTAAACCATCGGCGCGGATACCGCAAGCCGGTGCGTCTGCAGCCGGCGCTTCATATGATCATCACCAGATGTTCATCGGTTCCTCTGCCAGCGCTGCAACCGGCCCCGCATCAGGATCGACAGCATCGCGCGGCTGAATCACGGACGCAATGGTTAAACGCAGCAATGCGTCCAACAACACAAATGCACTCCATTGGTTCCTATGCACCACGTGTTGTTTCATTTTGGATCATTTTTGCCGAAAAATCCTCTCGCATTTTTGCGATAAAAAAGCGCACGGCTGCACACCATTGGTGCCCGCTAAATGATTTCCTTTGCGCAAAAGCCAATAACCCAAAATCACCCCGCTTTGCATAAAGCCTTGAAATTAAAGCGTTATAAAAAATTCTTTGATGGCTTTTTGCAAATGGCATTGTCTTTGCTCAACCCCCTTTGTGCAGATTTATTCGCTGCAAGATGTTTTTAAACCGGTGCAATTTTTTATTTTTTTCTTGCACGGTCTTCATTGCAAAGGGCGGTCATCGTGAATACATCATCTTTATCGCGTTACACATCTGCTGACAAAACAAGCAACGTCATTCAGGCGCGCTCTGCAGAACCACGGGCAAACCGCACCCAGACATTCACTGTGAAATCACCTCGCACCATTTACTGCGCTGGAGATCAACCTCGTGCATCAACATCGGCCGGGGGTAAAGTCTGGCTGGTGGGTGCAGGCCCCGGTGATGCCGAGCTGTTAACCCTCAAAGCACTGCGCGCCATTGAAAGCGCCGATATTATTTTTTTCGATCAATTAGTCAGTGCCGAAATTCGTGCGCTGTTTCCGGCAGGCACACCAGCATTGTATGTCGGCAAGGCTAAAAATCATCACAGCATTGCGCAGGAAGATTTAAATCAGTTGCTGGTGCAGCAAGCACAGCTTGGTTTAACTGTGTGCCGGATTAAAGGCGGCGATCCGTTTGTATTCGGTCGCGGCGGCGAAGAACTGCTGGAGCTGCGCAAAGCCGGTATTGCTGCAGACGTAATTCCAGGCATCACCTCAGCATCCGGTTGCAGCACCTACGCCAACATTCCATTGACCCATCGCGGGCTCGCACAAGGCTGCACATTTGTCACCGCCCATGCGGAAAAGACACTCGACCTGAATTGGGCCGCACTGGCACAACTGAATCACACCCTCGTGTTTTATATGGGCCTGACCCGGGCGGAAGTCATCAACAGCAACTTACTCAACCATGGTATGGCGACGACAACACCAGTGGCCATTATTGAAAACGGTTGCCGCCGCAATCAGCGCGTCATCATCGGCGCACTGTGCGACCTGGCGGAGCTGGTCGCACAGGAAAACGTGCAGTCTCCTGCACTGATTATCGTCGGTCAGGTGGTGGGTCTTGCAGAACAATTACAACCGGATTTTTGGCAGTCTGTTGCAGCAGAAGCCAGCAACCAACGTTTGTCAGCTTGAACAGGAGTAAGGTTATGAAACAACGCATTATTGTGGTCGGCAACGGTATGGTAGGCCACAAATTTATTGATGGCCTGCTCAACAGTGATAACGCAGCGGACTACGAAATCCTCACCTTTTCTGAAGAACCACGGCTCGCTTACGACCGAGTAAAACTCAGCTACTACTTCGCCGGTTCAACCGTGCAGGATTTGATGCTGACCTCAGAAACCGAATATCAAACTCGCGGTGTACTGTACACCTTGAACGATAAAGTGGTGCACATTGATACCGCAAACAACAGTGTCACCACCGCCAGCGGCCGGATGGAACATTACGATAAGCTGGTGCTGGCCACCGGCTCCTTTCCTTTCGTTCCCCCGGTGCCCGGTAAAGACCAACCTCATTGTCTGGTGTATCGCACCATTGAAGATCTGGAAGCGATCACGGCGTCTGCAGCTGAAAGCAAAGTCGGCGTGGTGGTCGGTGGTGGCCTGCTCGGGCTGGAAGCTGCTAATGCGTTAAAAAATCTCGGCCTGCAAACCCATGTCGTGGAATTTGCGCCGCGCCTGATGGCGGTGCAACTGGATGAAGGCGGCGGTCAATTGTTGCGCCGCAAAATCGAATCACTGGGTGTGACGGTCCACACCGAAAAAAATACCAAAGAAATTGTTGCCGGCGAACAGTGTCGCTATCGCATGAATTTTGCCGACGGATCCTTTCTGGAAACCGACATGATTCTGTTTTCGGCCGGTATCCGTCCGCAGGATGAACTTGCACGGCAGGCAAATCTGACTGTGGGTGAACGCGGCGGTATTGTAATTAACAACAACTGCCAGACGTCCATCGCCAACATTTATGCAATTGGTGAATGCGCCTTGTGGAATAACCGCATCTTTGGTCTGGTGGCACCGGGCTACCAGATGGCGAAGGTGGCAGTGGCACATATCACCGGTCAGGCCGAGCAGTTTACCGGTGCCGACATGAGCACCAAATTGAAATTATTAGGTGTGGATGTGGCGAGCATCGGTGATGCACAAGGCCGCACACCCGGCGCGCAATCTTATATCTTCAGTGATGGCGTGGCCGAAGTTTACAAGCGCCTGATCGTCTCCAGCGACGGAAAAAAATTGCTCGGTGCGGTGCTGGTTGGTGATGTGGAAGCCTATGGCACCCTGCAGCAGATCTGTATAAACGGCATGGACCTGCCCGATGCGCCGGAGCAATTTATTCTACCTGCAGTTGAAGGCGGCGGTGCGTCCATCGGTATTGATGCCTTGCCGGAAGCTGCGCAGATTTGTTCCTGCTATGACGTCACTAAGGGTGCTATCTGCTGCTCCGTGCAAAACGGTGTGACCACCCTCGCCGGCATTAAAGACGCCACCAAAGCCTCCACCGGTTGCGGCGGCTGTGCGGCGCTGGTTAAACAGGTCATGGATAACGAACTGCTTAAACTGGGAGTTGAAGTCAACAATCACATTTGCGAACACTTTGCCCATACGCGGCAGGAACTGGCGGACATTGTGCGGGTGAAAAAAATCCACACCTTTGATGAGCTGTTGGATCAACACGGTCAGGGCCTGGGTTGCGACATCTGCAAGCCGACTGTCGGTTCCATCCTCGCCTCCTATTGGAATGAATATGTGCTCAAGCCGGAACATATGGGCCTGCAGGACACTAATGATATTTTCCTCAGCAACATGCAAAAAGACGGCACCTACTCTATCGTGCCGCGCATTGCCGGCGGCGAAATTACCCCCGAAAAATTAATTGTGCTGGGCGAAGTTGCCAAAGAATTTAATCTTTACACCAAGATCACCGGTGGCCAGCGCATTGATTTATTTGGTGCGCAACTGCATCACCTGCCGACCATCTGGAAAAAATTAATTGATGCCGGTTTTGAAACCGGTCACGCCTACGGCAAATCCGTGCGCACGGTTAAATCCTGCGTCGGCAGCAGCTGGTGTCGCTACGGTGTGCAGGACAGCGTCGGAATGGCCATCGCCATCGAGAATCGTTACAAAGGTTTGCGTTCACCCCACAAATTAAAATTTGCGGTATCCGGCTGCACCCGTGAATGTGCGGAAGCTCAGTCAAAAGACATTGGCGTGATCGCCACCGAAAACGGCTGGAACCTGTACGTGTGTGGCAATGGCGGCATGCGTCCGCGTCACGCGGATTTATTCGCGACCGATCTTGATGACGATACCCTGATTAAATACATCGACCGCGTGTTGATGTTTTACATCCGCACCGCTGACCGGTTACAGCGCACGTCAGTATGGCTGGAGAATCTGGAAGGTGGCCTGGCGTATCTGAAAAAAGTGGTGATCGAAGACAAACTCGGGATCGCGCAGGATCTGGAAGATGAAATGACCAGCAACATTGCCAACTACCAGTGTGAATGGAAAACCACTATTGAAGATCCGCAAAAACTGAAGCGCTTCAGTCACTTTATTAACTCAGGCGCGATCGATGAAAACCTCGCTTATGTCATTGAACGGGATCAACCGCGTCCGGCAACCAGTGAAGAGCGCGCACAAAAAATTCCGCTCATTGAACTGGTGGGAAATTAATTTAATACCTCTGCGCGAACTGCGCGCAGAAGCAGAGCAACACACCAACAAGAGAAGCCATTATGAACACCATGACAGCGACTTCCGACCTTATCCGTCAATCCCAAACCACTGGCTGGACCAGCATATGCGAAGCCAGTGATCTAACGCCCGACACCGGCGTTTGCGCGTTGGTAAATAAAAAGCAGATCGCTATCTTTCACTCACGCCGACTCAACGAATATTTTGCCATTGGCAATTACGACCCCATCGGTGAAGCAAACGTCTTATCGCGCGGCATCATCGGCTCCATCGGTGATAACGTCGTGGTCGCCTCCCCGCTTTATAAGCAACACTTTAATCTGCGCACCGGTGAATGTCTGGAAAAACCGGAACACACCGTACCCACTTACGCGGTTCGCATTCACAACGGCCGTGTACAAGTACACGCCTGATGCCTTAACCCGACCTTGCCGCCGTTAACCCGGCGGCTTTTTTCCTTCTTCTTCGACGACCGCTTCATGAAGTCGGCCTCTGGGGCAGCCTTTACTGCCCCCTTTTTTGGCCTTCCCTAATCAATGTTTGAAATACGAAATACGCTTTTTAAGATCGGCGGCTTTGTTTTTCAGTTCATTACCGCTTCTATCCACCTGCGCCAAGGTGGCGACAGTCAGGTCGGTCACCTCGTTGATGCGTAGAACATTTTTATTAATTTCTTCCGCAACCTGAGATTGCTCTTCTGCGGCGGTGGCGATTTGAATGTTCAGGTTATTCACATCCGATACCGTTGACTTTATCGTCAGCAGCGTATCATTCATTTCCTGCGCGTAGGTCACGGTGGTTTTCGCGCCGGCGCGACTGGTTTCCATGGTGGAGACAACATTCTGGACACCCGCTTGCAAGCGCTCGATCATATTGCGAATTTCTTCCGTGGAGGTGTGCGTCTTGCTTGCCAGTGTTCTAACCTCGTCCGCCACCACAGCAAAACCACGCCCCTGTTCACCCGCGCGCGCGGCTTCGATTGCGGCGTTTAACGCGAGCAGATTGGTTTGCTCTGCGATACTGCGAATCACTTCCAGTACGGTGGTAATCTCCCGACTTTCGGACTCCAGTTTTAAGACCACCGCCGCTGCACGTTCAATTTCATCGTGCAGGCTGAGAATTGCTTTCACGCTGTTCTCCATCAGGAGGCCGCCTTCAACAACCCGTTGGTCAGCGGTTTTGGTTGCCTCTGCTGCGAACTGCGTATTTTTTGCTACTTCATTTACCGTCGCGGTCATTTCATTCATGGCTGCCGCCACATGTTCGGCTTCTTCTTTCTGAATGTTTAATTCACGGATGGATTTCGCACTGCTTACCGAAAGTTCATTCGAGGTCTTTTCCACATCTTCCGAGGCATCGCGAATGCCCACCACAATGGTTTTCAGTTGATTCGCCATCTGCACAATGGCTGACATCACGCTCCCATCAGGAAGGTGGTTTGTGCCGAGCCGCAAATTTAATTGGCCGTTGGAAATTTCCTGGGCAGCCTGAGCCGCCACACCAGGTTCGGCACCGAGCTGGCGGATCAAGCGCGCGCTGAAGACCATCGCAACCGCAATACCCGCGACAATTCCGAACAACGCACTGGCAATTAATAAGAAATTTGTACGCTCCTGGGACTCGGCTTCCGCGACAGCCCGCTCTGCCAATAGCTTACGTTCTTCTTGAGCAATTTCCGCGAGGATAGCGCGCATGGAATCCATACCGGCTTTTCCTCTGCCTCTTCTGACCATCTCAACAATTTCATCTAAAGCGCCATTGCCTTGCGCGACCTCACGGCGTCTTTCTACTTCCGCCTCGACAATATTGTGCTCCCAGTCGTTATAGATATTTTGCAGACGCTGCAAACGTTCCTGCTGTGCGGCGTTATCACTCGTCAGCTCCCGGATAGTCTCGTAGGCTTTTCTGAAATCCTCCTCACCTTGACGCAGCGGCGCGAGGAATGAATCTTCGCCCGCCAATAGATAGCCGCGCTGACCCGTTTCGATATTTATCAGCGAAGCGAGAATGTTTTGAGACTCCAGCAACACCTCATAGGTATGCGCCGTCCAGCGGTTGTTCTTCAAGTTTTCATTAAACTGGATGGAGACCAAAATACTGGCCACTATAAAAATCGCAATTACCAGCCCAAAACCCCACAATAATTGCGCGCGCACACTTAAACGATTCATATCTCCTCACCACGATAGTTGTCTCACCAATTGAAATTTCCCGCACATCCTGATCAACAAAAAGTAAGTCGTCGGACACGGCTTATGTAATGCGCACCTTTAAACAGCAGCTGACTGCCAACTGAGGTCAAATCGGTAGGAGTGGTTGAGCGGTTGATGCGTCTTGTAATGCAAGCCCACTAAGTATAGAAGGGAGCACGGGTAAAGCAATTTTGCTGTGGTTTTTTCAGCTTATAACTCTTTTCATGCATATCAACATTCAAGGGCGCCCCGCTGGCATAACAAATACATAAAAAGAATGACGCGTCCAAAAGCGTATCCTGCCGCTTCGCTGCTATTTGTAATGACGGCCGTTAAAATATGTGCAGGTTGCAAATCCGTCTACTAAACTTCCAGCGAGAGGGAGGTTTGCCCGGCCTTTTTCACTCAACGACGAATAATTAATCGATACCTGATGGCATGCCGGATTCATGAAGAACAATATCTATAACGCGCTGCGCCTGTTTGCAGGTCTGTTAACCATCCTTATTGTTGTGGCCCAGCAGTACATCCCTGACAAACGGATTACGGTTTTACCCAATTCCAATTACCCCGAATCTATTTACGGCATCACCAATGATGACGGCATACCTTCCGCAAGCTGGGTTGATGAAAATGCACACCATTGGCGCTGCATGTTTTCGAGCAGCCACGGATATTCTTGTGGGTATTCAGTCAGCCTGAGTGAAAACAATATCCACGGCGTGAACCTGGAGGGCTACGACAGCCTGCAGATCAGCCTGGATTATAAAGGTGACGCCACACGCATTCGTGTTTATATGCGCAACTACAACCCATCTTATGATCGCGGCGACCCGGTGACGTCGGCAAAATTTCTTTCAACGATCATTCGCACCGCCAACCTGGAGGACGACGTCACGATCAAGCTCTCTGAGTTCAGTGTGGCCGAGTGGTGGATCAGAGACTTTGATATACCGCAGCAGCATGCGGCTCCCGAGTTTTCCAACATCGTCAGTATGGGGTTTGATTTTGTTAACCATGGCGAGCATGAAATCAAAATTCATCGGATTGAGCTGATCGGCTCATGGATTCAGAAAGAATCCCTTTACCTTTCCATCATTATTTTCTGGATGGTGTTGATTGTATGGGAAGGCCTGCATCGTTTTTTTCTGGTTTACCGTGAATCCCGCGCCGCGCAGCAGAAGATCGCGAAGCTGGAGACTGACTATGATTTATTGGAGCTGGAAAAGTCCGAATATGAGGTTAAGTCCACCACCGATACGTTAACGGGCGCGCTGAACCGCGCCGGTATTCAGCGGATTCTGGACAAGGTTTTGCCGCCGGGTCACGACAAAAATACGGTTGGCATTCTGCTGCTTGATCTTGATCGTTTTAAAGATATCAATGATCAACACGGTCACGACTGTGGCGACGAGATACTCAAAAACCTATCGAAACTGGTAGCTGAAAATATCCGCCAGAATGACTCATTCTGCCGCTGGGGTGGCGAGGAATTTGTGTTGGTCTGCCTGCAGGTTAAGGAGGAATCGCTGGTGGCTTTAGCGGAAAAACTGCGCCAGTTAATCGCGGAGTATTCCATCTCTGACAAAATCAGCCGACAGGTTACGGTGAGTATCGGCGCAACGCTGGTAGCGCCCGGCGAAAGTTTTGATGCAGCCTTAAAACGCGCGGATGTTGCTTTGTACGAAGCGAAGAATGCGGGGCGGAATCGGGTTATGTTTAAATAGATTTTTCGCTCGGTTAAAGGTGGTGCTTGATGCGCTGGTAAATGCTCGTTTAGGGGATGTTCAAATGAGGATGTCGGGTTACGCTTAGGCTAACCCGACCTACTGGTGAGGCTCCTCAATTGAAAGCCGCTAAGTTTATAACGCTTTTTAAAGCCCGCATCGACCATTTAAAAAAGTGCCACCGGAACCGGGGCATAGTGACAGAGCACAGTTTCTTGCATCAGCCCGATTGAACGCCATAAAACTAAAGCACTCATTCGGGCTACCGCAGCTCACATGAAAAGGAGTTGGCCCAGGATGTAATTCAGCCACACTCCCTACTACGTTTTTAGCTTCGTCACGGGCGCATCCAACCGCCTCTTCGAATGAGCTGGCGACAAAGCTCTCGTCGACCACGCAGCCGTTCGGTTCTCGAATCCATAAATGATGCGCTCGTGTTGCGCGGTTTATTGGCTCTCCATTACAACGCAATAAGGTTACCACCACATCCGAGAGCTGTACGGGGTCTGGCGGCGTAATGGATTGGGGGCCATCACCTGGCCCGCCGTCACATGAACCTACCACCGTTACGGACACAGGGTTTGGTCCATCAGTACCTCCAAGAGTACCTCTGCAGGATCGCCCTGGCTGAGCAGTGCCCGTAACTGTCCAGGAGCCAGACATTTGCTCACCCTGCCAGACATCAAAAGAAGCTGGAGGATGCTGATGAGTCATACCAGCATGGCTAATTGTTAGCGGTGTGGACGAACTCGCCACATTGTTCACCCGCAAAGGCAAGTCATTTGTGGTTAAGTTTATGGTGTCCGTGGGAATGCCGTCGCCGGAGCATCCTGTTGTCACTAGTTCAGCAGCGTGACGACCGCTGAATAACACAACTTCCTGAGCGATGGTCGCCGCCTGATTTTCACGTCGTGCAGTCAACTCTATAGTCCCCGAGGTTGTACCTCTTACGGTAGCAGACCCGTTAATAGCGCTACCGATCACCGCTCCGTTATAGGACACCTCCACTGCCTCAACACCCTCGGTTGCCCAAGTCACTCTTATATCCGTCCCCGGACAAAATATTCTGGGTGTAACAGTAAACGTGGTGATTTTTGGCGCAACACAACCAAGAATAAAGATTGAAAGCATCCCGCCAACAATTAATTTAACAGCCAAGGAACCCTTGTTGAGAAAGACCAGTAATCTGCTCGTAAAATGTCTCGACACCGTGCTCTCCCTCATACGATTAACGATTGATTATTTCCCTCCCAGCCAATCAGGATGGCACATGTAGTATGAATCCATTTAGAGCGGCAAATTAGTTTTTAACGCTATTAGGGCCGACAAACATATAACTCCAAGGCTTTTTTTTGGAGCGCAAATCTCGATATTCCTTGAAGGCCTTCGCACTTAAAAATTAATGGCGCTTAGCTTACGAATGCAGGCTTGTGGGTTATTTGTTTTCGCACTACAACTTTCCTGCTCGGCCTACCGGACGTTCGCTTCAATCGTGAGGACGTTTAACTTTCTCGCATCAAAAGGAACCTGCCATGAAAGCTTCTCCCTGGTCCACTTGCGCTTTATCACAGCTGCTTAAGATTTCCTCCTTCCTTGCTCTTGCTATCGCCATTCTATTTGCCAACGCCGCCACGGCGGCTTTACCTTACTGTACGGGGTTATTTGCCCGAGGCATACAGACATTCGGTAATAACAGTTACGTTAACTTTGACTACAATGCTCAGATTGTTAATGCCGAATCGATATCGATTACGACCAGCAGGGTTGAGACGCATCCGTGGTCCATCCGTAAAAGTTGCAACACCGTAGTTTGTCTGGCCACATTAACCAACATGTCCAAGCCGCAGGATAAACGCAAATTGACGACCACATCCACACTGCAGGTTGTCATTCCCAGGGATAAAAAAATTACTTTAGGAAACGATGGCATAACAGAATTTGGTGAGGTCAGCATTTCTGAGTGGGGCACGGGCGTTTTCTCGCCGGACAATAATGTCTATATCATCGACCAACTTAACCTTGGCTACAAAAGTTCGCTGCGTTTGCCTGCCGGAGAATACTGGATTCGCACCCTTAATATGGATGTGGAGAGTCGCATAGACGTCATGGGTGAAGGCACAGTGCATCTGTATTTTATTAATTCCTTCACTATTCCTTTGAACGTCAAGCTCAACACCAACACCAGGAACCCGGCGCAGATGACAATCTATAGCTACGGCTCCGCCGAGTTTTCTGTCGGCAGTCAGACTTATGCATTTGTACGCGCGAATAACAAACTGCTGATGCAACATCGCGCGCGGATTACCGGCGGGGTTATTGCCAATATCGTTGACTTGGGCACGGAGAGTCAGATTGCGCATGACTGGCCGGCGGCAAAGCGGGTTGATTTACCCACCATATGCCAAGCCTCTGAAGTGTCTTATCCCGTTGATGTGACACCACCAGAAATTCTCAGCACGTTTATTGATGAAGACCCTTCATCCAATCGCGCCACGTTTATTGCGGTGATCCGGGACAGCGGTGAAAACGCCAGTGGCATAGCAAGCGTTGTACTGCGCAGTGAGACTGAAGAATGGCCGATGGAAGCCAGCGGCGATACCTATACGATCGATGTTCGGCTAGTCCCCGGCGAGAACCCCTTTACCGTGTACGCGCGCGATAATGCCGGTAATGAATCCAGCCAGTTCGATCTCGCGATATTCTGGTCAGAACCCCAGTTCGTGAACATGACCTATCTCGACTATACCTACGAACCGACCCTGGATGTTTCAGGGGAAATACACACCTACTGGCCCCCCGAAGACGTTGCGCTCAGCATCGCAAGTGAACCCGTGCAGCTCATTCCAGTAGCAGAAGGTATTTATCGTTTTGCTACACGGCTGGATTTATTGGAAGGCGTAAACCGGTTTCGTCTTGAAGTCACCACACCCATGCACGATCTGGAATATCGGCTCGACACTTTTTACGAATGGCCTGGTTTAAATCCCGACAAATAGCTGAACTGATGTCCACCCACTTGGTGAGTGATGCCCTGCCGGGGCATCACTCTTTTGCGACTAAAGGAGTTAATCATGACACTCATCCGCCAGATGTTATCGCTTACTACATTTCCGAGTCATATTTTGTGCTGGTTAAGCGCAGGTTTTTTGCTGCTCACCACGGCACCTGCACTGAGTGCAGAGCTGCCTTATTGTTCCGATATTTACAGTAATGGACTACAGACGTTTGGCAACAACAGCTACATTCGGTTTGATTACAATGCTCACATAGCGAATCCGTCTTCAACTGCACTCAACACAGCACGTGTGGAAAATCATCCCTGGTCCATCCGTACCAGCTGCGCAACGGATGCCTGCTCGGTCAGCGGAATTACCACACCTCGCCCACGCGATAATCGAAGGCTAAAAACCAGTGCCACGGCCGAAGTACTGATACCCGCCCACAAGAAAATTACGCTGGGCGCAAACAACGTCACTGAGTTCCGGCGCGTCCAGGTTGAAGAATGGGGCACTGCTGTGTTCTCGCCCGACCACAAGGTCTACATCATTGACCAACTGGACGTTGGTTATAAAAGTTCTGTGCGCTTAACGGCAGGCGAATACTGGATACATAAATTAAATCTGGAAGTAGAGAGCCGCATTGATGTATTGGGCGAAGGCACGGTTCATCTTTATGTCATCAACCCCTTGCAGGTTCCGCTGAACGTCAAACTTAATGCCAACAACGCTGACTCATCACAGCTGAGCATTTACACCTACGGTAGAGCAGAATTTCATGCCGGTACACAAACGTACGGATTTGTGCGAGCGGAAAGTGAATTATATTTACACCACCGGGCAAAAATATCTGGAGGAGCGATTGCACGAATAGTCGACATGGGCACAGAGAGCCAGGTTGCTTATGATGCGGCAGCAGCACAGAAGCTAAACATTCCCCGTATTTGTCGAGCCGCCCCGCCGGTAGAGCCAGGTGATACTACACCGCCGAATATATTTTTACTGGGTAGCGGAGATACGACACAGCGGAATATTAGATTCCATGCAGTGGTGCGAGATACAGGGGACAATGCCAGCGGCCTTTCCAGTGTCATGGTAAAAACGCCTCTGGGCGAATTTCCCATGCAGGAGGATGGAAGATTCTACGTGGCTGAGTTAACACTCGTCGCAGGGGAAAATATGTTAACCGTCGTTGCTGTCGACCACGCGGGTAATCGTAGCGAGGCGACGACGATTTACACATTCCTTTCCCCACCAACGCTGGAAAATTTATCTTACCCCAACGTCACGGTGAGAGAACCCCTTTTTGCAATAACCGGTGAGGTTCATTCCTATTGGCCAGCAGAAGATCTCACCCTGCTTGTTGCTGACAAACCAGTTGCCTTAATTCCTGTTACCGAAGGAATCTATCGATTCGCAGCGGTTGTCGAGTTGAACGCTTCTACCACGCGATTTTCTATTTATGTTGAAAATAAAGTCGGCGAATACGCAGAGACAGAAATTTTTGCGATCTATCACCCTTCGGTATTCGATATAACCGTAGATCAGCATGATCAGGAAACTAGCGCTGATACCATCACACTGACCGGACGCTTTAATATCCCGGGTGAGGAATATAACACGCAAGTTATTCGCCTCATCATCATGGGCGATTCAATAGCAGGCGAACTGCCGGTGACTATTGATGAGATGAATTCCGAATATGGACGCTTCTCTGTCCAGGTTCCGCTTGAGGTGGGCGAAAATTATTTCGTCATCCGCGTGATTAATACGTTAGACGATTATCCTTGGGAAGGCGGCGCAACAATTACGCGAACCTCATCTTAGTGGGAAACGGCTTAGGCAAGGTTTGGTTTATCTTAACGGTGAAACGCAGTGTAATGCTTTGCTATCAAATTAAATAGGTTGCGATTTGCCAATCAATTAATTGCGATTTGCTGAAGGCAAGGTTTATAGCTCTGAGCGCAGCTCTCTGTCGGGTTACGCTTAGGCTAACCCGACCTACATAATTACAGCACCCCACCCCGTAGGTCGGATTAGCCTAAGCGTAATCCGACACCGTTCTCGCAAATACACGCTCAATATTTTCACCGCCGCAATCGTCCAATCACCCCTAACCCCTCACCAATATCTTCCACCCACGCAAAACCCTCACCCGTTGACAGCACAAAAAAACAGCGTATTATCGCCCACACTTTTTCGGGCCTGGCCCGTCACATTTCACAGAGGAGTACTCGTAATGTCTACATCAGGAAAACAATTCAACTGACACCTTCCGAGTACTCAGGCTTGGAAGGTTATTTACCAAACCTTCCAGGTCAGGCAACTACCAAGCCCTGATCAGGTCACTGTTCAGGGCTTTTTCTTTTGGCCCCGGTTGGTTTGATTGATTAATACCCCTTACTGGTAGGTAAAGTCATGCCTGTAAAAATTGAGTTAAATAAAAATGCGAGAAACGGTGTAAAACCGGTAAAGATTTACACCAACGACATTGAACAAACCGCGCTGAACCAATTGAAACAAATTGCGCAATTACCCATTGTGCATTCACATATCGCCGCTATGCCGGATGTTCACACTGGCATTGGCGCAACCGTTGGCTCAGTCATCCCTACGCTCAACGCGATTATTCCCGCTGCGGTTGGGGTGGATATTGGTTGCGGCATGAGCGCGGTGCGCCTGTCGGTGAAGTCGTTTCAATTACCGGATAATTTGGCGCCCATGCGCAGCGCCATCGAACGTGCTGTGCCCGTTGGAATGCAAGCACATAAAGCGGTGAGCGTACGCACCAGCGTGTGCAAACAGCTGGCGCCGGGTGTTGAATGGTTATTTGAAAAACATCCCACCGTGATGAAGATGATCAAACAACCACATAGCACCTGGACTAAACAGCTCGGCACGCTCGGTAGCGGTAATCACTTTATTGAAGTATGCCTTGATGAAAACAAAGATGTGTGGGTCATGTTGCACTCCGGCAGCCGTGGTATTGGCAATGCCATCGGCCGTTACTTTATTGCGCTTGCCAAAAAAGATATGGGCAAACACATCCACAACCTGCCCGACAAAGACCTCGCCTACTTCACCGAAGGCAGCACGCATTTTGTGGATTACGTGACTGCCGTGAACTGGGCACAGGAATATGCGCGACTCAATCGCGAAGAAATGATGGGATTAGTATTACGCGCGATAACGCCATTCCTGCCACGGTTTCGCACGGATCGCCACGCCATAAATTGCCATCACAATTATGTCAGCCGCGAAACACACTACGGCGCCGATGTCATGCTAACGCGCAAGGGCGCCATCAGCGCACGGGACGGTGAGCTGGGCATCATTCCCGGCAGCATGGGCGCAAAATCCTATATCGTAAAAGGCAAAGGTAATCCGGAATCCTTTTGCTCCTGCGCCCACGGCGCTGGCCGCACCATGAGCCGCACCGCTGCACGCGCCAAATTTCGCACAACGGATTTAGCGGAACAAACCAAAGGCGTCGAGTGCCGCAAAGACAACGGCGTGATCGACGAAATCCCCTCCGCCTATAAAGACATCGACACCGTCATGGAAAATCAATCCGACCTGGTTGAAATCGTTCATACGCTGAAACAAGTGCTGTGCGTAAAAGGCTGAGGAAACGCAGCGGCCAAGCGACAAAAGCACCACAACCTTGTGGTTGGCTTGGCCGCCCTTTTTCACTAATAAATCACGCATGAGCGAACTTAATTAAATAGCATGTTGTTATTTTTACTCAAAAAAAATCTATCTATTCCGCTGCCGTAAACGCCATTTTTCGAACTGCATACATGCTCCTACCGACGAAACCGTGTAAGGTTTTGACGCCCTCGAATTTCTTTATCTCACAGGCATTTATGCAGATGAAGACGTTGTTCTGCGGGGCAAAATAAAAAAATAAATTTTATTCTTCTAGGAGAGCACAATGATATCTCGAAAAATAAAGGTCCTCGGTGCGGGCGCCCTGCTCAGCTTGGGACTCAATGTCGGCGCGCAGGCGGCAACCTGTGAATATATCGTCAACAACAATTGGGGCTCAGGGTTTACCGGACTCATCCGCATCACCAATACCGGCTCCACGCCCATCGACGGCTGGAGCGTAAACTGGTCCTATCAAAATAACCGTATCACCAGTTCGTGGAATGCAACGCTTGCGGGCACATACACAGCTACGCCTGCTGGTTGGAACAGAGTTATCGGTCCGAACCAGAGCGTAGAGTTTGGCTTTCAGGGCGACACCAACGGAGGCGTTGCGGAAACGCCACGGGTAACGGGCGCCGTGTGTGACGGCAGTCCCGCGCCCTCATCCAGCTCGAGCAGCTCAGCACCAGCATCCAGCTCAGCGCCAACATCCAGCTCAGCGAGCGTTTCCTCAACAGGCAATGGCGCAAGCCTGGTGCTGCAGGAGCGCAACGCGGGCGTGTGCAAAGGTGATGATTTTGAGAACATCAACAACGGCTTTACCGGCGAAGGTTATATCAATACACCCAATCAAACCGGTGCAAATATTCTGTGGAGTGTGAATGCTGCACAAAGCCGGCAATACACGTTGCAAATTCGGTACGCGAATAACGGCGCCGCACGCCCGGCAGAGTTGCGCATCAACAACGGAGCCAATGGTGCTCACAGCGTAGACTTTCCCAGCACCGGCGATTGGATCAACTGGCAGCAGGCATCCGTCACGGTGGATTTAGTCCAGGGCACCAATACGCTTGATCTGCGTGCAATGGGCGCGGAAGGCTTAGCCAATATAGACAGCCTGACGGTGGTCGGCTCCGGTGCAACGGCGGGCAGCTGCCCGAGCATGCCTTCCTCCAGCTCTTCATCGTCCAACGCATCCAGTAGCACACCGAGCACCGGTGGCGGTTTATCTGCCCAATATCCGTGTAATGGTTCGACGTCGGGTTATAACGCGGTGTTAACCAAATCCGGTTCAAACTGGATCCTCACGCGTAACGGATCGACATCAAACCTGGGCAGCGACACGCGCGAAGCCATCCAGCGGGCGCTGGATAGTTTGTCTTCCGGAAGAACGCGCATGGAAAGCTTGCTCGTGCAGGG
>CAYUVQ010000014.1:0-1788 GCA_964448175.1 uncultured Cellvibrionaceae bacterium | reverse complement strand
ACATTCGCGTGCGCAGCGGAGCCGGTATCCGTATCGACAACCACGGCAGCTCCAATCGCGCTAATAAAGCACAACGCCTGCGCATCGATAATGTGTACGTTGAAGGAACCAGTGGCCACGGTGTAGAAACTTATGGCATCAACAATGTCACCGTCGGCACAGTCACGGCGCGCAACACCGGCTACGCCGGGTTGATATTCAATGACACCACCAACGCCACCGTCGACCTGGTTGACGCCCAAGGCGCAGGCACCGGCACCGGCTACGCGGCCTTCAGGATGGCCAATCGCAATGGCCGCATAGGCAGCAGTTACGCCACCAACATCCGCGTTAAAAAAGTTGTTGCACGTGGCGGCGGCCGCGGAATTTTCTGCGTGTCTGAAAGTGGTGGAGCAGTGATTGATGAAATAGACCTTGCTAATACCGGCAACAACTCTGTACTCATTGAAAACTGCTACAACGTCACCATCGGCTCCGGCAGAATCAGCGGCGGTGGCGAATTCCGCATCGCCGCCCGCAGCGACTTCCCCAACACATCGGACATTACCGTGAGAAACTTAAGCGTGAGCGGCACTTCGATTCGTGAAAGCCCTTGTGCCGGCGGCAATAGCAGCTTTTCGAATATTTCCTTGTCGAACGGCGCAACGATGAATGTGTGTAGGTAATTAAACGGCGCCCGAGAAATTTTAAAGGCGTCAAACGTGTAGCGGCCAAGTGACTCACGAACAAAGTTCGGGAGTGGCTTGGCTGCTTTTTTTATTGAATATAGTTTGTAAAAAAACTGATTCACGATATTAACTACTCAGCGAAACTGACCTATATCCTTGATGAAGTTTTTCCCAAGCTAATAAGGAAGAAATAGAGTGAATCTAAACCTCTTTAAGCTGGTACTAGTAAGCAGCTTTATCATATCCGGATGCCAGCCGGACGCACCCAAAGAATCGGAAATCGTTAATAAAACAACAACTCACGCTGCCGCCAGATCGCTTGATGATCAAGCTTACCTCGTCCAATTAATGCGAGATGCCGAAATAGCAGATAACGCGCGAACCCTTGTTCACGTCAGCCACACATGTACATTGACAATAGACCAACAAGCTTATGCTGTTGTTGATGTAAGAGAATTGGTACAAGGCGCGATGACTGCTCGGGGTGTTAATCAAATTATCTTGTTGAACTCTGAAAACCAACTGGTAAATAGGGTCGAATATGGAAATTCCAGACCGCTACTCTGTGACGAAAATAAACTTTATTTATACGGAGACGTGATTCCCGATGGACAAGCGGAGGAAGGCAATGTTTTGATCTATACGGATTCCGGCTTCATGGTTACAGCAATAAAAGAAGACGTTAACTCCAAACTCCCTATGCGTTAGCTAACACGACCCATTTTTATGTATCACAGTCAAAACGCCCGCAGAGTTAACGCTGCGGGCGTTTATTTAGATCAGAGCCTCTAATCCCTTTCTGTCCACTAGGTTCAGCAGTTTCAGTGACGGGCCGTTGGGCTTTTTACCACCCTGCTCACGCTCCCACTTCTGAACCGTCGAAAGGCTGGTGTTGAGATAAGCGGCGAACACCGCTTGACTGGCCCGAGTTCTTTCTCGGATGCGCCTGATCTGAGCCGGCGTGTAGGATTTTACCGGCGGCAGGCACAGCGCATCGAATTCGCGCAGGGTAACGTCGCTCATCACGCCGGCTTTATGCAGTCCTTTTGCACTTTCATGGATAGTATCCAGGATTGATTTATCCATCATTAACGACCTCAATCATTTCGCCACTTCTAAT
>CAYUVQ010000013.1:0-47517 GCA_964448175.1 uncultured Cellvibrionaceae bacterium | reverse complement strand
CAGAAAAACTGGTAGGTGCAGTTGGGGTTGTCGGGCTGGATACCGGCTTTTCGCATCTGGCTGGTGCGCTGGAGACACCCACCATCGCACTTTATGGCGCAACATCACCGGTCAAAGTTGGTCTTATCGGGGCACACACCTGTAACTTGCAGATGGAAAATCCTCTGCCGTGCGTTCCTTGCCATAAACGCAGTTGTAAACTTTTACCCGAACACAGCACGGATACTCCGCCTTGCATGACCGCCGTGTTACCAAAGCAAGCGTGGCAACAACTACAGCAGAAACTCTCTACTGCTGCGGTGGCATCTCATTAATATGATATTCCGTCCAACATGCGTCTGACTCAGGTTATTTAACGCTATGGCAAAACACTACTTATTTTACGGCTCGGAGCGTTATACCCAGGCCATCATGCGTCCAATAGATGCGGCAATTAAGGCCCGTGGTGACAAAGTGGCCTGGTTTTTTGGCGGACCCGGCGCGGAGGATCTTGCTGAACATGATCTTTTGCTGAATAGCGTTGAAGATGTTAAAAAATGGAATCCTATTGCGGTCATTACTCCTAACAATCTCGTCCCGCATTTTTTTCCCGGCGTTAAAGTACAAACCTTCCACGGCTTCGACGCCGGTAAGCCGCGCCATATTTACATTCGTGGTTTTTTTGATTTGTATTGCACCACCGGTCCCAAAGACACCGAACAATTCACCGCGCTTGAAAAAAAAATGCAGCATTTTCATGTAGTGGAAACCGGCTGGCCGAAACTGGATTATTTTTTTACGCAATTACCTGAGCAGGTTCCTCCTGTAAAAAACCCGCCGGTGGTGTTATACCACTCTACCTTCTCCCCCTCATGGAGCGCGGCAGAAACACTCTACCCCGAGGTTAAACGCTTAAGCCAAACCGGAGAATGGAAATGGGTGGTGACCTTACACCCCAAGATGAATCCCGAAATACGAGCCAGATTCAAAGCGCTGGAAAATGAGAATCTTGTTTTTTCCGAAGTGGATAACATCCTGGAATTATTTGGTGATGCAGATCTGATGTGTTCGGATACTTCATCTGCATTGAGCGAATTTTTATTAACTCACAAGCCCGTTGTGACGTTCAACAATCGGCGACCCGGTCCGCAGTTAATCAACATCAGTAAAGTGGAAGATTTTGAGCCAGCCATTCGTAAAGCCTTAAGCCGCCCCCCCGAACTGATGGCAGCGATTAAAAGCTTCGGTGAAACTATCCATCCACTACGGGATGGCAGGTCAGCAGAGCGCATTCTTGATGCAATCGATAATTTCATTGCGCGCGGCGGAAAAAATGCTAAACCAAAACCCTGGAACCTCTGGCGTAAATTTAAATTGCGAAAAGCTATGAACTATTGGAAGCACTAAATCATGCAAGGATCCCTAAAAGTTCTCCACTTTGTGGCCGGTGGATTTACCGGCTCAACCTCGGTGGCGATTGACCTGGTCAAATCCACCAAAGACCATCCACGCATCATAAGCTGTCTCGTGCTCCGGAAAAGACCTACGACTGATATCAATCAGGTGAAAAGACTGGATGAGGCGGGAGTTCCCGTCACATTAATCAGCGGTGGGCTGAAGTTAATTACCATTATTCGCCTTTATCTCATCTGTCGAAAATTCAAGCCGGACATATTGGTCGCACATGGCTTTACTGAACATTTGTGGGGACGTTACGCGGGCCTCCTGGCCGGAGTTCCGCACCTAATCCATGTGGAACACAATTCGCGGGAAAATTATTCGAGGTGGCGGCTCTGGCAGGCTCACTGGCTCACCCGATACACCCGAGCAATTGTCGCCTGTGCCCAAGGCGTGAAAGTTCAATTGGAAAAATTACATTTTCCGCCGGACAAGATCACCGTAATTCCCAACGGCATTTCGCTGGAACGTTTCGACGCTGCAGAAGGCTGTCCCTTTAATGAGCGCATTGCTGGTATCGTCATGCCCGCGCGTTTTGGCAAACAAAAAGATCACATCACGGTAATTAAGGCGCTCGCGATCCTCCGTGATAAAGGTTTGCTCGTACCAACGGTATTTGCCGGCCTCGGGCATCCGCGCTATTTGAAAAATGCAAAAGAACTAACGAAAAGTCTCCAGTTGGAGCAACAAATCACCTTTGCCGGCCATGTTAACAATCTTCCGGAGCTTTTAACCCACCATCAGGTCTGTCTCTTGTCCAGTCATTACGAAGGCATGCCGATAGCATTGGCAGAAGGAATGGCGGCAGGATGCGCGGTGATTGGCTCGTCGGTACCCGGCATTCAGGAGATGATCCAACCGGATAAAGATGGTTTGCTTGTAGCACCCTCCTCTCCTGAAGAGCTGGCTGCGGCTATAGAAATGCTATTGACTGACAAAGCATTCGCCGAGAACCTGGCGAAAACCGCGCGGCAGCGTGCCCTCGCGGAGTTTTCCTTAGCACGTATGCGTGAAGAATACGAAAATCTTTATTTTTCACTGAATAGCATGCAGACAGATGATCAAGATGCCGCCTCAAACGCTGAAGATGTTGTTATCTAGATAACAACAGCCTTCCAGCGCCGAGTACATCACTCATTTTTTACAGAAACAGCAATTTCCTCATGCAGATTAAATCGATCCAAACAAGAACGCGCTCTGTCGGCCAATATCAAGCACTCATTAATGCGGACTTCGACGTAGATGAAGTGTTGGAGCAGTTAACCAAGATCAAGCAGCTAATCGAGACCTCCCGTCGGATTTCCCATGGCAAAGATTACGTTGTTAAAACCTCTATGTTGATCAAGGGAATCAATCACGACGTTGCGATAAAGGTGTTTAGTCGACAAAGCCTGCTAAAAGATCTTTATGATAAAAAAAATAAATCCAAAGCAGAACGATCTTATATCGCCGCCCAAAAGTTACTTAACAGCGGCATTAATACCCCCACGCCGATCGCCGCACTCGATGAATGGAACGGTAACCGATTGACGGAGAGTTATTACATTTGCTTCTTCGAACCTGCTGTTTGTTTTCGTGATGTACTCTTCGAAATTTATCATCAGCATAAAGATTCCGCCAAACTTATGGAGCTGCTTCTGTTAGTTGCACCGGCAATAAAGCAAATGCATGACGCGGGCTTTATGCATGGGGATCTCGGCAACCAGAACATTCTCCTGCCGAAGAATGCGGATGGAAGTTGGGCATCACCCAGTTTTATCGACTTAAACCGCTACCAGGTTTTTGAAAACGGCATCAGCAACAAAGCGCGCGCTATTGATTTAGCCCGTCCTATTCTGCCGGGAAACTACTTGCATTTTTTTCTGCAGATTTACGCTGGCCACCAGGAACTACCCCACGAACTCGCAAAACTACACAGACAACAGCGGGCTATTTTCACGCGGCACAGAAACAGCAGAAAATTTCGGCATCCCATTCGTTACCTTAAAAACCGGCACAAGAAGAATAACTACACCTATCCGCACAATAAGGATTATTGGCTGTGGGACGAAAAAACAGCCCAGCCCATGATCGCGCTATCGAAAGAAGAAAAAAATCAAGAACGCAATCCGGGAGATCTTGCGAAGACGTTTTTGCGCGTACTGGTAAAGCTTCCGAAAATTGTGAGCCACTACCGTCGATTACGTACCAAAGCTTTTGCCACTCCTGTTGAAATGACAGGACGGATTGGTATAGCCATCAATCCTGACCCCCGTTATGCAATTCACGAACAACCCCTGCTGGAGAAGCTGGGAAACCCACCGGTTCTGGTACGTTTTTATCGCCATGAAACATCCCGCCAGTGGGCAAGCACCATTGATCTTATTCATTCACTGCGCGCGCGCGGTGTCTCCGTTATGGTGGCGTTACTCCAGGATAGAACCGCCGTTGTAGAGCCTCAAAAATGGAAAGCGTTTCTCGACTTCATCATTCCTCGGATTGCGACGCAAGTTGATTGCATTGAAGTAACTCATGCGTATAACCGAGCCAAATGGGGCATCTGGAATCTGGCTGAATTACGCGAACTGCTTGCAATCACTTTTGATTACAAGCTGAAATATCCCTCTATCAAAATCAGCGGACCCGCCTGTATCGACTTCGAGTACGCACCTGTTATTTCAGCGCTTACGGAATTAAAAAAGATTGATTCGAGTTATCAATTCGATGCACTGTCTCATTTGCTCTATGTTGACCGTCGAGGTGCTCCGGAAAATCATCAAGGCGGATTTTCTACCTTGGAAAAAGCGCAACTATTGAAAGCCATTGCGCGCTCGTCTTCCGCTTGCAATGACCGGATAATTATTTCAGAAGTGAATTGGCCACTGAAAGACACCGATGTTTGGTCGCCGATCGTGTGTCCTTATGTCACCGCACGTTGGCAGAAACGCCCGTCAGGCGAATCTGAAGCAGTTTATGCACATTACATGCTGCGCTACCTGGCTATCACGCTGTGCTCGGGTTACGTCGATCAAGTGTTCTGGTGGCAACTGTCGGCAAAGGGATATGGATTGGTAGATGACCAGAATAATTTCCGGCAGCGCCCCGCGTTTGATGCACTGGTGTTTTTTCTGAATCTTTTGGGCGATTCCCGGTTCGAGCGCCGTCTCACCAGTGCACCAGAGGATTATTTGTTGGAGTTCTCCAAAGGCGAACGCAAATATCTAATGGCTTGGTCGGTGAAGGAAGCTGCAGGTCCGTTGGATATTAAGCATGAAGCAGCGTGGAATTACCTGGGAGAATCTTTGGACACAATCGAACTCAGTGGTGCCCCGCAATACCTATTGCTTGCTCCCTGAGTCAAGTCTCGCTGTCATATTAGAAAAAAACTTATTAGGAATATCGCCCACTTCCCCGCTGGAACGCTTATTCATAACTCATTTCATTCTGGTGTCGGCGGGGAACGCGAAGCTGATGAACGAAAATCAACTCAATATAAACCGTTATCGGTTATTACGATCGACTGACATTAATCGCTGATACAGCGCATAGGTTTTAGCCACAAAACTCTCTGCGGAAAATTCTTCCACCAAGCGCTTCTGACCGGCATCTCCCAGCTCTTTGCGCAAAGCGGGCGATTCATACAACCGTACAATAGCCTGGGCAAGTGCTTCGGGATTATTGGCTTCAACCCAAAGGCCGGACTCTTCATGGATGACCAGTTCAGTTGGACCGATGATATTTGAGGTGATCACCGGAATCCCCTGCGCCATTGCTTCTTTCATAGCTCTGGGCAAACCATCCCGAGTAGACGGCAATACAAAAACATCCACATAGCGCAAATAGCTTGCCGCGTTTTTTTGTGAACCTAAAAAGTGAATTCGATCGTGCGCCTCACCCTGTTTGGCTAACGACAGCATTTCATCATCGTAATCCCCAATGAATAATAAATGGATATTTTGCTCTTTAAGCAAATGCATAGCCTTCACAAGTACGCTCAACCCTTTAAAGGCTCGCCCACGGGTGTTAGCTATGTAGCCAACAACAAATGTGCCTCCAGGAAGCGTCAATGGCTCAATAATTTCATTCGCCGCTTCATCCGCCCAGGAAAGACTGTAACCTTTGTAATTCAGTGATAACTTTTCCGTCGGGAAAAAGTTGTGCATGTACTCGTAAATAGAACGATTAACGCACACCACATGATCGACGCGCGGATTTAAAAGTCCCAGCCAATAGCTCGGATCACTCCGTCTGACTTTCGCCAGGGTTCCGCGATAGCCGATGATTTTTATTGTTTTAAAATACGAAGCCCAGATGGCGTTAGCTAAACCTTTTCCGTCAGTGGAGTGAATGAAATCGAATTCCTGCTCCTGCAAGATACGATGAATCTGCCAGATAAAGCGAAGCGATATCTTGCTGCGGTAAGGCACCGAATCAATATGAATGCCAGCATCAGATAGCTCGTCACGTCCGAGAGATTTTTTATCGCTCAACACGCGAATATATACACCCATGGCGTATAAGCGTAAGGCCAGATCAACTTCCGACCGGTCCGGAAATCGTTTTATAAAAAGTACTTTCATAATTAACTCTGAGTTTACTGCGGCATGCTGGGTGCATTCTAAGGGTACGCACCTCGCCGCGCACATACTTTCTCGGGTTCAAGCAGTTCCCAGTCACTTACCGCGGACATGAACCTAGGCCATAGCCCCCCCAATCTGTATAATCCGTCCCCTTATCAGAATTTATTCCAGTTATCAAACGACATCAGGGTTACACAGATCCATGGATAAAACCTATCAGCCCCACACCATCGAGAAACAGTGGTATCAAACTTGGGAGGAGAAGGGTTATTTCAAGCCCGCCGGCAAGGGTGATCCCTATTGCATCATGATTCCACCACCCAATGTGACCGGCAGTTTGCACATGGGTCATGGATTTAACAATGCCGTGATGGATGCTTTGATTCGTTACCGCCGCATGAAAGGCAACGATACGCTCTGGCAGGTAGGAACAGACCACGCAGGCATCGCAACCCAGATGGTAGTAGAACGCCAGCTGGCTGCTCAGGATGTGAGCCGCCATGACCTGGGGCGTGAAGCGTTTCTGAACAAAGTCTGGGAATGGAAAGAACAATCCGGCGGCACTATCACCCGCCAAATCCGTCGCCTTGGTTCTTCTGTCGATTGGAGCCGCGAGCGCTTCACGATGGATGAAGGGTTGTCACGCGCCGTTCAGGAGGCTTTTGTCCGCCTGTACGAAGACGGCCTGATCTATCGTGGCAAACGTTTGGTGAACTGGGACCCCAAGCTCCACACGGCCATTTCTGATCTCGAAGTCGAGAACCATGACGAAAAAGGCCATCTCTGGCATCTGCGCTATCCATTGGCTGACAATGCCACAACGGCTGATGGAAAAAATTATCTCGTTGTCGCTACCACTCGTCCCGAAACCATGCTGGGTGACAGCGCCGTCGCCGTCCACCCGGAAGACGAACGTTATAAGTCACTCATTGGCAAATTCGTCGTATTGCCTTTAGTAAATCGACTCATTCCAATTGTTGCGGACGATTACGTCGATCGTGAATTTGGGACCGGCTGCGTCAAGATTACCCCGGCCCATGACTTTAACGACTATGAAGTCGGTAAACGCCATAACCTGCCCTTGATAAACGTGCTGGATAAAAACGCAGCGGTTCTCCCGAATGCCCAGATATTCAATGTCGATGGCAGCGTTAATACAGAAGTGGACAGCAGTTTGCCCGCGCAATTTGCCGGCCTTGATCGCTATGAAGCACGTAAAAAAATCGTTGCCGCTTTTGAGGCAGTAAATCTGCTGGAAAAAATCGATGACCACGCTCTCAAAGTACCCCGTGGCGATCGGTCTGGCGTGGTCGTGGAGCCGTGGCTTACCGACCAATGGTACGTCAGCACCAAGCCGCTGGCAGAACCCGCTATTGCTGCCGTGGAAGACGGACGCATTGAATTTGTTCCCAAACAATACGAAAACATGTACTTCTCCTGGATGCGCGACATTCAAGACTGGTGTATTTCCCGTCAGCTCTGGTGGGGCCATCGTATTCCCGCCTGGTATGACGCCAATGGGCAAGTGTACGTTGGTCGTAACGAAGCGGAAGTGCGTTCCAAATATGGATTAGCGGCCGAGCTGTCTTTACAGCAGGATGAAGACGTTCTGGATACGTGGTTCAGCTCGGGGCTGTGGACCTTCTCCACACTGGGCTGGCCCGAGCAAACCGATTTCCTGAAAAAATTTCATCCGACCGATGTGCTGGTTACCGGATTCGACATTATCTTTTTCTGGGTTGCGCGGATGATCATGCTCACCATGCATCTGGTCAAAGACGAACAAGGCCAGCCGCAGATCCCCTTTAAAACAGTCTATGTCCACGGCCTCGTTCGCGATAGCCAAGGGCAGAAAATGTCGAAGTCCAAAGGCAATGTGCTCGACCCTCTGGATATTATTGACGGTATAGATCTTGAAACGCTGGTACAAAAGCGCACAACCGGTCTGATGCGCCCTCAGGATGCAGCCAAGATCGAAAAACAAACGCGCAAAGAATTTCCCGAGGGCATTGCTGCGTACGGCACCGATGCGCTGCGCTTCACATTCTGCTCCCTCGCGTCCACCGGACGGGACATCAAATTTGATATGGGTCGCGTCGAAGGCAACCGCAATTTCTGCAACAAAATCTGGAATGCCACGCGCTATGTTCTGATGCAGTGTGAAGATCAAGACTGCGGCCAGGATGGTTCGACGGATTATGAGCTTTCTATCGTCGACCGCTGGATAATCAGCAAACTGCAACTGACGGAAAAAAACGTCTGCGCCGCGCTGGATACTTATCGCCTGGACCTCGCCGCCCAAGCAATTCACGAATTCGTTTGGGATGAGTATTGCAGCTGGTACCTGGAATTATCCAAACCGTTACTGTGGGATGAAAATGCCAGCGCCGCCCAAAAGAAAGGCACCCGCCGTACATTGATTCGTGTACTGGAAACTATCCTGCGCCTGACTCATCCGCTGATGCCGTTTATCACGGAGGAGATCTGGCAAAGAATAAAACCACTTGCAGGAGCTACTGGCGAAACTATTATGTTGAGCCGCTATCCCCAGTCAGACGCTACCAAAATCGATGAGCAAGCACTCAACGATGTAGCCTGGTTGCAAGCGGTTATTCTGGGTGTACGTAATATTCGCGGTGAGATGAAGATTGCGGACGCACAAAAAATTCCAGTTCTTGTTAAAAATGGTTCGGTTGATGATCAGCAGCGATTGAATGATAACCAACAGTTTTTGAAGAAGCTGGCGGCACTGGAAAGCATTACCTGGCTGAGTCCTGCAGAAAATGCACCTATGTCTGCTACTGCTCTGGTAGGCCAGATGGAAATCCTGGTGCCCATGGCCGGCCTGATCGACAAAACCGCTGAAGTGGCGCGCCTCACTAAAGAAAGCGCCAAATTGGAGCAGGACATCGTGAAGACTGAAGCAAAACTCGCTAATCCAGCTTTTGTGGATAAAGCCCCTGCTGATGTCGTTGAAAAAGAGCGTACTCGTGTGACCGAAAATAAAATTGCTCTGGATAAACTGCGGGACCAAATTGAAAAAATAAACGCGCTTTAATGCGCACGCAGAATGAATTCTGAATTCATTCTGCGGTTTTTCAAAACGGTAACATAGATAATAAAAAAGCCCGGTTAGCAATAACCGGGCTTTTTAATATGGCGGAGAGGGAGGGATTCGAACCCTCGATACCGTTTAACGGGTATACGCCCTTAGCAGGGGCGCGCCTTCGGCCACTCGGCCACCTCTCCAAAGAAAACTCAATTAATCGTGTGATTAATTTTCACCTGTTGAATACTTTAGAAACTCACCCACCTAAAAAAGGTCGTCGTCTCAACAGGTGCGGCATAATACCATATTTCAAAAAAAATCAAAGGCTATATATCAATTTTATGCTCTTAAAAGCATCCCCCTAGGAGGGTTTGATTGAACATAAATAATGGGCGGGAGAAACAATTTCCAACGAGCGGCGCGGCGGTTTATTAATTAATCCCGCCGCGCGCATCCAGACAGCAAAACTACCAGACTGCCAGTACTACCAGAATGATTAACTGGGTTGCTCATCCTGATTTTGCTTTTCGCGTTGAATACGCTGATAAATTTCCTCACGGTGCACAGCAATATCTTTTGGCGCGTTCACACCGATACGAACCTGGTTACCTTTAACACCCAGTACTGTTACAGTTACTTCATCGCCAACCATCAAGGTTTCGCCAATACGGCGGGTTAAAATCAACATCATTAATCTCCTTCACTCATCCTGTAAGAGCACGGCTGAGACTCCAATGCCTTCGCCGTCTCTCGACCAACCCCTATCGCCACCAGAACTGCTAACCCTGGTCTAAGTATCGTCTACTTTCAGCGAAAAGGAAGAAACCCCCAAATTTTCTGTTTGTAATTTACCAAACAGGCCTTGCAGTACCGCAGAGTCTGTTGTTGCCATGCAGAGTAACAGTTACCCCCGTACTCTGTTCTCCAACGGCTCGGCATCCAGGCCAAATGCGGTGTGCAAACTGCGCACAGCCAGTTCCAAATAGCGCTCTTCGATAATCACCGAAATCTTGATTTCAGATGTCGTGATCATTTGAATATTAATTCCATCCTGAGCCAACGCTGTAAACATGCGTGACGCGACACCCGCGTGGGAACGCATACCCACTCCGACTATAGACACCTTGGCAATCTGATCATTGCTGCGCACTTCACGCACGCCGAGCTCTTTAACCACGTTCTGCAAGACAGCGACAGCTTTTTCCATGTCATTTTTATGCACAGTGAATGTCAGGTCTGTCGTGTTATCCGCAGCAACGTTCTGGACGATTACATCTACTTCTATATTAGCTGCGCCAATAGGGGCCAGGATCTTGGCAGCCACACCGGGCGTATCAGGTACGCCGGCAACAGTCACTTTCGCTTCATCGCGATTGAACGCAATACCAGAGACAATCGGTTGTTCCATTGTAGAGTCTTCCTCATCGAGGGTAATCAGGGTACCAGGGCCTTCTTTAAAGCTGGAGAGCACACGTAAAGGGACGTTGTATTTGCCCGCAAATTCTACCGACCGAATCTGCAGCACTTTAGAGCCAAGACTGGCCATCTCCAGCATTTCTTCAAAGGTGATCTTTTCGAGACGACGCGCGCGTTCAACAACGCGGGGATCCGTAGTATAGACACCATCCACATCAGTGTAGATCTGACACTCATCAGCTTTGAGCGCAGCAGCCAGTGCAACGCCCGTGGTGTCAGAACCACCACGCCCCAGCGTAGTGATATTCCCATGCTCGTCCACACCTTGGAATCCAGCAACGACGACCACTCGCCCTGCCTCAAGGTCGGCTCTCATATTGGCTTCATCAATTGCCTGAATACGGGCTTTGGTATGCGCACTGTCGGTCAGGATGCGAACCTGGCCGCCAGTATAAGATCTTGCGTCAACACCGCGCTTTTTCAATGCCATACACAGGAGTGCAATGGTTACCTGCTCACCCGTGGACACCAACACATCCAGCTCGCGCGGATCTGGCTTGGCTTGAATTTGCTGGGCCAACCCGATCAAACGGTTGGTTTCACCACTCATCGCTGATAATACAACGACCATATCGTGGCCTTGGGCACGGAACGCAGCCACTCTGTCAGCGACTGATTCAATGCGTTCGATGGATCCTACTGAGGTGCCACCGTACTTCTGAACAAATAAGCTCATTCCCAGCCTATCCCTCATCTAAATGACATTAAAGGAACTATTAGCGCGCCGCAAACGGCGGGCAATTAAACACCAAATTGCACGGAAAGTTAATCAATCCCGCAAAAAAAGCCAAAAATAACCAGTATCTTCACCCTTCCTTACACTTATCGCGCTTTTAGCTGCTGCTCCACCCAGGTTGAAACCGATGACAAAGCGCTTTCCAATGCAGCGACATTGGTGCCGCCTCCTTGAGCCATATCGGGTCGGCCACCGCCTTTACCGTCAACCTGTTCCGCCACATGGCGCATTAAATCACCCGCCTTGAGCTTATTCGTAATATCCTGGGTCACGCCCGCAACCAACGCAACTTTATCGTTATCTTCCACAGTTGCCAGCAGTACAACAGCGGTGCCCAGTTTATTCTTAAATTGATCAACGCTGTCGCGCAGTGATTTGCTGTCTGCGCCCTCGAGATTTAAGGACAGTACTTTGATGCCTTCAACATCCTTAGCTTGACCAAGTAAATCACCGCCGCCAGATGTAGCCAGACGCGTCTTCAATTGCGCCAGATCTTTCTCCAACTTGCGATTCAGATTTGCCAGCTGTTCAATTTTTTCGATCAGGTTATCGCGATTGGTTTTGAGTGCACGAGTCGCATCATCAACCAGATGCTCCAGGCTGTCGAACAATGACAACGCCTTGGCTCCGGTTACAGCCTCGATACGCCGAACACCTGCTGCAACACCCGATTCGGAGGTAATGCGCATCAAGCCAATATCGCCTGTACGACTGACATGTGTGCCTCCACAAAGCTCCACAGAGAAACCTTCACCCATGGTCAAGACGCGTACCTGGTCACCATATTTTTCGCCAAATAACGCCATAGCTCCCTTAGCTTTGGCTTCTTCCATATCACAATGGTCTGTGGTTACGGCACTGTTTGCGCGAATTTGTTCGTTGACCAGATTTTCAATCGCTTTAAGCTGCTCTGACTTAATAGCTTCGAAGTGAGAGAAGTCGAAGCGCAGACGCTCGGAGTCAACCAATGAGCCTTTTTGAGTAACATGCTCACCCAGAACTTTGCGCAACGCGGCATGCAACAGATGAGTGGCTGAGTGATTTAAGGCGGTAGCTTGACGAACGGTGGTATCGACGGTAGCCGTGACCTTGTCACCTACCGAAACCGACCCATGCAGGACATGCACAATATGAAGATGGCTGTCGCCTTGTTTTTGGCAGTCACGGACTTCAAGACGGCTGGCCCCAGATTCGATATAGCCTGAATCGCCAACCTGACCGCCGGATTCACCATAAAACGGGGTGCGGTTCAGAACCACTACACCGTCATCACCTTCACTTAGATGAGTCACCGATGCCCCGCCTTTTAACAGCGCAAGGATCTCACCCTGTTCGGCTAATGAGCTGTAACCCAAAAACTCGGTTGGGGGAACATCCAGGCCGGCTGCGGTGTAATCCACTTTAAATGCACCGGCAGCACGCGCACGTGCACGCTGCGCCTCCATCGCTTTTTCATAACCCGGCATATCAATAGTCAAGCCGCGTTCACGAGCGATGTCATTGGTCAAATCTAATGGAAACCCGTAAGTGTCGTACAAGGTAAAAACGACCTCACCGGGAATCTCTGCGCCCTTCAGCTTTGTCAGGGCATCTTCAAGTACTGCCATTCCTTTATCGAGTGTCTTTTCGAATTGCTCTTCTTCCTGTAACAGAATGCGCTCAATATGCGCCTGATTTTTTCTCAGCTCTGGATAAGCATCGCCCATGACTTCCGCCAGCGCTTTAACAAGCTTGTGGAAGAATGGTTGCTTTTGACCGAGCTGATTGCCGTGACGGACGGCGCGACGAATGATCCGGCGCAAAACATAACCGCGGCCTTCATTGGAAGGCAGTACACCATCGCTTATCAGGAAAGAGCAGGAACGGATATGGTCAGCAATAACTCTCAGGGATTTATTCTCCATATCGCTGGCGCCGGTGGCTTGCGCGGCGGCAGTCAGGAGATGCTTGAACAGATCGATATCATAGTTGTTGTGCACGTGCTGCATGACCGCCGCAATGCGCTCTAACCCCATGCCCGTATCCACAGACGGCTTGGGCAGCGGAATCAGGGTTCCGTCTGTCTGACGCTCATACTGCATGAACACCACGTTCCAGACTTCGATGTAACGATCAAGGTGATCGTTTTCGCTGCCAGGCGGGCCACCAGGAATATCTTCTCCGTGGTCATAGAATATTTCGGTACAGGGACCGCAGGGGCCTGTGTCGCCCATCTGCCAGAAGTTGTCCGCGTCAAGGCGTGAAATACGATCAGGACTCACACCGATCTCTTTTACCCAGATATCGGCCGCTTCATCATCAGAGATATGGGCTGTGACCCACAGACGCTCTTTAGGCAGCTTTAAGACTTCCGTCAAAAACTCCCACGCATATTGAATGGCTTCACGCTTGAAGTAATCACCGAAGCTGAAATTACCCAACATTTCAAAAAATGTATGGTGACGGGCTGTGTAACCGACATTTTCCAAATCATTATGCTTACCACCGGCACGGACACAACGCTGGGAGCTGGCCGCACGAGTGTAGCTGCGTTTGTCAGCTCCGAGGAAAACATCTTTAAATTGCACCATCCCCGCATTGGTAAATAGCAATGTGGGGTCGTTACCCGGAATTAACGAGCTGCTCGGAACAATGGTGTGTCCTTTGCTCTCAAAAAACTTCAGGTAAGCGTCACGGATTTCTGCGCTCTTCATAGATCGTTCATCAACTCTGCAAGGCAATGGATAGATAGAATCTGTCAGCAATCAATTTTTACGTTGAGCTTTTTCGTCGCTCGTCAGTTGGCGAGCCTCACTTTCGAGCATGACGGGAATGCCGTCGCGAATAGGATATGCCAGGCCACTCGCCCAACAGACCAGTTCCTGTTTTTCCGGTTGATATTCCAACTCGGCCTTACTGACCGGGCACACCAAAATGCTGAGAAGTTTTTTATCGATCATGGCGCTGACTCTTTTTGATCCGCAAACCGCCGCTGGTGACGACGATTAAGAGGTTTAAAAGGCCGGTATCTTACACTGTCGGGCGGGAGGCTGTCTCTAGCCTTGCGCTATGGTTCCAATAGGCCGGAGGCATCTACGGGTTATTTGGCAGAAGCCGGTTTTACCGCCGGCATTGGGCCAACCAGCAACGATGGGTCTACACGCTCCTCAAACCAGTTCATGCGCCAGTCCAAATGAGGCCCGGTAGCACGACCGCTGGCACCGACTTGAGCGATGATTTGCCCCTGCTCAACACGCTCACCCTCCTCCACCAGAATTTTATGAAGATGAATAAAGGTTGAGGATAATCCGTGACCGTGATCAACAATCAAGGTGCCACCCGAAAAAAACATATCGGGATGCACCAACGTAACTACTCCTCCGGCAGGCGCACGCACAGAGGTTCCAGTGGGCGCGGCTATATCTATTCCATAGTGGGGAGAATTGGGTTCACCGTTGTAGAAGCGCTGGCTACCATAGACGCCGGTTATGCGCCCCACCAACGGCCATTCAAACTTTTGAGAGAAGTCTTGTAAAGGTAAATCAACCTTGCGGGCATCTGCTGCCATTTTTGCTTCGCGCCGGCTGCGCTCAATTTGTTCTGGAGAAGGGGTTACCGTCCGCTGCGGAACGCCTGTAACACGCTGGATATTATATTCACGGGCAGCAACCGTAAATTCATGTTGCTGGCGCTTCCCTGAAGGATCGATGGTTATTAACACCGCTTCCGGGTTTGCGTCGCGCCCTAAGCCGATAACAAACTGCCCATCTTCGGTAACTCGTACCGAGCGATCCTTGAATTCAACTTGTGTACCTGCCGGAACCTTGCCTAACAACACCGCACCCTGTTGCCAGTTACCCTGGAACTCCAACGCCGAAGCGGCATTACTTAAAAACAACCCTAAACCTAGCGAGAATATTTTTCTTATCACACGGACTCCGTAACAGCAGCAAGTTGAACAAGCATCATAATGTAGACGAAAAAAAACGGCAGACAAGCTGCCGTTTTTTGACTGCGAATAAACCGGAAGATTCGACGTTAGATCTTATCGCCAACCCGCAGGACTTTCATGGTATTGGTTCCGCCAAGCAAATTAGTATCACCGCTCGACAGAATTACCAGATCACCATCTACCAGCACGCCGGCATCTTTCAGATTATTGACGGCCCGTGAATAATCTTCTGCATCTGGTGTACCGGCCGTATCAAACGGCACTGGGTAAACACCCCGATACAATGCCACTCGACGCTGCGTATGTATATGACGCGAGAAAGCGAAAATCGGCATCTGCGAGCCCACACGCGACATGAGGCGTGGCGTGCTGCCCGATTCAGTGAATGCGATAATCGCTTTTACTTTATCGAGGTGGTTGGCTGCGTACATCACCGCCATCGCAATCGATTCATCAATGGAGGTAAATTCCTCATCCATACGGTACTTGCTAAAACTCGCCATCGGATGTTTTTCAGCACCAATGATGATGCGCACCATAGCTTCAACAGTTTCAACCGGGAAATTACCTGCAGCAGTCTCTGCTGACAACATGACCGCGTCGGTGCCATCTAACACGGCGTTAGCCACGTCAAACACTTCTGCACGAGTGGGCAGCGGGCTATTGATCATGGACTCCATCATCTGGGTCGCGGTGATGACCGTTTTATTGAGGGCGCGGGACCGCTCGATAATGCGCTTCTGAACACCGATCAACGCTGCATCACCAATTTCTACACCCAGGTCGCCCCGCGCTACCATAACGGCATCGCTTGCACGGATAATGTTATCCAGCACAGTGTCGTCAGCCACGGCTTCTGCTCGCTCTACCTTGGCTACCAAACCAGCTTTGCCGCCAGCAGCTTCCATCAAAGAGCGGGCGTAGTTCATGTCTTCAGCGCTGCGCGGGAAGGACACCGCAAGATAATCCACGTCAATCTCGGCAGCGGTTTTGATATCTGCCAGATCTTTGTCAGTCAGAGCGGGGGCAGTCAAGCCACCGCCTTGACGGTTGATACCCTTGTTATTCGACAAAGGACCACCTACCAGCGTGGTGCAATAGATTTTGGTGCCTTCAATTCGATCTACACCCAGTACCACCCGGCCATCATCGAGCAGTAACTTATCGCCGGGGCGACAGTCGTTGGGCAGCTCTTTGTAGTCGATTCCTACCTGGTGCTGATCGCCCGCGTCGCGCGGCAACGCGGCGTCGAGAATAAATTTATCGCCGACTTTCAGTTGAATCTTGCCTTCTGCAAAGCGCGCAATCCGAATTTTAGGTCCCTGCAAATCACCGAGCACCGCCACATATAACTTATGCTTGGCGGCGATTTCACGCACCATTTCAGCACGACGGCGGTGGTCATCCGGTGAGCCATGAGAGAAATTCAGGCGAACCACGTTCACACCAGCGAGAATCAACTGTTCCAATACTTCAGGTGATTCTGAAGCTGGCCCTAAGGTACTGACAATTTTTGTACGTCTTAACATAACGCTCTCTCAGACTTATTTAGCTTGCATCAGAGCAAGAGTGTTATCCAGCATGCGATTGGAGAAGCCCCATTCGTTGTCATACCAGGCCAATACTTTTACCCACTTACCATAAACCTTGGTCTGCAAAGCGTCGTAGTTGGAAGAATGTGGGTTGTGGTTATAATCTACAGACACCAGAGGCTCATCAACATAAGCCAGCACACCCGGCATTTCCGTTGTGGCAGCAGCCTGCATAGCGGCATTAATAGCTTCTACGCTCACGTCTTTCTCAACCAGCACGTTAAGATCAACCAGCGACACGTTGATTGTCGGCACACGCACAGAAATACCATCCAGTTTCCCTTTTAACTCTGGCAGTACCAGGCCCACCGCTTTAGCGGCACCAGTAGTGGTCGGGATCATGGATTGTGTTGCGGAACGGGCTCGGTAAATGTCTTTGTGAAATACGTCAGACAGTACCTGGTCATTGGTGTAAGAGTGGATGGTGGTCATAGAGCCTTGAACGATGCCGAAGTTGTCGTTCAGAACTTTGGCAACTGGAGCCAGACAGTTGGTAGTGCAGGAGGCATTCGAAATAACGGTATCAGTAGCTTTCAATACATTGTTGTTCACGCCGAATACCACGGTTGCATCAACGTCGGTACCCGGAGCAGAAATAATAACTTTCTTGGCACCCGCTGCCAGATGCTGGCCGGCCTTTTCCTTGCTGGTGAAGATGCCGGTACATTCGTATACCACATCAACGTTTAACTCACCCCAGGGCAATTTGGCCGGGTCGCGCTCGGAGGTAATACGAATTGCATCGCCATTGACAATCATCTTGTCGCCATCTACGACTACGCTGCCATTGAATGTGCCATGAACAGAATCGTACTTGGTCAGGTGTGCATTCAGCTTCGCATCGCCGAGATCATTGATACCAACAATTTGAATCTGCTCGCGCTTGCCGGACTCATACAATGCGCGTAATACGTTACGGCCAATACGGCCGTACCCATTGATAGCTACTCTGATAGTCATTACAGGTTCTCCAGTTAATTTATCGACGCCACAGATGTGGGTTCAATGCAATATCGAAAAATAATGCGGGTGTTATATATTCAACACGCGCTGAATCAGGGTCTAACGAGACAGACTCGCTGCTTCACGCGCAAGACGCTCAATCTCATCCCAACGACCAGCCTTCATTAATTCTTTAGGGGCCATCCACGTGCCGCCCACGCAGGCTACGTTAGGCAGTGAGAGGTATGTCGGCGCCTTGGCCAAATCAATTCCGCCCGTGGGGCAAAAGGTGATTTGTGGTAACGGGCCGCCAATGGATTTCAGCATAGGCACTCCACCAGCTGCTTCTGCTGGGAAGAATTTCTGATGCGTAAAACCTTCTACCAACAAATGCATAGCTTCCGTGGGAGTCGCTACACCGGGCAGCAAAGGCACAGCGGATGCTTTTGCTGCTTCAATCAATGCCGGTGTGGTGCCAGGGCTAACCAGAAAGGTAGAGCCGGCTTTTACTGCTTTTTCCAAGTCCTGGGGCGTAATAATGGTTCCTGCTCCAATCACGGCGTCTGCAGGCAGGTTTTCAACCATTGCGGTGATGGCGTCCAAGGCACAAGGGGTGCGCAGGGTAATTTCGAGAACCTTCAAGCCGCCGTTGTATAACGCCTGAGCCAATGGCACAGCATCTTCGATACGCTCTACAACCATTACTGGTATAACCGGGGCGACTTTGAGAATTTCGTTAACTGGTAAACCCACTGTTTATCCCTCACTGAACCTGATGTTTAAAAATTTGATTTGGCTTTGTTTTGATCAACTTAAGGTGCCCAGTAAACAGTCAGCGGCAACTGTTGTTGCTGCAACAATGCCCGAATGGGCATTTCGCTGACATCGGTACCTGCCTGTGCCTGACGGAAAACATTCAGTTTTTCCTCGCCCGTTATTAACAGGAACAGGGAGCGGGAGCGCAGCAACCCGGACAGGCTCAGAGTCATACGCTCAACCGCCGTTCCAGTTACCTCACTTTGGTGAGCGGTAACTGCAGCACACAGGTTTTCATTGTTTAGATCCAGCGCCTCATTCAGGCCGTGCGCGTGGGGGAAAAAAGATGCGGTATGGCCATCGGGACCCATACCAAGGATAGTGATATCAAAAGGCTGAGCCAGTTGCTGGTAGGCTGCCTCACAATCCTTCAACCCTTCCGCTGGCGTTTCAGCGGTGTTTTTCATGCCGACCAAATGGGCGCTGGCAGCATTGTTCTGCATCAATGTGCGAACAATAAACGCCTCATTACTTTTCTCGTTATCGAAACCAACCCACCGCTCATCGACCAATGCTACATAGACAGCATCCCATTTAATATCGGCTGTACTCAGTGCTTTGTATAAAGGCTCCGGGGAGCTACCGCCGGATACCATAAAGGTTGCTTCACCACGCTCTTCAATAGCTTCACGCAAGGCAGCGATGCACTCTTCCTGCAACGCTGCGATCATGTCAGCGCGGCTATCAAATAATTTTTCAACAAGCATTACACATCCTCACTAGCAAACACATCGTCCATATTGAACCACTCGCGCCCATCGGCATGGATCATTTCGTCCGCAGCACGCGGACCCCAGCCACCGGCTTTATAGAAGTGCGGGTTGTTTTCAGGGCGCTGCCATGCCTCAATGATTGGATCAATCCAGCCCCAGGCAGCAGCTACTTCAGCGCGATGGATAAAGAGACTTGGATCATTGGCTGCCGCATCAAGCATCAATCGCTTGTAGGCATCACTGTAGAAGTCTTTGTAGGTGTCCGCAAAGTTAAAGTTCAACACCACGGGACGCAGCTCGGTTTCATGCTTCTCCAGGTTTTTGGAGGTCATGATAATTCTGATGCTCTCCTCCGGCTGTAAGCGGATTACCAGGCGATTCGGTACGGTACGGCCAGCTGACTCTGGATAAACCCGATGCGCGACATCTTTATACTGGATGACGATCTCGGCAAAACGCTGCTTCATGCGCTTCCCGGTGCGCAGATAAAACGGAACATTGGCCCAGCGGGAGTTATCAATATGAGCGCGGATAGCCACGAAGGTTTCGATCGAGCTGGAGCTGCCCAATTCTTCTTGATAGCTAGGTACCGCTTTGCCGTTGATTTCACCAGCAGCATACTGCCCGCGCACAGTGTTGAAACGAACCGCATTCCCGGTCAGGGGCCGCAGACTCTCGAGCACTTTTAATTTCTCTGCACGGATACGCTCGGCAGTCATCTTGTTAGGTGACTCCATCGCCACCAGGCAAAGCAACTGGAGGATATGGTTCTGCACCATGTCACGCAGTGCACCGGCATCGTTGTAGAAGCTGGCGCGACCCTCAAGACCTACAGTTTCAGAAATGGTGATTTGCACATTATCGATGGTTTTCGCATCCCAGAGATGCTCAAACATGCCATTGGCAAAACGCAACGCCAGCAGGTTCTGCACAGTTTCTTTGCCAAGGTAATGGTCGATACGGAAAATACAGTTTTCATCAAAATATTCAGCGATCTGGCTGTTGATTTCTTCCGCGCTGACCGCGTCATAACCGAGCGGTTTTTCAACCACTACACGGGCAGTTTTGGTGATGAGATTCATTTCAGACAGATGTTTACAGCATACGCTGAACACTGATGGCGGCGTCGAGAGATAGAAAACCCGCTGTTTATTACCACTGTTCAATAACTTGGCAAGATCTTCCCAATGCTCATCTTTTTTCGCAATATCAACAAAGATCGGGTGAATGCATTGGGCAAACTTATCCCAATCAGCAGCAACAAATTCGCCTTCACGCAGATGCTCTTGCGCTGCGGCACGAACTTTATCTTTGTATTCTGTAACGACCTGGGTATTGCGACAGGTAGGGATAATGCGGGTACCTTCGGGTAGTTCACCATTGCGATGGGCGCGGTACAGTCCGGGAACCAGTTTGCGCAGTGCCAAATCGCCAGCGCCGCCAAAGATGACAAAATCAAATGCTTCGAGCATGGGGGTTAATCCTGTGTTCGACTTCTAGATCGGTTGATGTGTGGTGTTGCCGCAGCGACTCGCCATCTGAATGGCGCACCCAGGTGCCGCGGCAACCAATGGCTACCAGTTAAATACGGTAGCACCCTCTTCGGCCAATCCTACCGTTGCACGGAACGGGGCAAATAGCTCGCGACCCATGCCATAGTGATTAGCGGATAAATCCACTTGTGCGTGTTGCCGGGTCTGCAACTCTGCTTCACTCACCAACAATTCCAGTTTGCCGGTTTCTGCATCCAGTTCGATCATATCGCCATCCTGAATCAGGCCAATAGGACCCTCGTCCAGAGCTTCAGGGGTCAGATGGATAGCGGCGGGAATCTTACCAGACGCGCCAGACATCCTGCCATCGGTAACCAACGCAACATGGAAACCGCGATCCTGCAAGACACCCAGAGCCGGGGTCAGCTTATGCAGCTCGGGCATACCGCAAGCCTTGGGGCCCTGAAAACGAACGACGGCGACGAAATCTTTATCCAGTTCGCCACGCTTGAACGCCGCCTGCATGTCTTCCTGGGTATGGAAGACAACAGCGGGAGCTTTAACTTTACGGTATTCCGGCTTCACAGCGGAAACCTTAATAACGCAGCGACCGAGGTTACCCTTCAGTAATCTCATACCACCTTCAGCGCTGAAGGGCTTATTCGCCGGACGCAATACTGCATCATCAAGACTCTCGGATGGAGCGTCACGCCAGACTACCCCGCCATTTTCAAGGAATGGTTCTTTGCAATAGGGCGCCAGCCCACCCTCGCCCATTACTGTCTTCACATCATCATGAAGCAGTCCGGCGAGACGCAGCTCACGCATCAAGTAACCCATACCACCCACAGCCTGGAAGCGATTGATATCCGCCAGACCATTGGGGTAAATACGGCACATGAGCGGCGTGATGTCGGAAATATCGGAAAGATCCTGCCAGTTCACAATGACGCCGGCAGCACGAGCGATAGCCATGATGTGGATCGCGTGGTTTGTTGAACCACCTGTCGCCATCAAACCAACCATACCGTTAACAATCGCTTTTTCGTCAAGAATTTCAGCTAACGGGGTGTAGTTGCCACCAGGACTGGTAATTTTGCCGAGCTGATGAACTGCAGCTTTGGTGAGAGCATCACGCAGCGGGGTATCGGGGTTGACGAAGGAGCTGCCGGGCAAATGTAGCCCCATGATCTCCATTAACATCTGATTGCTATTGGCGGTGCCATAAAATGTACAGGTACCAGCACCGTGGTAAGAAGCACTCTCTGCAGCAAGTAGCTCCTTACGTCCAACCTTACCTTCAGCAAATAACTGGCGAACCCGGACTTTTTCGGCGTTAGGCAGACCCGGTGTCATGGGCCCTCCAGGAATAAAGATCGTGGGTAACTGACCAAAGGACAGGGAACCGATCAGTAGACCAGGAACAATTTTGTCACAGATACCCAGGCACATCACTCCATCAAACATATCGTGCGAAAGCGCGATGGCTGTTGCCATAGCAATAACGTCACGACTGAACAATGACAGATCCATGCCATCACGCCCTTGGGTGACGCCGTCACACATGGCGGGCACGCCACCTGCGAACTGAGCGGTCATACCAATTTCATGCGCTGCTTTTTTTAGGGGTTCCAGGTAGGTGCCGTAGGGGACGTGAGCGGACAACATTTCGTTAAAGGCAGACACCACCCCCAGATTAGGTGCATCTCCTTCCGCCAACGCGTGTTTTTCTTCTTGTCCGCAGGCTGCGAAACCGTGGGCCAGATTGCCGCATGCTAAACGTTTGCGAGCGGGGCCAGTGCTACGCATTTTGGCCACTCGCTCCAAATAAGCCGCGCGCGTCGCGCGACTTCTCTCAATAATTCGGTCGGTAATGTCGACGAGTCTCGGGTCGGTCATGTAGATACCATTTCTCGATAGGGCTGCCACGGGATGCAGTGACGGTTGATAGAGTCACTGCAAAATCACAGGTACTGTCAGTGGCCAGTTTCGGGATCATCAGCATTCTGGCGCCACTCAAACTATTCCAATGCCTTTTGGGTAAATTGATATCACTACCAATACCTCACCAGCTGCACATCGGTTACATGCAGTACCTTTCTTCATTGGCGATCAACATTGTGATCTTTAAAGGCTGCCAAAACAGCCGCTGGGGCTTCCCATGATACCTTGTCACCGGATAACCCCAGCTCTTCTCTCACACTCCCAACAGCCGAGATTACTGCTGTCTGTGTTTTGCTTGTTTGTAATAGTCTATCAGATTGCGGGTAGAGGCATCGTGATGGGCACTGACCGCTTTGTCTGCTGCCAATTCTGGCTGAATACCTGCAGCCAAAACCTTGCCCAACTCCACACCCCACTGATCGAATGAATAGATCTCCCAGATAATGCCCTGAACAAAGATCTTGTGCTCGTAGAGCGCGATCAGCGCCCCTAAGGTACGTGCGTCAACTTTGCTCAATAATAAAGTGTTGGTGGGGCGGTTACCGCGGTGTACTTTTTGCGGCACCAGCTCAGCGATACGAGCTTCAGATAAACCTTTGGCGCTCAATTCGCGTTGCACCTGTGCCTCATCAATACCTTGCATCATGGCTTGGGATTGAGCAAAAAAGTTGGCCATCAGTGCATCATGGTGGCCAGGCACATCAATATTGCTAGTAACAGAGCCAATGAAATCAGCTGGAATAATGTCAGTCCCCTGATGCAGCATCTGATAAAACGCGTGCTGCCCATTGATACCGACCTCACCCCATACCAGCGGAACGCTGCCGTAGGAAACAGGCTCACCCGCCCAATTCACCGATTTTCCGTTACTCTCCATTTCCGCCTGCTGCATATAAGCCGGGAAACGGTGCAGGCACTGGTCGTAAGGCAACAATGCCTGTGCGGTGTACCCCAGGAAATTACGGTTCCATATTCCGATCAGGGCCAGCATTACTGGTGCGTTCTCTGCCAGTGGCGCCTGTTTAAAATGCTGATCCATCTCATAGGCGCCCTGCAGCAGCTCTTCAAAGCGCTCATAGCCGAGGGACAGCACAATGGGCAGACCGATGGCTGACCACAACGAGAAACGTCCGCCCACCCAGTCCCACATGTCAAAAATGTTCTCTTCCGCAATCCCAAACTCAGTTACGAGCTTGCGGTTAGTAGAGACAGCGACAAAGTGACGTGCGATGGCACTGCGCTCTTTGGCCGCTTTAAGAAACCACTGCTCTGCAGTGCGTGCATTGGTCATGGTTTCAAGGGTAGTGAAGGTTTTGGAGGAGATCACAAACAGCGTGGTTTCGGGATTCAGTTGCGCCAGAGTCTCAGCTACCTGCACACCATCCACGTTGGAGACATAATGCATCGCAAGACGGCCGTCGCTGTAGGACTTAAGTGCTTCAGTCACCATCAGCGGCCCGAGGTTCGAGCCACCAATACCAATGCTCACGACATCGGTGATCGGCTTGCCGGTATATCCCAGCCAATTACCCGAACGGACCTCTTCTGCGAGCTTGCGCATACGCTCCAATTCCGCATTAATTGCGGGGCGCGCGTCTTCACCATCAATCATGATGGGCTGAGTTGAACGATCACGTAAAGCTACATGCATAACCGCACGATCTTCGGTGCGATTAATGTGCTCTCCGGCGAACATTTTGTCCCGCCAGGATTCCACTTCAGTCTCTTTGGCCAGTGCCAACAGCGCAGCTTTGGTTTCGTCGGTGATGAGATTTTTGGAGTAATCGAACAACAAATGCGGGAGTTCGATGGAGAATTTGGTAAAGCGGGAATCGTCTTCTTTGAACAATTCTTTAATATGGCGCTTTTTCATCTGTTGCGCGTGAGCAACAAGCGCTTGCCAGGACGGTAAATCAGTGCGGCTAGCCATGGAGCACTCCGTAAGTACAAGTCTGCATTGGGTTGATTTCCTGTTGTAGTCTGGCTACCAATGAGCGGATCTCTGTCCACTTTTGTGGTATTGACAACACATAGTGCGATGCAACCCTGCTGCCTTCCTTAACCGGACTTACCTGTTGAAAATTCGGCGCGGTAAAGAAAGGCTCCTCAAAGGCAAGGCTGACATAAAATTCGACGGTGCAAAAAGCCCGCTATCATAGGCAGATGACCTCTAAGTGTCAATTCGCTCTCAAGTCGACCAAGTCTGTCTGCGGTGGTTCCCGCCAATCATTTCCGATGCGTTTTAGCGTTCGCTTTCTCAAGCCCTTTCTTTCAGGAAACCCGCTGATTATGCTGAGCAACCATCATCTGACAGAGCAGTTACCACGTGGATAAAAATTCACCCGTACAACCTGGCATCATTGAAGGTTTTTTTGGCCGCAGCTGGACATGGGAGGCACGGCAGGAATATGCCGGCTTTTTAGCCAGCACCGGTTATGGCTATTATATTTACGCCCCGAAGGATGACGCCTTCTTGCGCAGACGCTGGCAAGACAACTGGCCGGATACAACCTTCTTGCAACTCCAGCAGTTGCGTCACACCTACCAGCAGCATCATGTTGGCTTTGGTGTGGGATTGAGCCCTTACGAGCTATATCTTGAGCCTCGCAACCAGAGAAACTCCTCGTTAATTAAAAAAGTCATCCAGCTGAATGCACTGCAGCCGGACATTCTGTGTTTGCTTTTTGATGATATGCGCGGCGATTTGCCTGGGCTGGCAGAAATTCAATGCGAGCTGGCGCAGTCCGCCGCAGAGCACAGTACCGCCAAACTTATTATTTTTTGCCCCACGTATTACAGCTTTGATCCTGTTCTGGAAAAAGTTTTCGGCGCGCGTCCGGAGAATTACTGGATGACGATGGGGCAGAACCTTGACCCACGCATCAATATATTTTGGACAGGACCCAAGGTTTGCTCCACCACCTACCCTACCGAACACCTGCGCACTGTTACTGATTTATTGCAGCGCAAACCCTTTCTGTGGGACAACTACCCGGTCAACGACGGCGCTATAAAATCCAGAATCCTGCAGCTGCGCGCATTCAGCCAGCATCACAGCCAACTGAGTACTGAAGTGGCGGGCCACGCGGTAAACCCGATGAACCAGGCCTGGCTTTCGCGAATCCCCTTAACAACCCTGCCCCAGGCATATCGCGACGGTGCAGCTTATAACCCGGAACAAGCCTTTGTTGATGCTTGCCATCATTTGTGTGGCCATGATCTGGCGCAGCACATAATTGCTGATGTGGAGTTATTACAGGACCAAGGACTGGATCAATTTTCGCTGACGGAAAAACAGGAACTTATCAAAAAGTACGCTGCCTTTTCGAACAATCCCTATGCAGCGGAAATCGTTGACTGGCTCAACGGTGGCTATCAGTTCGATCCTGCCTGCCTGACGGAATAATGAAGGCTTAAGATTGCCGGACTGGCAATCTTAAGTTTTACTCATCAACATCCTGTATCGTGCATACAGAACCCAGCAGAAGCCCTCACAACACCCGCGCCAACCACCGGTTAATGTCCTCGACCTGCGGCGCGCATAAGGTGTGGGCCATCGGGTAATGTTGATATTCAACAGGATACCCGCGCGCCTGCAGCAACTGAAAAGCGCGCTGACCCAGCACTTCGGGCACAACGTTATCTTGCGTACCATGCTGAATCAAAACAGGAATTTTTTGATTTGCCGAATGAGGTTGAATAGTTTCCTGCGTGGCAAAATAGCTCGACAATACCAGCAACCCACCTAACGGCTCAGGGTACGAAAGCGCCGCCTGATAAACCACTGCACCCCCTTGGGAAAAGCCCGCCAAAATAATGCGATTACTTGCCACACCCCGCTCTTTCTCCCGCTCCATTAATTTTGCAATATCGGCAGCGGATTTCTCTAATTGCACAACATCAACCTTGCGATCGATCGACATTTCCAAAATGTCATACCACGCCGGCATCACATACCCGCCATTGATCGTTACCGGCATACTCGCGGCATGAGGAAATATAAAACGTGTTGTGTTTTTTTGCGGAAAATCCAATTGAGGAACCAGAGACGCAAAATCATGACCGTCCGCGCCTAAACCATGCAACCAAATAATTGCACAGTCCGCCTGCTGGCTCGGCTCAATTTCCACACAAGACAAATAAGACATGTATAACTCCTTACCCAATTACCAAACCAGACGATGGTGCAAAGCGATTTCTTCGCGCCACTCAGCAAAGACCCCCGCCTGCATTGCAAAATCCGACCATTGACTTACAACATCGACAATCTGCGCGATGATTTTTTTTGCACGAACGGCTTTTATGTTTGCGTGAGCAGCCACAGCTAACAAATCATCCAAAACAAAATCATCACGCTTTTCGTTCACCGTCATCTGATGACGGGATGTCCAAGCGCCGCGCGGATTGTAGCTGTAGATCACATCAAACGCTGGCGCCAACTGCCAGCGCCCCTGGCGATCCATCAGAAAAGCAATATTTTTAGTGTGGTCATCCTGATTGCGGGCCACCACATTAAACACCATGCGTCGATACTGTTGTTCCAGTGCAGCCTGCTCGTTGTCCATTTTCAAACGCTTGATAACCTGCAACGCCTGCTCGTAACTGTAACCGCCTGCGATATTGAAATCGTAATGCGCAATGGCACACAGCGATTGCATGTGCAGCTTGTCGCCGTCCCGCCGATCAAACCGGCGGGTCATAAAATGTGCTCGCCCTCCCTCTTCCAGCAATCGACTTTCAGACATTTCTATCTCTGCTGCCGTTGCCATGAGGTAGTAAGCGTATTCAATTCGACCAAATCCTTGGGGGTCGTTTAATTCTTTATCGGCATTTTCCGCAATACCGTCGAACTTTAACAACCAATGCTCAAAACCTTTTTCTACGGCGACCTGACCGGAGCGCACCTCTCCTGTTGTCGCATTCCAGGCAATTACCGCCTTCGCCCGGGCGCCACCGGCGGATGTCCCCACCGCAAGAATATGTCCCAAGGCAGAACGCTGATCACTCAGATCATCGGATAGCTGTTCATGCAAACCACTTTTGGCTGACAGAACGCGATTCGCCAGAGCAGCCAGTTCAGCGATCTCCAGCGGCTGACTGGCCTGCAGACGCTTAATGGCTGGGCGAAACTCCAGCGCCCCCATCCCCCGCGCCCCCATGTAACATAAACGCTCAACCGGACTGAAGCTTGATCTGTCCCGCCCTTGCTGCTCAAGCCACCGATCAATCAACAGATTTCCGAATTTGTCGGGCAATGCATCGGCGAGCATGCCCGGCAGCCCCTTGTATGACTGCCGGCTCAATTCAGGAAAACTGTAGATGGTTTGCGCTCGTGGCATCATCAAGGGCGCAAGTTCAACGGGCGCCCGAAGGAAGGCAGGATCATATTCGAAAAAACCCAGTTCCCGCTCATCATCCCAAGCAACAGCTCCGACACGGGTTCCCCAGATAAATACATCCGCCACATCAACTTTGGGATACCCTCTTTCCATATTTTTATTCACATTTCATCCCCCCACTTCCAGCCCGACACCGGTTCGTTAACCTCCGGCCGACTGGAGGCCCGCTGCCGCCGCTGCCCTCCCACAGCCTTTAGCTGCAGTGGACTCAAGGCGGGCAAAGGCAAAAAATTATCCAGCTGATCAAGCCGCCCCAAGGCGCGCAATATGGCAATTAATGTCATCAACGTGATGTTACCCTTACCCGATTCTGCACGCTTTACGGTAATCAAGCTGACCCCTGCCCGCTCGGCCAGCTCTGCTTGAGTAATGTTTATCTCTAAACGCGCTGCCCTAAGCCGCTCACACAGCTCATCGTGAATCTGGTGGTCGCTTAGCAAATGAAACGGCGCCGTCATACCAACCTCACTCAACAAGAGTTACTATAAGATACTTAAGATTAAAAAATGAAACTTAAGTATCTTTTACGAAACTATAGCTTAAAATATCACAAAAGATACCTTAACGAAAATTAAGCCAATAAAGCTTCATATAAGATACTTTATAATAATTTGATTGCTTGGCCGATATAAATAAATCACACCTTCGGCCTCGAAATAACACTAAACTGGCAATAAACCCCTCAATAGCAGTAGAAGAGACGCGCATGACACACAGCTATAGCAACAATCCCTATATCTCCACCCATCATGAAAGCGGTAACTACGAAACCATTGATGCCATCATTTCCCCCTTGGGCCCCCTGAACATTCTGTCTAAGGTAGAAGTATCTAAGTTACTTGATGCCAGCCAGAGCGGACTGTACAACCTGTTTCGCAGCTGTTCGCTGGCCGTGCTTAACTGCGGAAATTATCTGGATGACGGAAAAGAACTGCTGGAGCGCTACAGCGACTTTTCCATCAGCATCATTCAGGAGGAGCGCGGCATAAAACTGGATGTGCGAGGCGCTCCGGCTAGCGCATTTGTTGATGGAAAGATGATTAAGGGCATCAGTGAGCATCTGTTCACCGTACTACGCGATGTTATCTATGCCAGCGACGAACTCAACGGAAACCCCAAGTTTAATTTAACCACCAGCGAAGGTATTACCGACGCCGTATTTCATATGCTGCGCAATGCCGCCCTGCTGCAGCCCGGGCGGGACCCTAATCTGGTGGTCTGCTGGGGAGGACACTCCATCAGCCGCGGAGAGTACGATTACACCAAGGAAGTGGGTTACGCCTTGGGGTTAAGAGGCATGGACATCTGCACCGGTTGCGGCCCCGGGGCCATGAAAGGCCCCATGAAGGGTGCAACCATCGGCCACGCCAAGCAACGCATTAGTGGCGGTCGCTACATCGGGATCACCGAACCCGGCATTATTGCCGCTGAAGCACCGAACCCCATCGTGAATCAGCTGACCATCATGCCGGATATTGAAAAACGGCTGGAAGCATTTGTCCGCACCGGACACGGCATCATCGTCTTTCCGGGAGGGGCCGGTACGGCCGAAGAAATTCTTTACATACTGGGCATCCTGTTGCACCCGGATAACCGCGCCATTCCGTTCCCGCTGATCTTTACCGGGCCTAACAGTGCTGCGGATTATTTTGATCATATCCATCAATTTATCGGTGACACCATTGGTGCCGAAGCCCAGAACCGCTACAAGATCATCATCAATGATCCAGACACCGTGGCACGCGAGATGCTGAATGGGATAAAAGCAGTGCGTGAATTCCGCAAGCAAACGGATGATGCCTATTATTTCAATTGGCAGTTAAAGATCAGCCCGGATTTTCAGCAGCCTTTTATCCCGACACATACCAATATGCGTAATCTGGAGCTACATAAAAATCAGGAAAGTCATTTACTTGCCGCCAACCTCCGCCGCGCCTTCTCCGGCATTGTGGCTGGCAACGTAAAAGACGAGGGAATTCGTGCAATTGAAGAGCATGGGCATTTTGAATTGCACGGGGATACCAGCATCATGCAACCGGTAGATGCACTGCTTACCTCCTTCGCGGAACAAAGCCGGATGAAGCTGCCGGGCCGCAACTATAAACCCTGTTATCGCATCGTCAAATAACCCCAGCCCGGCCTTATATACCGGGCCGGGAAGCAAGAATCTATGACTCATGTACATTGGCTGAATCCGGATAGCCTGGACTTCCCTCCCGTCTCACTGGCGCTTAATGAGCCTAACGGCCTGCTGGCTGTCGGGGGGGATTTGTCGCCGCAGCGCATTCTTGCGGCGTATCAACACGGGATTTTTCCTTGGTTCAACCCAGGGGATCCGATTCTATGGTGGAGCCCACAGCCGCGCACCGTGATTTATCCAGACCAGCTGCACATCTCCCGCAGCTTGCGTAAAGCACTTCGCAAAAACCTTTATCAGGTGACCTTTGATCACGCCTTCGAGGCGGTCATGCGTCGCTGCGCTGCACCACGCACTTATGCTGACGGAACCTGGATCAGCGAACCGATGATCGCCGCCTACACCGAGATCCATCGAATGGGACTCGCCCACTCGGTTGAAGTATGGCGCCAGCATCCTGACAAACCCCGGGAGCTGGTAGGCGGCCTGTATGGAATAGCCATCGGGCGCATCTTCTTTGGCGAATCTATGTTCAGTCAGGCAGACAACGCTTCCAAGATAGGTTTCGCGCATCTCGTACACTATTTGCAAAACTGGGGTTTCGCGCTGATTGATTGTCAGGTAGCCAATGATCACCTGTTCAGCCTGGGGGCTACAGAGATTGCTCGGGATGCATTTCAGAAATGTCTCCGGGAGTTCACGAGCACGCCCGCCATGGGTCCGGCCAATAACAATTGGAAAGTCATCAACCCGACGTGGGGCAGTGAATGACAGCAAGTCAGTGGGCTTTCGCAATACATACTGGCCCAACCACACCCGCCGGCCGAACATCCGGCCACCACCGTGGTCAGTATGGCAAGGTTGGCTGCCAACATAGTCGAACCAGACGGCAAACAGATAAATTTTAATATAGGCCGAAGAGACCGTGCCTGGCGTGTCCAGCTGGCGAGAACTGGTTACGACAGATAAGCTATAAGTTATCAAACCGTCACCGGCTCAGGTATTCAGGAGACAGAAGTGACCGATCTATCAACCCTAAAATTGTTCACCACACAACCCCACCCCTGCAGCTATCTAGATGGGCAGGAAGCGACGACCCTGTTTGTTGATCCAGATGCACCGGTGGACATTGCGCTGTACAGCCAGCTGTCGCAACTGGGATTCCGGCGCAGCGGCAGCCATTTGTACCGCCCCCAATGCGCATTGTGTCAGGCCTGCATCTCCTGCCGAATTCCCGTCAATCATTTTCAACCGAATCGCAGCCAGCGCCGCTGCTGGCAACGCAATCAGGACCTTAATGTCTCAGTGGTATCCAACATCAATACGGATGAACACTACGATCTGTACGCTGACTACATCATCAGACGCCACAGCGACGGCGATATGTTTCCACCTTCGCAGACCCAGTATGAGGCGTTCCTGACGAGTGAATGGGGCGTTACTCAGTATCTGGAGTTCCGCCTCGGGGACAAATTGATTGGCGTTTCTGTTTGCGATCAGCTGGAAGATGGTTTATCAGCGGTCTACACCTTCTACGCCCCCGACCAAACCCGACGCAGCCTGGGCGTGTTCGCCATCCTGGCGCAAATTGATAACGCTCGTGCCCTTGGCTTGCCTAATCTTTATCTGGGCTATTGGATTAAACAGTGTGAAAAAATGCGCTACAAGATTCAATACCGCCCACTGGAGATGCTGATAAACCGTCGCTGGATGCGATTGAATTAGTGCGAAAACGACCAAAGTACGCTTTTGCCTCGCTTTAGACTTGGCGCAACCGGGTATTTCAGGCACAATTCGCACCTATTTTTACCCCATCCGCTAGGACACCCGAGGACACCGCCGCATGGCAAAAGAAGACAATATTGAATTCGAAGGCGAAGTAATCGATACCCTGCCTAACACGACCTTCCGGGTAAAACTGGAAAATGGCCACGTAGTCACCGCTCATATCTCAGGAAAAATGCGTAAAAACTACATTCGCATCCTGACTGGCGATAAAGTTAAAGTCGAAATGACCCCTTACGACCTCAGCAAAGGCCGGATTACCTACCGCGCCCGCTAGCCTGCTCGGCCTTCTGTAAATACTGATTTCATAAACAACAAAAGCCGCATAGCGGCTTTTGTTGTTTAGGCTGATTAAGATTAATCAGGCGGGTTGCAGATCCTGTTTAGCTTTGATATCCAGCACTAATTGATCCTTATAAGGATCCAGATCCACTGCCACCACACCCCCACCACTGGCGAGAGAGCCAAACAAGATCTCCTCAGCAAGCGGCTTTTTGAGTTTTTCCTGAATCAACCGCGCCATCGGACGTGCACCCATTTTTTCGTCATACCCATGAATAGCCAACCATTCACGGGCATCTTCTGAGATTTCCAGGGTTACGTGCTTATCGTCCAGCTGTGTCTGCAACTCCATCAGGAATTTATCCACTACCGTCTTAATGACTTCAATAGTAAGCGGTGCGAACTGCACAATGGCATCCAGCCGGTTACGGAACTCCGGCGTAAACATCTTCTTGATCGCTTCCATCCCATCAGTCGTGTGATCCTGATGTGTGAAGCCAATGGACGGCCGACTCATGATCTCCGCACCCGCGTTGGTAGTCATGATCACAATAACATTGCGGAAGTCTGCCTTGCGGCCGTTGTTGTCGGTCAGCGTGCCGTGATCCATTACCTGCAGCAGCAGGTTAAAGACTTCCGGGTGCGCCTTTTCGATCTCATCCAACAACACCACACAATGAGGCTGCTTGGTAACCGCATCCGTTAACAACCCGCCCTGGTCAAAACCTACGTAACCTGGAGGCGCACCAATCAGACGGGATACCGTGTGACGCTCCATATATTCAGACATATCAAAGCGCAACAGCTCTAACCCCATGCATTTGGCCAGCTGGCGACAGACCTCTGTCTTACCAACACCCGTAGGCCCGGCAAAGAGGAACGAACCAATAGGCTTGTCGCCTGAACTTAATCCCGCACGGGACAACTTGATTGCCGTCGCTAAAGTGTCAATGGCTTCATTCTGGCCGAAGACCGTCATCTTCAGGTTTTCGTCCAACTTACGCAGCAATTCTTTATCCGATGAGGAAACACTTTTTGGCGGAATGCGCGCAATCTTAGCTACGACATTTTCCACATCAACCACGCCTATGGTTTTCTTGCGTCTGCTGGGCGGCAGCAATTGTTGGTAAGCACCTGCTTCATCAATAACGTCAATGGCCTTATCCGGCAGGAAGCGATCATTGATATACCGCTCAGCCAACTCTGCTGCGGCACGCAAAGCAGGGTCGGTATAGCGTAAGTTGTGGTGCTTCTCAAACCGGCTCTTAAGCCCTTTCAGAATCTGATAAGTTTCTTCAACGGAGGGCTCATTGACATCTACTTTCTGGAAGCGACGCGACAGCGCCCTATCTTTATCAAAGATGCCACGGTATTCCTGATAGGTGGTTGAACCCATGCAACGAATTTCTCCGGAAGACAACAGGGGTTTCAACAGATTAGACGCATCCATCACTCCACCAGATGCCGCACCGGCGCCAATGATCGTGTGAATTTCATCAATAAACAGGATGGAGTTCTTCTGCTTTTTAAGCTCTGTTAATAAACCTTTAAAACGCTTTTCAAAGTCACCGCGGTATTTAGTACCGGCCAACAGCGCACCCATATCGAGCGAATAAACGACGCTGTTAATCAAAGGCTCGGGAACATCGCCATCAACTATGCGTTTGGCCAGACCTTCGGCAATAGCTGTCTTACCGACACCGGACTCACCAACCAGCAGTGGATTATTTTTGCGGCGACGAGAAAGAATCTGACAGACACGCTCTACTTCAAACTCGCGTCCAACCAAGGGATCAACCCGCCCTTGCATGGCCAATTCATTAAGATTGGCTGCAAAACTTTCGAGCGGACTCTGGGATGAAGACTCACCCCCCACAGCATCATCATCCTGCTGCTCATGGGAAGAGCCAGCATCGTTACCGTGTTCGGAGTGGCCCGCCACTTTATGAATGCCGTGGGTGATGTAATTCACCACATCAATACGGGCAATGTTCTGCTGCTTCAAATAATAAACAGCCTGGCTTTCCTGCTCACTAAAGATGGCAACCAACACATTAGCACCAGTGACTTCCTGCTTACCGGAGGATTGCACGTGGAATACAGCACGCTGCAATACGCGTTGAAAACCAAGCGTCGGCTGGGTTTCACGCTCAGTGTCACTCTCGGGAATAAGTGGCGTTGTTGAGTCAACAAACTCAATGAGCTCTTTACGCAACACGGTAAGATCGGCACCACAGGCGCGCAGGACGCTTGCCGCGGAATCATTGTCAATAAGCGCTAGCAACAAATGTTCAACGGTCATGAACTCATGGCGCTTGGAGCGAGCGCCTTTAAAGGCGAGATTCAAGGTTACTTCTAAATCTTTGCTTAACATCGCATTCAACCTCTGGAAGCTAGCAACTTGGACGCAGCACACAGGAACTTGCTGCAACAGGATTACCGCTCTTCATCCTCTACTGCCTCAACTTCACACAGCAATGGATGTTGGTGCTCCCTGGCGTACTGATTAACCTGAGCGGCTTTTGTTTCCGCTATATCACGAGTATAGACGCCACAAACAGCTTTGCCCTGAATATGTACTGTCAACATCACACGGGTTGCTTTCTCGCGTGACATGGCGAAAAACCGTTCAAGAATTTCCACCACAAAGTCCATCGGCGTGTAGTCATCATTGAGCATCAGCACCTTGTACATGGGCGGACGTTTTAGTTTTGGCTTCGCCTCTAGGACCGCAAGATTTCCATCGAATTCATTACTGCCGGAATCTTCGTCTTTACTTGAGGTTAGCTGAAGGTGGTCGGGATATCTCATAGCGAATCAACAAAAAATTGAAAGTGTGCTAGCGGGAAGGGCTATTTTAATCCAATGGTATACCGCTCACAGTAACGAAGCTACATAAGGACAGAGGCTTGACTTTAATTCGATTGTTGGATAAAACACATGGTTGCCGATCAAATAATCATCACTTTGCGCGGCATTATTCCAAAATGTTTAACCAACACCCAAAAACACGCCAAGGTTTTATAAAACTTGTTCCGGTACCAGCAGTACGATATTGGACCAGTTTTTCCTTGGAAAATAATAACGATAAGGTGCAGGGGTTCTTAAAACTCTTGTGCCGGGGCAGAAGGATTTAATCATGCCTACAGGTACAGTCAAGTGGTTCAATAACGCCAAAGGTTACGGCTTCATCCTCTCCGATGAGGGGGGCGAAGATCTCTTTGCGCATTACTCAGCTATCCAGATGGATGGCTATAAAACATTGAAAGCTGGTCAGGTAGTTTCCTTTGAGATCACCAAGGGCGATAAAGGCTTGCACGCTGTCAACATCACAGCGGTAACCGCCGAGGCTAAAGCTCCGAAGGCCGCCCTCGCCTGAATATGATCGAAGGTTATTACTCACCGGTCGGATGATTTCTGACGTCCGCACATATTTATAACTTAGGGCTATAAAAATGGTGCCTCATCCCGCGCTTGTCTAATAGTTTGGGAGGTTTGGACGAATTTCAATGTTTTGCAGAAATTATTTCTGGCTTGCCAGAGCCAAAAAGAAAAAACCCCGGTGATCAACCGGGGTTTTCTTTATTAATGGCTTTGCTTCTGCTGTGCAGATTAAACAAGCGAGGCTAAAGCATCATTAAACGTCTGACTCGGACGCATCGCTTTAGAGATCAAGTCACTGTCAGGACGATAATAACCACCTATATCCACAGGCTTGCCAGCCGCTGCTTTCAATTCACCAACAATCTTCTGTTCGTTATCGGCCAGTGCTTTTGCCAGATTGGTAAAACGGGCCTTCAACTCAGCATCGTCGTTTTGTTCTGCCAAAGCTTGAGCCCAATAAAGCGCGAGATAGAAATGGCTACCGCGGTTATCCAGCTCACCCGGGGCACGGCCTGGCGATTTGTTGTTGTCCAGGAATTTGCCGTTCGCTTGATCCAGGGTTTTAGCAAAAACTTTGGCTTTCGCATTGTTAGTTGTCGTACCCAAGTGGTCGAGCGATTCGGCTAACGCAAGGAATTCACCCAGTGAATCCCAGCGCAAATGCCCTTCTTCGACAAATTGTTGTACGTGTTTGGGGGCAGAGCCGCCAGCACCGGTTTCAAACAGACCACCGCCATTCATCAGGGGAACGATGGAGAGCATTTTGGCGCTGGTTCCCAGCTCCATAATGGGGAACAAATCGGTGAGGTAATCACGCAGTACGTTGCCCGTGACAGAAATCGTATCCAGCCCCTGACGAATGCGATCCAGCGAGAACTGGGTGGCTTCTACCGGAGCCATGATATGGATTTCCAATCCGCTGGTGTCATGGTCTTTCAGATAGGTTTTAACTTTGTCGATCAGCAACGCATCATGAGCGCGCGCCGGGTCAAGCCAGAATACTGCCGGTGTACTGGAAGCGCGTGCGCGATTAACGGCGAGCTTGACCCAGTCCTGTATCGGCGCATCTTTTACCTGGCACATACGCCAGATATCGCCCGCCTCAACGATCTGCTCAAGGAGTACCTGACCTGCAGCATCAACTACACGTACGGTTCCATTGGTCGGAATTTCAAACGTTTTGTCGTGAGAGCCATATTCTTCAGCTTTTTGGGCCATCAAGCCTACATTAGGCACGCTGCCCATGGTCGCTGGATTGAATGCGCCGTGTTTTTTGCAGTCTTCAATGACGGTTTGATAGACGCCTGCGTAACAGCGATCAGGGATAACCGCTTTGGTGTCCTGCAATTTACCTTCGGCATTCCACATCTTGCCGGAGTCGCGAATCATGGCAGGCATAGAGGCGTCGACAATTACGTCGCTAGGTACATGCAGGTTGGTGATGCCTTTATCTGAATTTACCATCGCCAACGAAGGTCGTTGAGCATAGATAGCTTTAATGTCAGCTTCAATTTCAGCTTGTTTTTCCGCCGGCAGGTTTTTGATTTTGGCGTAGAGGTCGCCAAGGCCGTTATTAAGATCAATACCGAGCGGTTTTAAGGTCTCGCCATGCTTGGTTAATACATCTTGATAGAAAACTGATACTACATGACCAAAGATAATCGGGTCGGACACTTTCATCATGGTGGCTTTCAGGTGCAGCGAAAACAGCACACCTTTTTGCTTGGCGTCTTCAATTTCCTGCGCAATAAAACCACACAAGGCTTTCTTACTCATCACTGACGCATCAATGATTTCGCCTTTAAGTACATTGGTTTTTTCTTTCAGAACATGGGCGCTGCCATCAGCGCCAAGCAATTCAATCCGGACACTGCCCGATTCGGCGATCAACGCTGACTTCTCGCTGCCGTAGAAATCTCCACCACTCATATGTGCAACATGTGATTTCGAATCGGCGGACCATACGCCCATCTTGTGCGGATTTTTACGCGCGTAATTTTTAACTGACAAAGGTGCACGACGGTCGGAGTTACCTTCACGCAAAACCGGGTTAACGGCGCTGCCCTTGATCTTGTCGTAACGTGCCTTAACATCTTTCTCGTTGTCGTCTTTTGGTTCTTCCGGATAATCCGGGAGCTTATACCCTTTGCCCTGCAGCTCTTTAATCGCCGCTTTCAATTGCGGGATAGATGCACTGATATTGGGCAGCTTGATGATATTGGCTTCCGGTTTGTTGGCCAGCTCGCCCAATTCCGCGAGGTGGTCGCCGATGCGCTGATCGTCAGTAAGGTGTTCAGGGAAGGCAGCAATGATGCGGCCGGAGAGGGAAATATCGCGCGTTTCGACCTGGATACCAGAGGATTGTGTAAAAGCTTTGACAATGGGGAGTAAGGAGTAAGTTGCTAAGGCTGGGGCTTCGTCGGTTTCGGTATAGATAATTTTTGAATCAGTCATTTTTTACATTAACTCCGTTAGTCATGCTGTCGAGCAAATATAAAGCGCGCCACGCCAACGAACCCGCCGACAGGCACCCTTGCATAGGGAGGAAGAGGGAAACTCCGAGCCAGGCTCCGAGTAGAACAACGGCTTTGCTGAAAACCGCTCAGGACGAAGCCGGTCCAATAAATCGCGCGCAGTATAACAGTGATGTAAACTTTTCGCATTCGTGACACCCGCAGTTTGTTTTTTAACCACTCAATTGATGTTTCCTCTTATGGCAAAACTGATTTTATTTAACAAACCCTACGGGGTATTGTCGCAATTCAGCGACACAGAAAACCGCCCCACCTTGGCGCAGTACATTAAGCTGCCGGGAGTCTATCCGGCCGGCCGGCTTGACCATGATTCCGAAGGATTGCTCCTGCTCACCGATGATGGGCAGCTGCAGCACCAGATTTCGCATCCCATGCACAAGCTACCTAAAACCTATTGGGTTCAGGTTGAAGGCGCACCAACCAGCTACGCGTTGACCCAATTGCGTCAGGGTGTTGCTCTCAATGATGGAATTACTTTGCAGGCACAGGTCAGACTCATCCCCGCTCCCAAGCTGTGGGAACGGGAGACGCCGATCCGCGAACGTAAAAATATCCCCACTCAATGGCTGGAGGTTGTGATCAGTGAAGGGCGTAACCGCCAGGTCCGGCGGATGACGGCTGCGGTTGGCCACCCTACCTTGCGCCTGGTACGGGTGAGGATTGGTAATTGGAGTATCGAAAATATCGAGCCGGGAAAATACATCATGGAAACCGTACATGTACCCGCGCCACCGACACGTGCATCAACAAAAAGAGCGCCGTCGAAAATCCGCAACAATAAGGCACCGAACAATAAAGCACCTGGCAGTAAAGCACCTACTAGTAAGACACCAGCGAATAGTAAGACACCAGCTAAAAAACGCGGACCTGCGGCGGGAGCGACAACATCATCAACTCGCACGTCCACCGATAAAATAAAAACGCCGGTAAAAACAGTGATCATTCATAAGAGTAAACCCAGACGTTCCCCCGAGGATAAATAACGGCATCATGCACGCTGAGCGTGCATGACCCTCCATTCCAGTTCGACGACTCTAATATTATCTGGAACCCTCCGCCGCCTTGTTCAACAAGGCCACTCGATAAACATCGCGCCCGATTTCATACAACAACCACAAGGCCGCGATCACAAAGCCAATTTTAAAACTGACGTTAATCGCTTCTACTAAACCCGACCTATCCGGGTTCAATTTTTCTCCTGCTAAAAATAATTCAGGCTTACCACTCAAAATAAAAAATACAACTACAGACAAAACATTGAGAAGAATGTTGATGATGAGTTTTGACCCCGTCCAGTAACCGTAGCGGATATTCCAGAGGTTTAACGTGAGTGACGCTAACGTCAGAACTCCCAGCAAATAGAGCCATGGCTCAGCACCATCACTGATTTTTACATCAATATTCTGCAGCTGTTCTTGCGGCATCCACAGCTGGTGGAAAAGCACCAATAGCACCAAAATGTTCAACCCGATTTCACTGGCCAGATTACAGGTGCCGAGGCGTTGCCATTGATGGACGATCGGTGGAAGCTGTTCGGCTCGCCAGCAGCGGTAGGGTTGCAGCATGGGCGTGCCTCCCGGCGGATTACTCAGCACGTAAAATATTCCCGTGACAATCGCAAATGCCAGTAAGCCCTGGCTGACAAAATGCGTGAATAGACCAAAGGTATATCCCACTGCCATTTCTGCCAACGGAACGTAACTATTACTGATAAATCCTACGCTGAGTTTAATCAATCCCACCAAAAAGACGATGAGCAACGCATACCCCAATATTTGTTTATAAAAAGGAAACAGCTCCTCGCTCACCAGTTGTTGGGGTGGTAAAAACTGATTGGCCACTTTCTGGGGATGCCCCATGCTGTTAAGTATTTGAGCCACCTGGGCTTCGCTCGGCTCCTGATTTGCTTCCGCCAGACTCTCCAGCTGATCAAGGATGTTGGAGCGCAGTTCCCGCGTGATTTCATCGCGGCGGTTTTCCGGTAAGTGGTGCGCAACGGCACTCATGTAGCGATCAAGTAATTTCATTATTCACCTCCAGCAAGGTGTTCAAGTGGCTGTTGAGCGTCTGCCATTCAGCTGTCAGTGTTTCCAACAGCTGCGCTCCTTCTTGCGAAAGTTGGTAGTAGCGGCGCTCACGCCCCTCCCCTTGCCGCCATTCGCTGCTAAGCAATCCTTGATCGGCGAGGCGGCGAATCAAGGGATAAAGCGTCCCCTCATCAATATCGATGCCGGCATCTTGTAATTGCTTACGCAATGAATAGCCGTAATGGGGTTGACGCAACGAGCCAAGCGCCGCCAATACCAACACCCCTCTTCGTAACTCCAGCCGTAACTTCTCCAACCGATCTTCTGCCATATTTTTTGCCTATACTGTGTGGCACATAGTACTGGTTACTATGTGCCACACAGTATAGATATTCAAGCAAATCTTTTTGGAAGCTGAAAAAAAGTAAGCTGGGCACCAGTTGATGGGATTTGCTAGGATGATCAGCCGTAAAAACTGACCGATACAGGAAAAAACTCATGACTTGGGCTCCTCATGTCACTGTCGCCACCATTGTTGAACGTGATGGTCGCTTTCTGATGGTTTATGAAGAGGCAGATGGCAAACGGGTTTACAACCAGCCCGCCGGACACCTTGATCCCCATGAAACCCTGCAGGAAGCGGCGGTGCGCGAAACGCTTGAGGAGACCGCCTGGCATGTGAAGCTCACCGGTGTTGTGGGGGTAAACCTTTATGAAGCATCGAACAATGGTGTGACTTATATGCGGACCACTTTTATCGCCGAGGCCATCCATCAGGAGGCAGGCCGGGTGCTGGACACCGGCATTATCGAAGCAGTGTGGTTAACGTATGAGGAAATCCTGGAACGTCGCACCCAGTTGCGTAGTCCCATGACCCTGCAGATCATTGATGAATATCGCTCCGGTCGGCGTTTCCCCATGACCGTCGTCGGATAACCGGGTCGAATAATCCGTGCCAGCAGGCCCCTGCCGGGGTAAAATGCGCGACCGATTTAACTCCCTTCAGTAGTGAATTATGTCTATTTCAACTTCTCCCTCCAAACCTTTGGTCATTGTCGGCATGTCCGGCGGTGTGGACTCCTCCGTTTCTGCGCTGCTGTTACAGCAACAGGGCTATCGGGTAGAAGGGTTATTCATGAAAAACTGGGATGAAGACGACGGTACGGAATACTGCACCGCTAAAGCCGACCTGGCCGATGCACAGCGGGTGTGCGAAAAACTGGGTATCACTCTGCATACCGCCAATTTCGCGGCGGAATACTGGGACAACGTGTTTGAGCATTTCCTGGAGGAATATAAAGCGGGGCGCACACCCAACCCCGACATCCTGTGTAACCGGGAGATCAAGTTCAAGGTCTTCCTTGAGTATGCGCAAATGCTCGGCGGTGAATTGATCGCGACCGGTCACTATACCCGCCGTGCGGATCGTGACGGCCGCACCTACTTGTTGAAGGGGCTGGACCCGAACAAAGACCAGAGCTATTTCCTCCACGCCGTAGGCGAAGCGGAGTTTGCACGCTCGCTGTTTCCTGTAGGTGAACTGGAGAAACCGGAAGTTCGTCGTATCGCCGAGCAATACGGATTAGTTACCCATGACAAGAAAGACAGCACCGGCATTTGTTTTATTGGCGAACGCCGCTTCAAGGACTTTCTCCAGCAATATTTACCCGCTCAGCCGGGTGCCATTGAAACATCGGACGGACTGGTCATCGGCGAACACAGCGGCCTGATGTATCACACCATTGGTCAGCGGCAGGGCCTGGGTATCGGCGGCGTGAAAGGCGCAAGCGAAGCACCCTGGTTCGTAGTGAGCAAAGACCTGGTGCGCAATGTCCTGATTGTTGCCCAAGGCACAGATCATCCGCTGTTATTCAATAATCGTCTGATTGCGCAGCAGGCCCATTGGATTAACGGGGCACCGCCCTCACATCAATTCCGCTGCACCGCCAAGGTGCGTTATCGTCAGGCCGACCAGGACTGCAGTGTTACGGTGGAGCCGGACGGAAAACTAACAGTCGTGTTTGATGAGGCGCAACGTGCAATTACCCCAGGGCAATCGGCCGTTTTTTATTTAGACGATGTGTGTCTGGGTGGCGCTGTTATTGAAGCCACCGACAACGTTTAACGTGATCTCTAGCATCGTCACGATGCTCTGCTTTCTCCTTTACTTAGGCCCGCTGGCCTTGGTTGTGATGCGCGTGAATTTATCCTTTGTGAGTGGAATTATCTTTCGTGAGTAAGAATTGGAATGACCTCAGCATCGCCCTCGCCGGACTATTTCAGGCGACGGGACTCGTCGAGCAACTGGCCAAAACAGGTTACGTCCCGACCGACAGTTACAAATGCAGCATCGAAAGCCTGCTTGAACTTAATCCTGCCGACACCCTTGCCGTGTACGGCGGCGATATCACCAACCTGCACTTTGGCTTGACGGTCCTGCGTGATGTTCTGCAACAGACGAGCATTGGTCAACAGCGCCAGCAGCATGCGGACGCCCTGCGCTACAGTCTGGGGATCTTGCATCTGCAGAAAAAACTCAGCGGGCGCAAGGATATGCTCGGGGTTATCGGTAGCCGGCTGAAACAGGCGGCGCAGCAGGCTGAACACTTTTCCACGACTCATGAGAACGTGATTGCCAATATCGGCGGACTTTATACCGAGACCATCAGTACCTTCCGTTTTCGCATCCAGGTAACCGGTGATTACAACTATCTGCAACAGCAACGTATCGCCCATCAGGTACGCGCCCTGTTGCTGGCAGGCATCCGCTCAGCGACCCTTTGGCGACAGCTCGGGGGCAACCGCTGGCAGCTCCTGATGCATCGTAAAAAAATTGCCGAGGCAGCCGATAACCTGCTGCGTTCAATCCCGCTTCATTAACTCGCAGCCATCACCGATGGCCTGCCAGATCTCGCCACGACAGGGGCACAAACCTCTGAAACAAACCCGCTTTTTGGGTATCATGGCGACCTTTTAACCAGATTGCTGAAAGAGACCTCCGCCCATGGAAACCGCATTTACCACCCTCTCACCTCTCAACGCTGTATCCCCTGTCGACGGCCGCTATGGCAGTAAAACCATTGCGCTGCGCGGCATCTTCAGTGAGTTCGGATTGATCCGCTGCCGGGTTGAGGTGGAAGTGCGCTGGCTGCAACAGCTGAGTCGCCACGCTGGTATTCCGGAAGTTCCTGCTTTCAGCGAAGCGACTAACGCGCAGCTGGATGCGATCGTTGCGAACTTTGATGAGGCGCAGGCTCAGAGCATCAAAGACATCGAACGCACCACCAACCACGACGTTAAAGCGGTTGAATATTTTTTGAAGAAACAGTTTGCAGGAAATAAAGAGCTGGAAGCGGTGCTGGAATTTGTGCACTTTGCGTGTACCAGTGAAGACATCAATAACCTGTCGCACGCGTTGATGTTAAAAGCCGGCCGCGAAGTATTTGTTAAAGATGCCCAGGCAATCATTGATGCGATCGTCAAACTTGCACATGACTATGCGGCAGACCCAATGCTTTCCCGCACCCACGGTCAGACGGCATCTCCCACGACCGTGGGCAAGGAGATGGCTAACGTTGCCGCACGTTTACGTCGCCAGCTGGCCCAGATCGAGCAAGTCGAGTTGCTCGGTAAGATCAACGGCGCGGTTGGTAATTACAACGCGCATTTATCGGCCTACCCAGATGTTGATTGGCAAGCGAATGCCAAGCAATTTGTAGAAAGCCTCGGATTGACCTGGAACCCCTACACCACACAGATTGAACCTCATGATTACATCGCTGAACTGTTCGATGGCATTGTGCGCTTCAATACTATCCTCATCGATTTTGATCGCGACATCTGGGGCTATATTTCCCTTGGCTACTTCAAGCAGAAAACGGTTGCAGGTGAAGTAGGCTCTTCTACGATGCCCCACAAAGTGAATCCAATTGATTTTGAAAACTCCGAAGGTAATCTCGGTATCGCTAATGCCATCTTTACGCACCTTGCGCAAAAATTGCCGATCTCCCGCTGGCAGCGTGACCTCACCGACTCCACTGTGTTACGTAATATGGGTGTAGGTTTTGGTTATGGAATGATTGCGTATGGCTCTACCTTGAAAGGTATCGGCAAACTGGAAATCAACCGTGCACGGCTCGCCGAAGATCTGAATAACAGCTGGGAAGTACTCGCCGAGCCGATTCAGACCATTATGCGTCGTTACAATGTTGAAGAACCGTACGAGAAATTAAAAGCACTGACCCGTGGGCAGGCAATCACTCGCGAAGTGCTGGCCAATTTTGTGGAAACCTTGAATATTCCTGAAGAGGCTAAGCAGGCGATACGTGAAATGACGCCGGCAAACTATATTGGTAATGCAGTGGAACAGGCGAAAGCTATTTAATGCTGCTGAGGTAACGAAGGTCTCAAGCGGCTTTCGTTACCTTCCTTCAACTTCCACGCCTTTTTTAATATCCCTTTGGAAGCTCCACTAATTAAGCTTCCTGATCCTCATCATCAACCATCGCTTTATTTTTTTGCCGCTGTTCCTTTAACTGCAGACGCCGCTGCTGAAAAAAACAACTCAATTGATGCTGGCACTCATTAGCAAGCACGGCGCCCTGATAACTCACGCGATGATTAAACCAGGGGCTGTCCAACAAACGCGACTGGCTTTTTACCGCGCCGGCTTTTGGCTCTGTCGTGCCATATATCACGCGCTCGATGCGGGCATGCACCAACGCACCAACGCACATCGTGCAAGGCTCCAGCGTGACATAGAGTGTGCATCCCGGCAGACGATAATTATTAAGCGCCTGTGCAGCCATACGAATGGCAATGACCTCGGCGTGGGCCGTAGGGTCATGACTGCTGATCGGTTGGTTCCAGCCTTCACCGATTATCTGATTATCTTTTACGACCACCGCACCGACCGGCACTTCGCCGCGCGCCTCACCTTTTGTGGCGAGACTCATGGCATAGCGCATCCAGAATTCGTCGCGCTCCGCTTGTTCGGGTTCGATGGTTGTCACTTGGCGTCCTGAACTGGCAAATCCACTTCGCTTTCAAGCGGCTTGATTAATTGGAAGCGCGGCACGGTTTCGCCAGCGATAGTTACTGTTTCGGTGAACATGCTCAACGGGCGAACCCACCAGGAATAGTCTCCGTACAGGCAGCGATAAACCACAAATTTTTCCAGCGTTTCGCTGTGGGTTGCAACTTGAAAAACCTGGTATTCCTTACCTTTGTAATGACGATAAATACCGGTGGGCAAATGCATGTGAATAATCCTGCAACAAAAAGGCGCAGCCATTTTAATCTTCTTGGGCAGAAAGGTGAAATCACACCGCTATAAATAAAAAAGCTCGATCTGCAAGATCGAGCAAAAGGATGCTTAATGAAATATGCAATTCCAATGACCAGCAGGAAGCTCGTCAGCCGCTACAGTTCGGTGATGCGGAACCAGTTCAGATTCCAACCACCCTGCTGCGCATAGATTCCAACACTGAAAGTGCCAGCGGAGAGTTGTACGCTATGTGCGACAGTGGTCCAATTCTGCCATCCACCTGTAGCCGGAATTGCTACCTGCCCCAATTGGGTCTGGCCAGCATTCAAATCCAATGACAGCAAAGATCCACTCGGGCTGGCTACCCGATATTCCACCCGATACCTACCGGCGGATGGAATACTCACGTTGGTATAAGCCAGCCAATCATTGGCATCGATCCACCCCACGTTCTGACCACCATCAATATCAGTCGTCGGCTCCAGTTGAACACCACTCATGTTCGAATAAGATTCTGCCTGAATAAGCTGACTGAATGCCGAAGAACTGGAACTTGATGAACTGCCCATCACACCATAAGGCGGAGCAAGTGTTGCACAAGTATCGAGGCCCACGCAATCCGCATTATTTTGCCAACCCCAACCGCTGGCGATGTGGGTACAAATAGGGTAAATCAACCCCCACCAATTGCATTGCTGTACGTTGCCTGATGAACTTGATGAGCTGGAAGAAGAACCACCGCCCTGAGTAATTTCATTATGAATAGCCGAAAGTAAACTGTTTGTCCCTGCCGCATCCTGAGACAACTCCCAGATCATGACCCCCGCACCTTCCTGAAGCGCCAGACGGGTTTTACTGCGAATTGTCGGCAGTCCGTTATAGGTGATGTAACTACACCCATTACACACCGTACCGACCACATCATTTTGCGCTGCGGCCGCACCGAACTGATTTACGATCTGCGCAAAACTGTAATCAGAATTATAAGTACCGAAGCCATAACCATAAAAAGGCACGCCCAATACCAGTTTGTCTTTGGTCAACCCGCGCTCTTTCCATAGTTCGATATGCGCAAGGGCTTGATCGTAAGTCGAATGCTCAATACCCGCTGGCCCCCAACTCGGACCAATAGCGTCATAAGACATAATGTTGACGAAATCAAAGTAAGGCAAGGATGACACGGGCACCATTCCGCCAATGTATGACGCCGTTGCTGACGTCAACAACTTGCCTGACGGCAAACCATTTCGAAGCGCCTCGATAAACGGGGTGTAATTACCATCCTCATCAATCTCAGTGAGCAACACACCTTCGATATCAATATCCAGACCATCCAGATTGAAATCATTCGCAAACTGCAACAGGTTGTTAACCAGCGTGGTTCGGTTCGCCGGCTGCAACAATGTTCTCCAATTGCCGGAGCAATCTGGAATCACACCACCGGCTACAGAAACTAATACTTTTACCCCGGCCTGATGTGCTTTCTGCACTACATAACTTAACTCGGAACCCGCCGCGTTTCCGCCGAACGCTCCCGGCATACACACCGGATTACCACCCGTTGAGACTACTCCGCTGGCGTTAGGATTCAGGAACGAAATATTGAGATGAGTCACTTTACTGAGATCTGTGTTATCGATCACAGTAGACATATTTTTGTATGAGGGAATATAACCTACAACTTTGGTTTGTGCGCCAGCGGCTCCTGCAAAGACACTGAGAGCGAAGGCCCCGAGAACACTATAAACGAGGGAAGAGGTACGAGAACACGACCGAGTTTTTTGCTCACATAAATTCATCTAATTATCTCCAGCATATTGTTAACAAATCCAACTTTTGTACTATTGAACAATGCCAAGAAAAACTAGCATCCACTAAAACCGCACGCAACAACCTGCGGAAAATCGTACCGGTATTACTGAAAGTCGAACTATCTCTTGAGGTGGAACTTCAATATATGTGTATTCGGCCAAGTGTTGGATCTAGCGGTTGATGAAGAGCAGGTCCCACTTTTT
>CAYUVQ010000012.1:0-52285 GCA_964448175.1 uncultured Cellvibrionaceae bacterium | reverse complement strand
GGATGCCAGAACACCATACCCGGCGCTTCTTCCTGCAGATGGAAGAAATCAAATTTTTTGCCTAATTTGCGATGATCACGCTTCACCGCCTCTTCCAGCATCTGCAAATGTGCCGCCAATTGCTTTTTATCTGCGAAGGCTGTGCCGTAGATCCGCTGCAGCATCTTGTTGTTTGAGTCGCCGCGCCAATAGGCGCCGGAGACACGCATCAGCTTAAAGTGCGCGCAAAAACGCATGTTCGGCACATGCGGCCCACGACACATATCAACATATTCTTCGTGATGATAAAGGCCGGGGGTTGCGTCGCGCGGGACATCGCGCTCCAGAATTTCAAGCTTGTACGACTCGCCGCGAGTGGCAAATGTGTCGTAAGCCTCCTGCCAGGAAACATTTTTCTTTACAACATCGTATTCAGTTTTGGCCAGTTCTATCATGCGCTGCTCCAGCGCAGCGATGTCTTCATCCGTCAGCATATGATCCAGATCAACATCGTAATAGAAGCCGTTTTCGATGGTCGGGCCGATGGCCATTTTGACATCAGGCCACATTTGTTTGATGGCATGACCCAGCAAGTGGGCGCAGGAGTGGCGAATGATCTCCAGACCGTCCGCATCTTTGGCGGTGAAGATGACCAGCTCCGCGTCCTCAGTAATCACATCATGAGCATCGACTCGCTCACCATTCACACGACCGGCAATGGTGGCTTTGGCCAGACCGGGGCCGATATCGGCGGCGACATCGTAGACAGAAACAGGTTTATCAAATTGACGCTTGGAGCCATCGGGGAGTGTAATAACAGGCATGATTCATCCTTTCCAGTGGTGACCCCTACCAAAGGCCACTTGTGTTAACTACTGCTGAGAAACCTTCCTTTTGCAGGAAGCTGAGAAATGAGTGGCGGGAGTATATAAAAGTGACGGCACCCATACCAGACATTTTTGGCCAAGGAGAAAGCCAAAACCCCGGAAAACGCGGCACAGGCCCAAGCTGATACCAACTAACCTCTCTTCTTGCGGGGCTGTGCGTTTCAGATTATGCCGCTGTAATAGCGTCCCAACTGGCAAGAACAACGTTTTCAAGCATTGCATCATCAACTTCAACCAGACCAATCATATCGTTGCGCGCCAAAGCGAGAAAATGTTCAAACGCGAGAGGAAACAAAACTTCATTAGGCAAGTTTTTCATCACTCCGCTGGCACGCCCGCTTTCAAAAAAAGCGACCAACGGATAAAAGACTGTTTTGGCATCAGCGTAGCGGTTAAGCAGTATATCGGGAGGCAAATGGTCAAACTGATTTTTGCTTAGCAATATCTCAGGATTATGTTTGAAAAAGAGCCAGAAGCTCATGCATAGCTGGCGAAATTGGTCAAACAACGGCTGATGAGGATCATGATCCGCAAAAAGATGTTGCGCGGTGCGCTCCATGATCTGCGCATCCAACTGCAGAATAAGATCTTCCTTATCGTTAAAGTAAAGGTAAACCGTTCCAGCGGCCACGCCCGCCATATCAGCTACCTGTTTAACGGAAAAGCCATGAAACCCTTTATGGGCCAGAAGATATAAAGCAGCTTGTAAAATAGCTTCACGTTTATTCATAGACAACCCGGTGCCGGTACTCGATGGAATTCATCTTCTTATGAGTATTGATTGAGCTCCTGTATTTGATTCGGTTTGCATTACAGGAATAGAAACTGCCGAACAGGAAGGTTTGTCGTGACCGTCGGGGGCGGCTGTTTCAGTGACGAAATCGATCGTGATCCATTCAAAAAAACAGCCGGATCAGATTGTACTGATCCGACTGCAAAAAACGTATCAAGAAAGATTCAGGGGATAAAGCTTACCTGACTAACCCGCTCATCCGCCGAATCTTCAAGTAATCCACCGCCCAGAGCTTTATACAGCGTCAATTGATTACGCGACTTCGCCAGGCGCATGTTGATCAACGTCTGCTGAGCGATATTGAGGTTACGCTGAGAGTCCAGCACTTCAAGATAAGAATCCACACCGCGCTCGTAACGCAACTGCGCCAGCTCAAAGCTGCGCGCCGCCGCCGTCACCAGGTCTTGCTGTGCTTTCAGTTGGGCATCCAGCGTTGACTGAGACAGAAGACTATCGCGCACTTCCTTGAAAGCCGTTTGAATCGTTTTTTCGTAAACGGCAATATTCATATCTTTCTGTAAGTTGGCGACATCCAAACTTGCGGCATTAGCACCCCAGGTAAAAATCGGCAGCGTAACCTGTGGCGAAAAACTCCAGGCACGCGTTCCACTGTCGAACAGATTATCCAGGTCCGCGCTGGCATTACCGTAACTACCCGTGAGTGAAATACGTGGGAAAAACGCAGCGCGCGCCGCACCGATGTTTGCATTAGCTGCCCGGAGATTGTATTCGGCCTGCAGGATATCGGGACGTTGCAACAACACATCTGAAGTCACTGTCGCGGGCAAATCCGCAAGCATGGATTCACCGTTCCAAACCGCCTGCAGTTCATCCGCGTTCAACGATTTACCCACTAAAACTTCCAGCGCGGTAAAACTTATGGCCAATTGACGCTGATAAAGTGCAGCATCTACCCGCGCAGTATGCAGGGCGGTAGCTGCCTGACTTAAGTCCAGCTCAGAAGCCAAACCTGAATCGTAACGGCGCTTGACCATATCGTATGAATCCTGACGGGCCTTTAAGGTACTGTCCGTCAGCGACAAGAGCTCCGTATTGGCAACCCAGGTGAAGTAAGCATCGGCCACTTCGGCTACCAGGCTTAACTGCGTACTTTTGCGTGCTTGATCGGTAGCGAGATAACGCTCAAGCGCAGCGTTTCTTAAACTCTGCACACGCCCGAACAAATCCAGCTCATAAGCAGAAATACCTACTCCCGCAGAAAACTGTTCAGCAATATAACTTTCACCGGTCTCCGACAATACTTCCGGGACACGTTGCCGCGTACCGCTACCGGAAACGTTAAGTGCCGGCAGAAGTTGCGCGCGTTGAATGCGATATTGCGCACGTACCTGCTCAACCGTTAACGCCGCTACCCGCAGGTCGCGATTATTTTCCAGCGCCTGTTCTATCAGGGTTTGCAGCTGCTGATCGCGATAGAAATCCCGCCAGCCAATATCAGCGGCGTAAATTTCCGATTGCCCTGCTTCGTCTATTACTACCGGTGCGACGGGACGCTCATAGTGCGGCGCCATCGTACAGGCGGCCAGCGCGAGTAAACTGCTCGCGCATACCACAGTTTTTAAAACACCTTTGATCATACCTGCGCTCCGGAATCTTTATCTGCTGCTGGCGCAGCATCGGCCTTGCCCGTCCAGCGATGAGATAAACGAAACACCACAACAAAAAATACCGGCACAAAGAAGATCGCCAGAATGGTGCCGGATAACATACCGCCGAACACACCGGTGCCGATCGCGTTCTGACTGCCGGAACCCGCCCCGGTGCTGATTACCAGCGGTGTTACGCCAAGCATAAACGCCAGGGAGGTCATGATGATTGGACGTAGACGCATCCGTACCGCTTCCATGGTGGCCTTGATCAAATCCATGCCCTCTTCGTAAAGCGACTTGGCAAACTCCACAATCAGAATCGCGTTTTTCGATGCAAGTCCGATCGTCGTCAGCAGACCTACCTGGAAGTAAACATCATTGGACAGGCCACGCATCATGGCGAATAACACCGCACCGATAATACCGAGCGGCACGACCAGCATCACCGCAAACGGTACTGACCAGCTTTCATAAAGCGCTGCCAGGCAGAGGAACACAACGAGAATCGACAAGGCATAAAGTAACGGAGCCTGGTTGCCTGATTCGCGTTCCTGCAATGACATACCGGTCCACTGGTAACCGATACCTGCCGGCAATTGCGCCATGATCTCTTCTACCGCCAGCATGGCATCACCGGAACTTACACCGGGTGCGCCCTGCCCGATGATATTCAGCGACGGTACGCCGTTGTAACGCTCGAGTCGCGGTGAACCATAAATCCACCGGCCGGAGGTAAAGGCAGAAAACGGCACCATTTCACCCTGGTTATTGCGCACGTACCAGTGGCTTACATCCTCCGGTACCATGCGGAACTGCGCATCGCCCTGCACGTACACGCGCTTGACGCGACCTTTATCAATAAAGTCGTTGACGTAACTTGATGCCCAGGCAGTGGTAAAAATGTTATTCACGTCGGCGACGGAAACCCCTAATGCCGCCGCTTTTTCCTGATTCACATCCAGCTTGTACTGCGGGTTATCTTCCTGGCCGTTAGGACGCACCCCGACCAGACGGGAATCCTGTGCCGCCAGGCCGAGAAATTGATTACGCGCATTCATCAGGGTGTCGTGCCCCAGACCGCCAAGATCCTGAAGCTGCAGGTTGAATCCTGATGAGGTGCCCAGCTGCGTAATTGCCGGAGGCACGAACGCAAAGACCATCGCGTCTTTCATTTGCGAAAAGGCACCCATGGCGCGACCGGCGATGCTCTGCACATCCTGCCCGTCGTCCTCGCGCTCATCCCAGTCTTTCAAGCCGACAAACGCAATACCGTTGTTCTGGCCGCGACCACTGAAACTGAAGCCGATAACGGAGAACACTGAGCGCACGGTATCCTGCTCATTCTCAAGATAATATTTTTCTACCTGATCCATCACACTGATCGAGCGCTCTTTCGTTGCGCCAGTGGGCAGGGTCATTTGGGTGAACATAATCCCCTGATCTTCGTCAGGCAGAAACGAGGTCGGCAGGCGGGTGAACAAAAAGGCCAGGACCAGCACGATCACACCATAAATAAGCATGTAGCGTCCGGTTCTGTTGATCATGTTGCTCACGCCAGACTGATATTTTCCGGTGGCGCGGTTGAAGTTACGGTTAAACCAGCCGAAGAAGCCACGCTTCTCATAATGTCCGTGACTGACCGGCTTCAACATGGACGCACACAACGCTGGCGTTAACGTCAGGGCCACCACCACCGACAGCGCCATCGCGGACACAATCGTGATAGAGAACTGGCGATAGATAACCCCGGTTGAGCCACCAAAAAAGGCCATAGGTACGAATACGGCTGAAAGCACCAGTGCAATACCAATCAGCGCCCCGGTAATCTGACCCATGGACTTCCGCGTCGCCTCGCGTGGCGACAGTCCTTCTTCGGCCATCACCCGTTCTACGTTCTCTACTACCACAATCGCATCATCCACCAGCAACCCGATAGCCAGAACCATCGCGAACATGGTAAGCGTGTTGATTGAAAAGCCAAACGCAGCCAGCACCGCAAAGGTTCCCAGCAATACCACCGGCACCGCGATGGTAGGGATGAGCGTGGCACGGAAGTTCTGCAGGAAGAGATACATAACCAGGAAGACGAGAATGATCGCTTCAATCAGCGTCTTCACTACCGCATTGATCGAAAGCTTCACGAACGGCGTTGTATCGTAGGGATAAACAATTTCCAGGTTAGGCGGAAAAAAGTTTGACAGCTCGTTAATACGTGCACGCACCGCGGTGGCGGTATCCAGCGCGTTAGCACCGGAAGCAAGGGTGACCGCCATACCTGCGGCCGGCCGGTTGTTGTACTCAGTCTCAAACGAGTAGTTCTCACCACCCAGCTCAACCCGCGCCACATCTTTCAAACGAATTTGCGAACCATCCTGGTTGACGCGCAATAGGATGTTGCCGAACTCTTCCGGGGTCGAAAGCCGGGTCTGGACGACAATACTGGAGTTGATCTGCTGACCCGGAATTGCCGGAGCACCACCCAGTTCACCTGCAGCAATCTGCGCGTTCTGTGCCTGGATTGCACCGGTGATATCGCTGGTGACGAAACCGTAAGTGGCTAATTTATTAGCGTCCAGCCAGATACGCATCGCATATTGCGAACCAAACAGCGTTATCTGCCCTACCCCGTTAACCCGGCTCAACTGGTCCTGTACGTTGGCGGCAACATAGTCCGCAATGTCGTACTTATCCATGCTGTTGTCGGCTGACACAAAGCCCACAACCATCAGAAAGCCGGCGGAAGATTTGGTTACGCGCACGCCCTGTTGCTGCACTTCTTGCGGCAGCAGCGGCATGACCGTCTGCAATTTGTTTTGTACCTGTACCTGCGCAATATCCGGATCGGTACCGGCTAAAAATGTAACGGTAACTTCACCGGTACCACTGGATTCACTGGTCGATGACATGTACTGCACGTTATCGATCCCGGTGAGTCCCTGCTCAATAATCTGAATCACCGTATCCTGAACAGTCTGCGCGGACGCACCGGGATAGGAGGCACGAATACTGACCGACGGCGGTGCAATATCGGGATACTGGGCAACGGGCAGCTTCGCAATCGACAGCGCACCGGCCAGCATGATGATGATCGAGATAACCCAGGCAAAGACCGGGCGATCAATAAAGAACTTCGCCATACAACATTACTCCTCGGTGTTATTGGTAGCGATCTGTGCTGGAACCGCCTTCACCGGCGCACCGGGGCGCACTTTCTGTACACCTTCTACAATCACTTGGTCACCCACAGCCAAACCGTCTTCCACCAGCCATTGGTCACCCAGGGTGCGGCTGGTTACGATCTGACGCAATTCAACGGTACCGTCTTTGCCCACGACAAGCGCAGTGGCCTTACCAGAGCGGTCACGCGTTACGCCGCGCTGCGAAACAAGAATAGCGTTGGTACGCAGACCTTCCTGCAACTCGGTCCGGACAAACATACCGGGCAACAACAAACGGTCAGGATTGGGGAACAGCGCGCGCAGCGTAACGGTACCGGTAGTCTCGTTAACGCCGACCTCAGAGAACTGCAACACACCTTCATGCTCGTACACCGAGCCATTCTCGAGAACGAGGCGGACTTTGGCTTCTTCAACGCTGGCCACGTTACCTTTAATCATCTGGCGACGCAGTGCCAACAGTTGGTCAACAGATTGAGAAACATCAACGTAGATGGGATCAAGTTGCTGGATAGTTGCCAGCACCTCAGCTTGCCCTGCAGTAACCAGAGCACCTTCAGTGACCGAAGACTTACCAATTACGCCGCTGATGGGGGCCATCACTTTGGTGTAGCGCAGGTTAATTGCGGCAGTTTCCACGGCGGCTTTACCCGCAGCCACGCTCGCGCGAGCCTGGCCGAGATTGGCCAATGCGTCATCGTAATCCTGCTGACTGATAGCTTTGGCCGAAACCAGTTCTTTGTAACGCTTTTCACGGGCTTGGGCGGCGAGCAAATTGGCTTCGGCGCGAGCCAGCTCGGCTTTAGCCGTGGCATGGGCAGCCCGATAGGTTGCTTCGTCGATCTGATAAAGCTGTGTGCCGGCTTTAATCTCCGCCCCTTCTTCGAACAAGCGCTTCTGGATAATGCCCGTTACCTGTGGGCGAACCTCGGCGCGACGGAACGCCGTCGTGCGGCCCGGCAATTCAGCCGTAAGCGGTGCATCGGTTTCGGCAATCGTAACCACACCTACCTCAATGGGTCCCTGCCCGGCTCCGGCACCACCCGCAGATTCTTTCGAACCACAAGCGGACAAAAACAAACTTAGAATTCCTAAAGCCAAAAGCATCAGGTTTCTGCTGCGTAACAACATGGTGAACCTCTCCAAACATGATCCGTGAGATAAGTGGGGATATAAACGCGGGGAAACATACAGTTGTGTATGTCGCGCATTAAAACTGAATGATCATTCAGTTGCAAACAAAAAATCAAAATTTGACGCTTCAACACTTCATTCTTTGCAAAAATTAACGCTAGCGTCCGATACCGAAAAAGGCGCCTTGACACGCCGCCATATCTCTGTACAAATCACACCCTATATACATTCAACGGTGAATGTTTAATTGAAAGGGGCAATCCGTTATGGCACGCAGAACCAAAGAAAATGCACTGGAAACCCGCAGCCACCTCCTGGATGCAGCGGAAAAGGTGTTTTTTGAAAAGGGCTTCTCGCAAACCAGCCTGGCGGACATAGCCGAAGCCGCTAAGATGACCCGTGGAGCTATTTACTGGCACTTCAAGAACAAGAGTGACTTGTTTGAAGCCATGGCAGATCGGATCCGCTTGCCATTGGAAAGCCTATCCGAAGCCTGCAGTGATCCGAACGAAACCGATCCCCTTGGCAAACTGCGCGATTTTTTTGTGCAGGTACTCAAAGAGAGTGCACGCAATCCGCGACGGCGGCGGGTTCTGACTATTCTGCTGCATAAGTGTGAACTCAATGATGAGACCAAACAGCTTGAACTGCGTCGCCAGGCCGCCTGCGTTGATTACCTGCAACACACCGAACAGTGTTTAAAAAAAGCGATAGCGCTCAAGCAGTTACCGGAAAATCTTGATGTCCAGCAAGCGGCTGTCGCTAAGCTCGGTCTCGTTATGGGACTGATCAGCCACTGGCTGTTCCTGCCCGGCAGTTTTGATCTGGAAAATACAGCTGAGACTATGGTGGACAGCTATTTCTCCATGCTGCAACACAGCCCGCATCTACGCGTGAAATCCGCAGCGTCCAGCACCGGTAAGGCGGGCTAAATGCTGGTGGGCAGTCCCCGGCAGTGAATTTATGAAATTCGTGGCGGTCTATTGGCCAAGTTGATCATCACTTCACAGGAAACCCAGCGCCTCATCGCGGTAAGAAGCCAGTCACGATCAGTGGCCGAAAATGTGAGCAAATCGGCTGTGTAAATATCAGCCAGCTCTGGGTATTACTGGCCTGTGTCGCGCCAACTGAGCTATAGTAAGGACCGCTTTGCGCGGCATTTTGCTGTCGGGAACGCGCCTGATAAAAAAGTGAATGATTGTATTGTGGGATACAGCCTGGGTGAATATTCACCGGCGCTACCCGGCATGCCCAACCATGAGATCCTGTCTATGTACACCGCTTTTTCAAGAAATTGTGTTAAGCCTTTCCTGTTAATTCTGTTTTTAGCAACTTGTGGCGTAAATGCTTTAGCCTTGCCGGCACTGAAGCAAACTCCTGAGCAGGAAAAAGCTGCCGTCGAAGTTGTCACTCAATTGGAAAAGAAACATTATCGCAATCAGACATTGAATGACGATCTTTCTGCGCGGTTTCTTGATGACTATTTAAAAGCGCTCGATCCGGCCAAAAATTATTTCCTGCAAGCAGATATCGATGAGTTTAAAAAGCATCGCAAAAAGTTTGATGATTATTTGAAGAAAGGTGACCTCTCCCAGGGCTTCGCTATATTCAATCGTTATAACGAGCGGGTAGAAAAACGCCTCGAGGCCATTCTCGCGCAACTGACCGACGAAACCGCTAAATATAATTTTGATGTAGAAGAATCGATTTCCACCGATTGGGAAAATGCCCAATGGCCAGCTAATCAAAAAGAAGCGGATGCTTTGTGGCAAAAGCGCATCAAGTTTAATCTGCTCAATCTCATGCTTACCGGCAAAACCATTGAAGAAAGCAAGACCACGCTGGAAAAGCGTTTTAAAAATCAATTACGCCGCGTGAAGCAACAGGACTCTGAAGAAGTATTCAGTGTAATGATGAACTCACTGACTATGCTTTACGATCCCCATACCAATTATCTTTCTCCACGCAATGCGGAAAATTTCAACATCAATATGGCACTTTCACTGGAAGGCATTGGTGCAGTACTGCAAAGCGAAGATGAATACACCAAAGTCATGCGTCTGGTGCCTGCAGGGCCTGCAGCCAAGCAAGGTGAATTGAAACCCGCTGATCGAATTATTGCCATCGGCCAAGGCACCACAGGTGAAATGGTTGACGTCGTTGGCTGGCGTCTGGATGAGGTGGTTGATTTAATTCGCGGCAAGAAAGACACCATTGTGCGCCTGGAAGTGTTACCGGCCAAAGCCAGCCCTGGCAACAGTAAAGTTATCAGCATCAAGCGCGAAAAAGTTAAGTTAGAAGAACAGGCCGCGAAGAAGCATATTTTTAACGTTGGCGAAGGCGAGCATATTTTTAAAGTCGGTGTGATTAACATTCCAACGTTCTACATGGATTTCGAAGCCTATCGTAATCGCGATCCAAACTACAAAAGCACGACCCGCGATGTGTTTAACCTATTGGGCGAACTCAGCGAAGCAAATGTTGACGGCGTGATTATCGATCTGCGCGAGAACGGTGGTGGTTCTTTACAGGAAGCGGCCGCCCTTACCGATCTTTTTGTTGATCCGGGTCCGGTTGTGCAGATTCGTCAAAGCAATGAGGTCATTTCGCGCAGCTACCGTTCTTATTCCCCTGCGGTTTATCGCGGGCCAGTTGTCATCCTGGTGGATCGCCTCAGCGCTTCCGCCTCAGAAATTTTTGCCGGTGCGATTCAGGATTACAACCGTGGCATCATCATTGGCACCCAGTCGTTCGGCAAGGGGACGGTTCAGTCTCTGCTTCCACTGAAGCATGGCGATCTCAAAATTACGGAATCAAAGTTCTACCGCATCTCAGGTGACAGCACTCAACACCGCGGCGTTGTGCCCGATATTGAATTGCCCACCTTGATCGACATGGAGGAAGTGGGCGAGAGTAGCTACGACAATGCGTTGCCCTGGGATCGAATTCACGCGGTGAAGCACGAGAAATATTTTGATATCCCCGCTCTTTTGCCGGCCATCAACAAGCGTCATGAAGCGCGCATCAACACCGATCCTGACTTTATCTTCCTGCGTGCGCAGAAAGCAGTAGCAGAGGAAAATAACGCGAAAAAAGAAGTGTCTTTGCGCAAAGCGACTCGTGAACAGGAACAAAAGCAGATGGAGCAGCGAATTCTGGAGATGGAGAACCGGCGTCGCAAAGCCAAGGGTATGGAACCTTACAAAACTTATGCGGAAATTAAGGATGCCGATGCCACCCTTGATGAAGACGGAGAAGAAATTACCACTGCGGAACCAGGCAAGATTGATCCGGCAAATGACCCTTTTCTCAACGAAGCAGGTCAGGTACTCGCGGATTTCATTCTTGAACTGCAGAAGAATGAGAAAACCCGACTCGCCAATTTTTAATTAAAATAAACATATCTACGTGAACCCGGATAGCGATATCCGGGTTTTATTTTTTTAACCTCTGATTAATTTTTTAGCTGCTATGAAAGTCGTATCTTTTAATATCAACAGTATTCGTTCACGCCCACATCAACTCAAAGCCATCGTCGATAAATACTCACCCGACTTTATCGGTTTACAGGAAACCAAAGTTAATGATCCTGATTTCCCTCTGGCTGATGTTGAAGCGCTGGGTTATCACGTGGCATTTCATGGCCAGAAAACCCACTACGGAGTTGCGCTGTTATCGAAGCACCCATTCCTGAGCGTTATCAAAGGATTTCCGGAGGATGACGAAGATGCTCAGCGCCGTTTTATTGGTGGCACTTTTGTTTCGCCACTGGGTGGCGAAATCACTGTCCTGAACGGCTACTTCCCGCAAGGCGAAAGCCGCGACCATCCCCTCAAATTCCCCGCTAAACAGAAATATTATGCCGATCTGTTTGCATACCTTAACAGCGCGCATAAACCGGAAGACCAGATACTGGTGATGGGTGACATGAACATATCGCACCAGGATTGCGACATCGGCATCGGTGAGGAAAATCGCAAGCGCTGGTTGCGTACAGGAAAATGCAGTTTTTTGCCGGAAGAGCGTGAATGGCTCGCGCAATTAATGAGCTGGGGACTGAAAGATACCTTTCGTGAATTGATGCCCGATGAGCACAGTTTATTCAGCTGGTTTGATTATCGCAGTCGTGGTTTCGAAGATAATCCACGCCGCGGTCTGCGTATTGATTTGATCCTGGCTTCACATAATCTGCAGGATCGTTGCGTAGAAGCTGGCATTGATTACGAGATCCGCAGCATGGAGCGACCTTCAGATCACTGCCCGATTTGGGCAAGCTTTCAATAAACCGTTGGGATTTATTTTCCGACCAATCTTGAGGCGCTGCGCGTAAGTATTAACCGAATAACACATTAAGCTTGCGCATAAAAAAATCCCGGCCTTTCGGCCGGGATTTTTTGTTATTGAAAGAGCGACATATCAAATAGATGCAGTTCAGCATTCGCCGGGTTTACCGCGCGCACGGCCAGATAGACTTTATGTTTGCCTACAGCCTCACTGAATTTTAATGAATCCTTTCCGTAGGCGTCTATGGTTGAATCTCCACTCACGCCGCTGGCCACTACCTTACCGTCGGGTGCATCTATACGTAGTTCATACGCCCATTGCGTAGGGTTCTTCGTTATCCAGCGCCCCAGCTGCGCCGATTTAACACTGCGCAAATCCAGCTCACCAAGAGCCGCCACACGCCAGCTGTCGCTGCCCGCTGTGGTCACTAATGTGCCTATCTGGTAGTAATTATCCAGTTTGAAATCATCGGGCACGGTTGCCTTGGTAAACAGATCGGGCAGCAGGAAGCGGGGTACCACCAGCTGTATTGTGTCAGCGACAGTGATTGGACCGATTACATCGCCGCCTTTATCAGTGTAAGAAACGGACAGCGTGTAGGCCTGCCGGAACAACGCCCGTTCCTCTCCACTCATCTGGATACCGCCGGCGAACAGTTCCTGTGTCAGTTTATGATCGCGCAACGCCAGCTTGCCTGCTAACGGCAAACTTTTTATCTGGGTGTTACCGTGCGATAACACGTAGGTGGCCAGAGCAGTGCGGTCTGCTTCATCCAGATGCGTGAACGGCGGCATCGCCGTCTCACCCCACACACCGCCACCGCCGTTACCGATTTTCTCTACCAGATATGCCAGGCCTTCGGGGTCGTCCTGATAACGTTCTGCCACAGATTTAAACGATGGACCAACAGACGCCGCATCAACCTGATGGCACGCCGTGCAGGAATTCGCCTCTACCAGTTCTTTGCCTATCACACTGGCGCTGGCAGTCTGATGTCCCGCCCCCGCAGATTGTTCATCCATACCACCGAAATTAAGTTGCACTACCGCGTTACTGGCATCGCCCTCTTTCGCTGTGATCTGACCGTCCTCTTTGTCCATAATCTCGATGCGGTAATCCAGCGCGCGCGTTCCCGGCCAGTAAAATGAGCTGTTGCCATCCAGGACAATATTGATATCTGCCGGTGCATTACCCACATCAACCTGTGTTTCAACCGTCGCACTGCTACCGTGAGTATCCGTCGCGGTCAGGCGTACTATATAGCTGCCTGCATCGGTGAAATTCAACGCAACCATTTCGCCCTCACCGAGCGATTTACGCGTGGCGGAGTTACCCAGCAGTTCCGATGTCCAGCTGAATGTGATCGCATCACCGTCCAGATCTTTGCTGCGCGAGGCTGACGCAGTCGTCGCCAAAGGTGCGGCGCCCTGTGGGGTTTCTACCGTAATTACCGGACTCGGTGGACGATTGCCGGCGCCGACGTATTCAATGCGCGATAATCCGGAATCAGGATTGCCGGTAAACCAGGCGGTACCGTATTCGAGCACATAGAGGGTGCCGTCCGGTGAAAAACGAGCCGCAATTGGCAGGGTGTAATTAATCTGTGGTGCGAAGGGTTCGATTTTCTGAATACGTCCGAAGTCATCAAAACTGACCACTTTCGCCCAGTTCCGCATGAAATCCATAATGAACAGTTTGCCATCGTAATATTCGGGATAACGATGCGTGCTGGCTGGATAATCTTTGGAGCGATAAACATCAGCAATCAAAGGGGTGCGTCCACCACTGCCCATTTCAGGAAAGGTTTCAGACGCAGCATAGGGATACCAGATCAACGCCGGTTGAGCAGGCGGTAATTGTTTCAGCCCAGTATTACGCGGCGAATTATTAACGGGCGCCAGAGGGTTAAACAAACGGCCCGGTTTTTGTGTGGCGAAATCATAATCAATATAAGGTTGGTTATTGCCGATGATGAGTGGCCAGCCGAAATTGCCCGCTTCAGTAACACGGTTGATTTCGTCATAACCACGGGTCCCCTGCGCATCGGAAGGCAGACTCGCGTCCGGTCCTACGTCGCCGAAATACAATGTCTCGGTCTCACCGTCATAGCGCACCGTAAACGGGTTGCGCGTACCCATCACATAAATTTCCGGGCGCCCTTCGTTGCTGTCGGCGAATAAATTGTCTTCTGGAATTTTGTAGCTGCCATCTTCCTGGGGAATGATACGCAAAATCTTGCCGCGCAGATCCTGGGTATTGCCCGCACCGCGCAACGCATCAAAATGCGCGCGATCTTCGCGCAGATCAATCGGCGCGTAGCCATTCTGTTCGTGCGGATTGGTGTTATCGCCCGTGGAGAAAAATACTTCACCGTTGTTGCCAAATGCGATATCACCGCCGGTGTGGCAACAGGTTTCTTCGATAGGATATTCGAGCAGAACCTGCTCCGATGCTGCATCTATTTCATTGTTCAACCACTTAAAGCGGGCCAGACGCTGCCAATAGCTGCCATCTTCTTTACGCGCGTTGTAACCCACATAAACCCAGGAGGTTGTGACGAAATCCGGCGGGATACCGACACCAATCAGACCCCATTCAAAATAACCGTGGTAACCCACTTCAATTTTTCCGGCCTCGCGTGCTTCACCGGTTTTAAAGTCAACCAGCTTAAAGGTGCCCGGACGTTCCGCAATCAGCGCATCACCATTGGCAAAGAAATCAAAACTCATGGGCTCATTAAGACTTTGCACCAATGTTTTCTTGACGAACCGGTTGTGTTCGGGCCGCGCGCGACTGTAATCAAGTTCTGGTTTTCCGCCTACGGCGTATTTCAAACCACCCAATAAGTGATCAAGAAAAAGCGGGTTAGAAAAAACTTCGTTGGTGTGGCCAAGACCAGTATAGAAAGACCGGCCACCATCGTAATCGTGATACCAGGCAATCGGATGGTAATCACCGTGCAGACCGCCGAGGTAAGTACTTTCATCCAGCATCAGAAGATCTTTTTTGAAAGGATAAAGGTCGCGATAGTCGTACCACTCATCGACCATGCTGAAGGTTTCCGGCAATTTTTCTGTGGCCGGATGTTGATGCGCCGTGACATTTAACTGTGCGTGCTGAACATTGCTGGGGGTATTCGGATGACTTCTGAACACGGCGCCAACCAGATTGCGATACCAGTGCCAATCGCCATCCCATTCAGTATCTGCCGCCGAGTGAATACCGACAAATCCGCCACCCGCTTGAATAAAGCGCTCCATGGCCATTTCCTGATCTTCATCCAACACGTCGTGCGTCGTATTGAGAAACACCACCGCGTTATAGGTGGATAATTCTGCATCAGTAAAAAAATTCGCATCTTCCGTGGCAACAACGGTAAAGCCATGATCCGCTCCCAGCTTTTCCAGTGCCGCGACGCCGGCGGGAATAGAGTCGTGACGCCAGCCCGCAGTTTTGGAAAACACCAAGACCCGTGCGCCCTGAATATCCTGTGCAAATGCAGCCGCTTTGGTTTTGGTATCGGTCGCGTTCTGGTTATTTTTTTCAGCTTCACCACAAGAGACCAATAGCGTACAGGCTAATAAGCTTGTGACAAACGAAACCGCAATTTTGTGTGCGAGATTATTCATGGGACACCTATATCAGATCATGGGGTATCAGCGCGTGAACCATTCAGGGGAGTTGTTGTGTCCTGTGATGGACAGCACTGGGTATCCTGGTGGCAGGGCTCTACGCCATTGATTTTTTATTGCACGTGTAGGAGTCAGAGCAACGCAGGATATGGCCGGAGTGTAGCAGCGGCACTCTATGAACGCATCCCGATTTACATTTGTAAACACAGGTGAATCCAACCGGCCGCGATGGCCTGTCAGGGAGAAACAGAGGCTGGAACAAGAAACCGGTTTCAAAAATTTGCTTCACAAGTAGCTTATGAATAGTGACGCAAATCCGTGATGGCCACAAAAGACCTCAATCGCCTGATCAGGGTGAAGTTGTTTCTGCGCCCTCGCCTCCCAGCCAACGCCGTAGACGAACTTCAAGATCATCGTAGCGGATGGGTTTAACTATATGATCATCCATCCCCGCCACCAGACAGTTGTTCTGATCCTGTTCATTAGTGGAAGCGACTACTGCAATAATGGGGATATGACGGCTGCTGTTTTGGGCTTTCTCCGTTGCGCGGATTTTTTGCGCCGCAAGCAGGCTGTCCTGCTCTTTCATGTCGTAATCCATTAACACTAGATCAAAGGTTTCTTTTTCAAGAATTTCCACTGCCTCCGAGCCCGTCGCCGCTAATTGAACGTAACAGCCGGTTTTTTTCAACATAGCCGAGATCACCATCTGATCAACACGATGATCATCTACCAACAGAACTTTTTTAGTCGCCAGTACCGGAGCGTTTTCTTCCCGGTGATTAAGTTTATTACCTGCAATCGACTCTGCGACTTCTTCCGGCATATTCAAGAGTTTTTGCACCGCCACTTCATACAGGCGCCGCCGCATGATTGGTTTTTCGATACAGGACACCTGCGGATAATTCATTAAATGCGCTTTAACTTCAGCGGTGTCACTTTGCAGGATACTCATCGCCAGGATTTGCTTTACACCGGCAAGCTGTGGGTTGGCAACAATATTTTTGGACAATGTCAGCGCATTCATGTTGGTTAATCGGCTGTAAATTACCAGCAGATCAACCGGATGGGATGTGGCTGATGAGGTTAGTTTTTCCAGGGTCTGGTCAGGGCCGGTGACTCGGGTGACGCTCATCCCCCAACTGGTCATTTCATCCGCCAAGGCGATTGAAGTCGTTTCGGGCATATCTACCAGCAACGCCTGTTTGCCACGCAGTTTCTGCTCAAAGCCAAACCGTTTTTCTTCGTGAGAAACTGCCACCAACTTCACGTTGATAAAAATCTGGTTGGCGCGTTCACGATTCGTTATGAGATGCACACTGCCACCCATGCACGCGGCCAGCCCTTTACAGATAGATATACCAATACCGGGATACTGATCATCGGTGTCGGTGAATGGACCCTGTTCTGAATCAGTACGGGCTGTCCCCTTTTCGCTGTCACTAATGATGATCTGCAGCTCGCCGGTATCATCCTGACTGGCATCGGGATTAAATCGTGCCTCAACAAATACGTGATCGATAGCTGTGGTCTTAAGGGCGTGATTCAGTAGCGTGCTGAAGATCTGCCCTAAGCGCAGCACGTCTCCTTTCACGCGCAACGGCATGTTTGAGTCGAACAGATAATAGAGTTCCACACCCTGCTGATGCGCATCCAGCGAAAAATCTTCAATCAGCTTTTCCAGGGTACGGCGCAGATCAAAAACATTTTCTTCAAGCCGGAGATTTTTGGTGGTGATTTTGGAGAAGTCCACCACGTTGTCTACCAGGTCCAACTGGCGCTCAGCGGCTTTGCTCGCCATCATCAGCAGCTCACGTTGTTTTTCGGATAATTGATCGCTATCGATCAGCGTTAACGTACTCAGAATATCATTCAGGGAGGAACGGAATTCATACCCCAGGTTGACCAGAAATTCATTCTTCAATTCGATTGCGGCTTTGGAATGACGCTGCTCATGCTCCAAACCTTTGGCCCGCTCACGCAACGCAAAGTTGGCTTCAAGTCTTTCCCAATAGGCGAGCGAAGTCACTTTGGCCTGATGGCTGATCATGATGAAAAACACCAACATGATGGAACCGTAAAGATAGCCGTTGATGTCGCCGAGCAGAATTGCCGTTACCGCTGCGGGCACCTGGCCAATAAATAAATAAATCGTGAGGAAGTGCCGGTAAGGGGCAAAGACGTTGGCGACGCTGGAATAAAACACCACTGAGTACAACCACATCACCAGGGTTTCGCCGCGCATTCCTTGCACCCAGGTCAGGCTGACCAGAATAACGCTCCACCAGCCAGCTCCGAGACAGGAAGCTACGAAATATTGATTGCGCCAGCGTGTCGGAGCGCGTGCATATAGCGCATCAAAACGGAACAGGTAATAGCTGCGTAACAGCGTAACCAGAAGCAGACCTACGATCAGCGCGACAGCGAGATTATGTTCCCGGTTGATAAAATCCCCGAACGCAAGACACACCGCAAAGACGAGAAAATTAAGAATGAGACCGCGACGGCTGTATTTGGCAACCCGCGCGTCGGTATCGCGCATAACCTGTCGGTCTTTCTGGACCTTTGAAACGGGAACAAAAAAATGAAACATGCGTTGAGTCCCTGTCGAGATCACGGCGAAGAGGTTGCTGTATGCAACGGCACACTATTGCTTTTCAAGCATTTCTACTAACACAGTTTTGATGATAAAACCGAGCAGGCCCAAACCCAGCGCCAGAAATAAAATGAAGGTCCCGAATTTTCCTGCCTTCGACTTACGTGCCAGATCCCACACGATGAATACCATAAAGCCGATTAATCCGCCGACACCGATATAAAGTGACCAGGCTTCAAATTGCTCAACTGTCATATCCACACCACTTCAGAGGCTTATGATTGGAGCGCTGCGTTCAACGCCGTTGCGAAATGGTTCTCATTGTATCCAAATTCAAAACGCACATATACCCCAGCGATGGTTATCATCAGAGACATGGGCGTGACTGAAAAAACGCTATAAAAGGTGCAGGAAGGTTATCTAATGCGCGTGCGCTCCACAGGACCACAGAACGCAGAACCGCCGAACCCAGAACCCAGAGCCGTGAACCGTGAACCGTGAACCGTGAACCGTGAACCGTGAACTAGTGAAACAAAAATTCCTGCCCTGCGAAGCCAAATAAGAAACTGGGACAGCTTAATTCTCCAGCCGCCACCCGCCACCCAGCGCTTTATATAAATCTACCGTTGCGCTCAGACGTGCCTGCCGCTGCTGAGCCAGTTGATCCTGCGCCTGAAACAGACTGCGTTGTGCATCAAGCAGGGCCAGAAGGTCATCACTCCCTTCGCGATAACGCACTTCTGTCAACCGTAATGTGCGCTGAGCCTGTGTGACGATTTCGGCCTGGCGTTGTTCCTGATCCGCATTCACAGCGCTTCGATCAAGCGCATCATCTACTTCCTGCAAAGCGGTATAAATGGCTTTGCGGTATTGCTCCAGCAGGCTGATGCGCTGTGACTCGCTGAGCTTTACCTGATTCCGCAGGCGCCCGCCGTCAAATAAAGTTTGCGCCAGCGATACGCTCCAGCCGACCGAATCCCCCGCACTACTCAGGGAAAATAATGCAGCGGTAGCTTTACCGGCGGATGCACCTAACTGCACACCAGGCAATAAGGCAGCCCGCGCTGCAGCAACGTTAGCGTCGGCGCCGTGCAGTTGCGCTTCAACACTGGCCAGATCGGGGCGACGGGTAATGATGTCGGCTGGCACGCCGGCGCTGATGGGAGGCAATGCGATATCCATGATCGTTTCATCGTTCAATGCAAACTCCTGCGGCACCCGACCAATCAGTACCGCTAATGCCGCGCGGGTCTGACGCGCCTGCAATTCCAGCGGCGCCAGTGCCGCCGACTGACTTAATAGGTTCGTACGCTGTCGCGCCAGATCGGCCGCCGTAGCCGCACCATTGCGATATCGAGCTTCAACAATGTCGTAAACACGCTGGGCAATGCGGATATTTTCCCGCGCCGTTTCAACACGCGCCTGCAATGCCAGCCATTGAAACCAACTGCTGGCTACCGCACCGGTTAAGCTTAACCGCGCCGATTCATAGTCAAATTCACTGGCCGCGAATGAGGCTTCCGCCGCAGCGATACTGGCTGATACGCGGCCCCATAAATCCACTTCATAACTGGCGCCGAGGGATACGCGACTCGACTCGCCGGTTTGCCATTGCGTATCTGCATCGCGAGTGCGGGTGGAGCCACTGCTGGCGGTAAGACTCAATGACGGAAAGAGCGAAGCTCCGGCAGAGTTCATCTGCAACTCCGCTTGCCGCACCCGTTCAGTCGCGATACGCAAATCCGGACTCTGGGTTAACGCGTCTTCAATTAACTCGTTCAGTTGCGGCGATTGAAAGCCAGCCCACCACGCGCGATCAATTTCAAGATGATGATTAACACCCGTGGCATTTTGCCAATCTTCTGTGAAAGAAATGTCAGGCCGCTCATGACGGCTGATGGTGTGACAGGCCGTGAGACTGATGAGCAGGGAACACAGCAACAGATGACGATAAAGGAGGGAAAATGGTTTTTGTTTCACAGGCATCTTCGTTACTCCGTAGCCAGGGCTGCAACAGGATCAAGACGAGCTGCCTTGCGTGCTGGCAAATAACCAAAAATTAAACCGGTCGCAAACGCACAACCGAATGCCAGGACGACTGGCGCCAGTGAATAAGAAATCGGCGTGCCGAGGTAACTAATCAACGCAGCGCTGCCCAGCCCCAGCAATACACCAATCACACCACCGATCGCCGATACCACCAGCGCCTCAATTAAAAACTGTTGCAAAATATGTCGGGTGCGGGCGCCAGTGGCCATGCGGATACCAATTTCCCGTGTGCGCTCGGTAACGCTGACCAGCATGATATTCATCACACCGATACCGCCCACCAGCAATGAAATGGCGGCGATAGAGGCCAGCAGGATAGTCATCGTATTCTGGGTTTCCGACACCGTATCAATCAGCGATGCCATATTAAAAATCTGGAAGTCCTCTGCGCCGTGACGCGCAAGCAGAAGTGCGTGGGCTGCCGTTTGTACCTCAGACATTTTTGTCGTATCAGCCACAGCGATAGTGACGTTGCGTAAAAAAGTCTGCCCGAATATGCGCAGGCTGCCGGTGGTATAGGGGACGAACACGATATTGTCCTGATCATCGCCCCGGGGCGAAGCGCCCTGCTCTGCAGTCACGCCGATCACTTGGAACAGGATATTGTTAATGATGATGTAATGGCCCAAGGGATCCGTGTTGCCAAATAATTTTTCTGCTACCGTTTTGCCGATGACCGCAACCGTTGCATAACTCTGTTCATCTACCTCGGTAAAAAAAGTACCGCTGGCCATGGTCCAATTGCGCGCGACAGGAAATAAATGCGAGGTCGCGTTGATCTCCGCACTGTGATCTTCCGTTTCGTAACGCAAGGTATAACTGCCGGTCAGTTCCGGTACCGCCGCAAGAGTATCTGGCAAGGTATTTAATGCATCGACGTCAGCCGGAACCAGCGACGAGGTACTCCATCGCCCGCCACGCTCATTGGGACCTCCCGGGCGCACCAATAATAAATTACTGCCCATTGCGCTGATACGATCAACCACGGCCTGCTTGGCACCGTCGCCAATGGCGAGCATCGTGATAACGGAAGCTACACCGATAACAATACCGAGCAGCGTCAACACAGTACGAAAAATATTGCCAAACAATGAACGCACTGCAGTTTTGCCTGCGGCCAGCAACTCGCTCCATAAACTTGGCTCGCCGCGTAAAGATTTTGCTGTTTCACTCGCAGTGGATGTATTTTCTTTGGCCGGCGTTGGCCCCGGATCACTGATGATGAGGCCGTCGCGAATCTCAATCAATCGATGCGCGTGGGCGGCTACAGTTGCGTCATGGGTGATCAGAATAATCGTGTGGCCATCGGCTGACAGATTTTCCAGCAGCGTGATGACGTCACTGCCACTGCGACTGTCGAGCGCGCCCGTCGGTTCATCCGCGAGAATAATTTGTCCACCGTTCATTAATGCACGAGCGATGGAAACGCGCTGCTGCTGCCCCCCGGAAAGCTGGTTCGGGCGATGATGCAAACGCTCCCCTAAACCAAGCGATGTCAGTAATTCTGCCGCACGATGCCGACGCGCTTGCGGTGGCAGCCCGGAATAACTCGCCGGCAGTTCAACATTTTCACAAGCACTGACACCGGGCAACAGGTTGTAACTCTGGAACACAAAGCCAAACGCTTCGCGCCGCAAGCGGGCCAGGTCGTCGCGTTCAAATGAGGAGACATTCCGTCCATCAAAAAAATACGCACCGCTACTGGGCCGATCCAGACAACCGAGGATATTCATCAAGGTGGATTTGCCAGAACCCGATGCGCCCATGATGGCTACAAATTCACCGGGATAAATCTTCAGATCAATCCCGTGCAATACCTGCGTTTCCACTTCGCCATTGCGAAAGGTTTTTGTTACGCCGCGCAACTCGATCAACGGCGTGCGATCAGTCTGCACGTTAGAAAAATCGGCCTGCATATCCTCGGATCTGGCCATCAGCGCATCATCCTCGGCCCCATGGAGCGCGATTGATTTGCCGGCGCTTTAGCAGTCTGCTGAACGCCTGTGACAACTTCCTCACCCTCCGCCAGGCCCTCAATAATTTCTGCCTGGATACGATTAGTCACACCGACTTTCACTTCACGACTTTCGATTACACCTTTTGCATTTTTTACGTTAACGATCGCCGTGCGCAGGCCCCGCTCTTCATCCGTCGCTCGTGTTATTTCACGGCGGTTCGTGCCTTGGGTTGAAGGTCGCATCTGGGATGGCATCGCGGATTGCGTCGATGGTTGCCCCGTCGGTTCGCGCCGCGATTGCTCGCTAGCCCGGTCTGATTTTCTTTCACGCGCTGCAGGTCCAGAAAAATTTAGTGCGGACATCGGCACCAGCAGCACATCGCGTGCTTCGGCTGTGACAAAAAACACCTGTGTGGTCATCTGTGTCATCAACACGCCAGTTGGGTTAGGAACATCAAAGAGCGCGTTGTACAACACCACGTTGTTAAGTATCGTCGGGGTCGGTTCGATGCGATCAAGTTCGCTGTACCAGCGACGCCCTTCACCACCGAGCGTGGTGAAATACACCTTCATATTTTTTTGCAGCTTGCTGATGTCCGCTTCCGATACCTGGGCCTGCACCGTCATCACGGAAAGATCAGCGATGCGCAGCAGTGTCGGTGCCATCTGGTTCGTGTTCAGCGTTTGCCCCTGCCGGGACGTAATGGATACGACTGTGCCATCCATGGGCGCATAGATGCGGGCAAATTCAAGATTGGCCTCTTCGGCACGCAGGCTGGATTCAATCTGTTGAATCTGCGCCTGCAGCGCTTCGATCTGTGCTTTAGCAGATTGCAGAGAGGCTTCGGCACTTTGCAGTGCCTCCTGAGTAGTAGCATCTTCTTTTTGCAGATTTTTTTGACGCGTGTAATTTACCTGCGCCAGTTTTAACTGTGCCTCACGGTCCAGCAGCTGGGCGCGCTGATTGCGCAGTTGCGCACGGGTTGCATCCACCTTGGCGAGATAAACCGTTGCATCTATCTCGGCCAGCAGATCACCCTGCTTCACCTCACTACCAACATCAACATGCAGAACTTTCAGCTGGCCGGATACCTGTGCTCCCACATCCACGTAATCACGAGGCTGCAAAGTACCGGTAGCGGTAACGAGATTTTCAATGTTGCCGCGTGTGACCTTCGCCGTCGCATAGGTCACTTTCTCGTCACCGTCACGCAGCAGCAGCCAGATCACCAGCCCCACAAACAGCAATATGATCAGCATCAGCCATTTTCGCTGACCCGGATCGTTGGAGATATTGCGAAGTTTTTCAAATAAAGCTGGCATACACACTATCCACGGCAAATTAATTTATTTTAATAAACATCACGACAATAACGTTCGGAGTCACTCAATGACTCCAGCATTTCTTCACCCAGTATTTTCGTCAAGGCATCATCCACACCCTGCGCCATGCCTTCGAGGCTGCCGCAAACATAAATTGCAGCACCCTCATCGACCCACTGCCGGATCAGCTCGTGCTTTTCCAACAACAGATGTTGTACATAACGGGGCGTGCTCTGGTCACGGGAAAACGCCAGATCAAGCTGGGCAAGATAGCCCCGCTTTTTCCATCCAAGAATTTCATCCGCAAAGAAAAAATCATTGGCCTGGGTCCGTTCACCAAAGAGCAACCAGTTGCGGCGATAGTCCGCGCGAATACGTGCATGTAGATGCGCACGTAAACCGGCCAGGCCGGTGCCATTACCAATGAGGATCAGGGGTCGATCATCAACCGGCGAGTGGAAACGCTGGTTTACCCGCACGCGCAGAGCAATATCAGTACCGGGTTGTGCATAGGCCGTCAGCCAACCAGACCCAAGACCCAATTTGTTTCCCGGCAGCTGCACTTGACGCACGAGCAGATCGAGCGAACCGTCCTGCGGTAGAGAGGCAATGGAGTATTCACGATGGGGCAATTCGGGAAGGCGATTTACGATATCTGCAGGGGACAGGTTGCGCAGTTCGTTCAACAGTGTGGAGTCATCAGGCAGGCTGCGTCGCATCAGGACTTGCGCCAAAGGCAACGCCGCGTCGGGCACCTGAACTCTACCGTCGAGGCGCAACGCATGCAGGAAATTTTCGACCACTGCCGGTGGATTACACGGTCCGATTTCCGCAATATCACCTGCCTGCCATTGGCGTGCGTCAATGGCGCCGTGCGCGGGCACGAGCCGCAAATGAAACGCCGGACTACCCGCGCCGGCAGGGTTAAGGCACTCGCGCGACTGCAATTGCCAGGTGCTGTAACGGGCCGGCGTCCAATCTGCAAAGTGGCTCTGACCCGTTAACTGCCCTAAATAATATTGCCAGTGGCGCAGTGCGCTTTCGTCCTGCTTGTCCACTTCCACCAGATCAAACAGCGCGTGTGCACCTAACCGATGTAATCCATGAGCCAGGGTATGACCAAAACCACAGAAGTGCCGGTAATCGCTATCACCCAATGCGAGAATCCCCACGTGCAGATGAGTCAGATCAAGATTACTGCTCTCGGTCAGATAGCGCCGGATAAAACTCGCTCCATTATCCGGTGCCTCACCTTCTCCATAGGTGCTCACGATGAATAACGCCTGCTGTGTGCGCTGAAGATGTTGCACGCTGACCCGATGTAATGCCAATACTTCTGCATCACGGCCTGCATCGCGCAACTGGTCCGCCGTTCGATGGGCTAATTGCTCCGCTTGGCCAGTTTGACTGGCGAAAGCGACCAGTACGGTATCTGCTGTCATCTCAGCGGCAGGCGCCGATACAACTTGCCGCCGCCGATAATGTATCCAGCAGATAACACAGAAAATTATGTATCCCAGCACCACCAGTGCCGCAGAAATCTCACGCACGCGTTTTACCTTTACGGTTCATGAAAAACCCCGCCAGAGGCGGGGTTCAGCGTTAGCTTTGAAAGCCAGTTTAAAAACTAATTGCCACTGTGAAAACAGCTTGCACATTGTTTTCACAATTTACTGTTACTCCGGCAACACCTCGAAGGTGGCAACATACATCCCGCGACGCTCTTTCGCGGGCTTTTTGCCTTTGTCATCACTGTATTCTGCTTCAAGCCAGTACATGCCGGCCTCTGGCCAGGTGATGGCAGCTTTACCTTTCTTATCAGTTACCAACTCGATAGCAGCCTGATCATTGCGGTAACGCATACCACCCGGAACCACTATAATCTTGGCACCAACCGCTGGCTTACCATCAATAAGGAACGTAAATTCCGCTTCTTCACCCGCGAACAAATCGTTGGGATGAGTGATCGGTACCATTTCCAGCCCTTGATTGGTTGCTTTGAAAACTTCCGTACTGGGCGAGCCCGCGGTCACAAAGGTTTCCATACGACGAGAGGCTTGTGAAATCTGCAGGTTTTTGGCTTTTTTGGGCACTTCTTTCTCAAAACCTTCCTGCGTTGGCGCTACACCGCGCTGTGGCCAGAAGCGGCGTTCACCGTCTTCGGTTTCCCAGCGGGCATTGAGACCATTGCTGGCAAAAAATATTTTGTATGTGCCCTGTTGTTTCAGGTTCAGATCAAACGTGCTGCGATGTTTGCCGGTGCTGCCATTCTGCAGTTCAACGCTTTTACCATCCGGACCCAAGGCTTGAATAGTATTGTGGCGCAGTGGCGCATGATCGGCGTGAAAAATACCGTTGGAAACGGCTGCATCAAATGTGACCCAGGAATCTTCACCTGAGAGAACAGTGGATGCCGGGACAATCCAGGCGCGATGAGCATGGGTTGTCATGGAAACGGTCAAACCCAATGTGAGTACAGAGGCGATCTTGGCGATTTTATTCATAAGAATTTCCTTTGCGGACGTCAGATTAATGTGAAAATTATTTAGCGCTGCGAGCAAGGCATGTGCATGAGCCCCGCTTTCTGCTCATTACCTACGGCTTTAACGTAAGCTGGAATGTACCCAGTTCATTTTTACCTTGTACGTCGAGGGTCTCCTGTTTTTTTGGCGGCCACTGGAATGGAATTTTCAACAGTTCGCGCCCGCCCACTTCACGCGCAGCTTCAAGTATCAGCGTATATTCGCCTGCGGGTAGTTTACCCAGGGGAGCTGCGCCTTCGGCAAAAGTAATCGTGTGAGTACCGGGCGCACGGGTTGCACCACTGACACCGTCAACCGGCATGGTCAGTTCACGACCACTGCGACGCCACCACTGCCGCATATCTTTTAACCATTCTTCCCCTTTGCGATCGCTCATCTCAACGTCGTACCACACGGCAAGATTGGTGACTTTTTTATCCTGCCCCTCAATCCACAATGCAGTATAGGGACGATGGTATTCCGCTACGTCCAGACGCGGAATTTCGAGGGATACCACCAGCTCACCTGCCAAAGCAGATACCGGGAACAGTGCGAGCAACACAGCAAACAAACGCGAACGCATAACGAACCTCTCCGTGAAAAAATTAATGAATAAATAAAATGGCGAGTAGTAACGGAATGACCAAGCCCAATCCCACCATCGGCCAGGTCGTCGGCCGACTGCCGGCATGGCGGTAAAGTAAAACCAATCCCGTCACGCAAAAAATAATGCAGGCAACAGCAAAGACATCAATAAACCAGAACCAGACAAGCCCGGTGTTACGACCTTTGTGCAGATCATTGAAATAAGAAATCCACCCGCGATCCGTTTTCTCATAAAACAGCTCGCCATTGGTAAGATCGATAGTTAACCACGCATCGCCACCGGGGCGCGGCAAGGATAGATAAACTTCATCTTCACTCCACTCTGCCAATCGACCTTCCGCACGAATGCTGTGCTCGGTGTATAACCACTGTGAGAGATTTTCCGGGAGCAGTGCTTTTTCTTCTTCCGGGATCACCAATTGCTGCAACAGATCCTCTGGCACTTCCACTTCAACAGTTTCAATCTCTGGTTTTACCTGAATCTGCGCCGCGTGGTTGAGCGTGATACCGGTGATGGCAAACAACAACATGCCGATGAGGCACACTGCCGAACTGATCCAATGCCATTGACGCACTGTCCCAAGCCAGATGAAGCGTGAGGATTTAATTCGCTGGTTCATCGCCGTCATACGTCCGCCCATTGCCGTAACAGATTGTGATAATGGCCGGTCAGGCCGAGCACTTCCGGCGAGTCACCCAGTTGTTGACGCAATGCCTGTATATTGCAGTCCAACTCGTGCAGCATGTTGCGCCGCCAGTCGTCGCGAACCATGCTCTGCGTCCAGAAAAAACTGCACAGACGTTCGCCCCCGGTGACCGGTTCTACTTTATGCAGGCTGGAGGATGGATAGAGAATCACATCACCCGCCGGGAGCTTTACCTCATGAACACCATAGGTGTCGTGCACAACCAGTTCTCCACCCGCGTATTCTTCGGGCTCCGTTAAAAACAATGTTGTGGAAAGATCCGTGCGTAAATTCTGATTGCCAACGGGCAAGCGGCGAACCGCACCATCCACATGAAAACCATAATGCTCGCCGCCCGTGTACGCATTGAACAGCGGTGGCACTGAGCGCAGCGGCAAGGCCGCCGACATAAACAGCGGATTGCTGTATAAACGCTGCAGAATCAGTTCACCCAGCTCACGCCCCACCGCCGATTCAACCGGCAGCTGGCGATTGCGTTTGACTTGCGCACCTTGCGGGCCGACGGTTGCGCGACCATCAACCCATTCGGCTTCCGCCAGGCGCTTACGGCATTCCATTACCTCTGCTTTATTCAGGACTTCAGGTATATGAATCAGCATAAAACTCGCCTAACAAACGCGCCCGCATTGAGCTGGCGCGCATTAATAATACGCGACGGTAATACCTGAACGCGCAAATCACAACCGCTTCGAACCTTAGAAGCGAAGGTCTGCACTGAGCAAGAAGGTACGCGATGTTCCCGGATTGTAGCGATAACCACTTTTGTTGATGGATGCTACATATTCTTCATCGAACACGTTATAAGCGTTCAATCGCACCGTCAGATTTTCTGCCACCTCGTAAGAGACTACGGCATCCACCAGCGTGTAGGAATCGGTCACCGCTGGCGTACCAACAGCACCGTCAGTACCGCGATGCAGACCCGCAGTGTAACGAGCGCCACCGCCAATAGTAAGTCCGAAGGGGAACCGATAGGTTGTCCAGCTGGTAAATGCTTCATCCGGTGTATAGGTCAGATTGTTGGTGCCATCCGCCGCAATTTCCGGCCCGTTCTCTACTTCGGTATTCATGCTGGTGTAGCCCGCGATGATCTGCCAGTTCTCGGAGATATTGCCAACCGCCGACAGCTCGATCCCCTCAACAACTTTCTCGCCGGACTGCGTCGGGTTGCCCTGATCATCCAGATCCTGTGAATTAATTTCGTTGGTAATGTCAGTGCGGAACACCGCCAGATTCAGCGACAAAGCATTGGCAAACACATCCCATTTGGTGCCCACTTCAAACGTTTTGGCTTTCTGCGGATCCAGATTAGGGTTATTGGCATTGCTGGCCGAGTCGCTGAGCTGGAAATTTGAGCCGCCGGGTGGCTGCTGTGATAACGCGTAGTTAGCGTAGATGCTGCCGGCCTGCACTGGCTTGAAGACTGCACCCAGTTTCCAGTTAAACAAAGTGTCTTCAGTGTCGCCCGCATAAGTCGTTACGATGCTGCCAAGCGCCGCGCCATTACATGCAACCGCACCGCGCCCCGTGCCGTTGTTACAGATTGCCGCGCTGCGATATTCAGTTTTGTATCGATCGGCGCGCACACCGCCGGTAATCAGGAACTGCTCGCTGAACTTCACCGTATCGAAGGCGTAGATTGATACTGTGTCAGTCTGCCCTTCGCTATCGGCACCACTGCGCGATGAGGTTAAATCGCCCGTGTCATTCCAGTCAGGATTGTACAGGCTGGCCGCTGGACGGCTGCCGGTCGTGGCAATGCCGTAGGTGATTTGCTTTTCACGAGTCAGCTCTACGCCAGTACTCAGATTGTGTTCAATACCGCCGGTAGCAAAATCAATGCGCAGGTTGAGTTGGTCAGTCAGAATCTCGTTCTTGATATCTTTAAAGGTATTTGTACCGCGTGCGAGGGTATAGGTGGAGAAATCATTGATGTCGGTCCAGCGGATGTTGCCGGTCGGATTGCCGTTACCATCCACACCTCCGGTGCTCATAAAGGCGGTGAGCAGATAATCCTGCTCAGTCTCACCCCACCGCAGGCTGTTGGTTAAAGTCACGTTGTCCGCGAAGTCGTGCTCGACCTGCAGCGTGGCCATCTTCGCGGTGACATCATCATGATCATCGCGCATACCATAAAAGTTTTCCGGATCGACCGGACGGCCTGCCAGTTGTTCAAGCCCCGGTTGCGGTTCCCAGTGCGGCAGACCAATGGTCGGCACAAAACCATCGGGAATGTTTTCCTGTTTTACATACAGCAAGTTGAGGTAGGTGCGGGTGTTGCCATCCAATCCAAACCCCAGCGAGGGTGCCAAACCAATGCGTTTGTTGTTGACATGGTCGCGACCGGCAACATCGCTGTCCTGCCACATCAGGTTCAGCCGGAGCGCGCTGCCGGGCAGTCCATTCAAGGTTTGATTAATATCAGCCGTGACCCGATTCTGTTGATCCGTCCCCGTCGTCACACTGCCGGATATAGCGTCCTCCAAAAATGCCTGCTTACTCACCAGATTGATTGCACCTGTCGGTGCGCTGCGGCCGTTGTCGGTGCCCGCCGGCCCTTTTTCCACTTCTACCTGTTCGATGTTGAACAAATCCCGGGAGATTGATCCCAGATCACGAATACCATCGACAAACAAACTGTTTGAGGTATCAAAGCCGCGCATATAAATGGCATCGCCAGTGGTGGTATTGCCGTTTTCGCCCGCGTAGAAAGTGCCCACGCCTGCGCTGTTACGCAGTGCTTCGGTCAAGGTGGTAGCGCCCTGTTGGGTGAAAACCTGATTGGTAATGACTTGAATAGTCTGCGGCGTGTCGCGTAAGGGTTGTGTAAATTTCGGTGAGCTGACCTTATCGACCTTGAAGGTTTCAATTGCATCAGCATCGACCTTAACCGTGTTCAACGTTCGCGGTGCAGCTTGATCCTGAGCTACTGCCATACCCGAGGAGGCCAACAGTAAGGCAGAAGACAATGCCGTTGTAGTAAGGCGTGCAGCAGAAGCGTGTTTTTTAGAAACGATATGACCGGCAGATTTGGGTGAGTTCATGATGATCCTTGAATCGATGGGTGCAGAAATGAGACGCGTATATTAACGAGAATCATTTGCGTTATCAATGATAAGCATTCTCATCTTTCGCACTTTTCCACTTTTTCACGTTTGCAATTTGTCCCATGTGGTAAGGCTCCCGAAATGAAAACACCGCCTTTCGGCGGTGTTTTCAAAGCTTTCTATGTTTAGAAACGGACGTTGACGCTCACCCACAAATTACGGGCTTTGTCTTTGTTGTTGTAATCATCGAGGAACAGCGCTTCATTCCGGCCTCTGCCACCGACATTCTCGTCGTTGTAGTCCCCATCATTGTTGAGATCACGGAACTCTGTGCGATAAGTCGTAAAGTCGCGGTCAAACAAGTTGTTTATACGTGCGCTCAATGTCACCGATTCGCTGACCTGATAGGCCGCTCCCAGGTGGAAGACCTCATAAGCCTTGGTATATAAGGGTTCGTCCGTAATGACATGCGTTCCATAAAACCGTTTGGAGCGGGCTTCAGCTGTGAGGAATACATTCAGTGCTTGGGAAATGCGCCAATCCAGGGTCGCGTTAAATGTGTGCTTGGCGCTGTTACCTAACGGCAGCCCCTGCTCTACGCCACTTTTTTGTTCACTATCGATGAAGGTGTAGTTAGCACGCAAGGCAAGGTTTTCAAGCATCTGCAACCGGCCAGCCACCTCTGCCCCCTCAATCACGGCTTTATCGATATTGACGGTTTTGTTGCTCGTCGAATATCCCAGGTCCGCATAATCGCCAGCGGCCGAGCAAATGATAGAGGTTCCTGCGCCACAGGGCTGCGAAGACAGCTTATCTTCAAACTCATTCTGGAACACGGTAACGTTGAAGTTGTGTCCCTTAGGGTGCTGCCAATAAGCGGCGACCTCAGTGGTAACACTGGTTTCGGGCTCAAGATCCGGGTTACCGAACATCGGCGACGTGCCCTGACTACCAAAACCAACCACACCATCGTATAGCTGGGTAGTCTTGGGAGTTTTGAAACCGGTACTGACGCCACCCTTGATGGTCCACTGATCGTTCAAGGTATAGACGCCATACAAACGGGGGCTAAGGTGGTCACCGAACACCTCGTGATCGTCGTAGCGCAGACCGGCGGTGATCGCCAGTGGCTCTATGACATACCAGGTATCTTCAGCAAACAGCGAGTACATATTGTGCTCTTGCACACCACCGGGCGTACCGCTTTCCATACCAAATACGCTGTCTTCGAGCTCGCCCTGGATCACCTGAGTACCCACCACCACAATGTGCTGACCAGCCAGTTCAAAAGGCATGTCCAGTTTGGCATCCAGTGTGTACTGGTTGCTCTGCAGGGTACGGGTGGGACGCGGCAGAAATGTTGCTTCGGCGAGGTCGCGGCGCTCATCAACATCCAGTCCGGCATAAACACCAGTGCCATTTAACATTTCCAGCAACTGCTGACGCTCCGCCACGGTGAACGGCAAGGTCCGGCCATGGTTATCGGTTTCGACATAAGCCAGCGAGATAAAGCTATTACCGAAATCCCAGGTTCCTTCGTGTGTCAGCGACCAGGTATCGCGCGTAAACTCCTGGCTAGCGTTGTAACCAACACGAGGTTCGGCACGGGTACAGGAACCGTCGTTAAAGCAGTTGGTCTCGTCACCGCGCCATACCGAGGCGATGCCATCAACAGTGCCTACTGGATATTCATATTCCCCCGCGTCATTCAAACGCGGTGCGTTGTCGTATTGTTGCTTTGAGGTATCAATATCCAACCAGATGCTTTGGTTTTCGGTCGGCGTCCAGGACAGCCGCAAACCTAATGCTTCGTTTTCGTTATCAACGGTTTTACCGCCAGCACCAAAACCCAGAGAGCGTTCCAGTACCGCGCCTGACGGATCGGTAACGCTGTCGTATGTAGGGTTGGAAGCCAGGCGATTGTAAAAGCTTCCGCGCAGCGACAAACCTAATTTGCCTGGGATCAGCGGCCCCATCACGTTGAAATCGGTGGTGATGTCGTTACCAAACTCATCTTTGGTTTCGATCGTGCGGCTGTGACTCATTGAACCTTGCCATTTGTCGGCCACTTTCTTGGTGATGATATTGATCACACCACCCATGGCATCGGCGCCGTAAAGCGTCGAGGCGGGGCCGCGGATAACTTCGATACGCTCGATCGCATCCAGCGGCGGAATATGGTTAAACTGGTTTCCGCCAAAGTTGTTGGGGTATATGTCGCCGTGGTTATTCTGCCGCTTACCATCCACCAGAATCAGCGTATAGTCCGAGCCCATACCGCGCATACTGATGGTGCCCTGCCCGGTTTTATCCCGTGTCTCACCAATATCTACACCTTCCAGATCGCGCACTGCATCCAGCAAGGTGGTGTACGGGCGCTTGCTTAATTCCTCTGCACTGATGACCGAAATACTGGCCGGAGCCTCGGTAATCTTCTGCTCAAACCCTGCTGCAGACACAACGACTTTATTCAGCGTCGGCGCGTTACTGACTTCTTGAGCGTGGGTTGCAGGAATTAATAAAGCGAAGGAAGCAAGACGAATAGCGTGGGCTAACAGAGTGGATTTTTTTTGCAGGTGTACGGACTGCATAACGTTTCGAACCCCAGGTGAGTAAGTGAATATCCATTGATAGAATTAATCATTCGGGAATGATAATAACTATCATTCAACCTGCAAGCAATAAATTTTCCGGGGGATGTATAGAAACTTGCGCTGCATCGCTACTGCGTAAGATTCGGGATTTGGTGGGTCTAATAAACAAAAACACCGCCCGAAGGCGGTGTTTAGCGAAATACATGCAAGGCTTATATGTAGGCGTTGCTGCGATCGGTATGGTCGGTTACGTCACGGATACCCTTTAATTCAGGCAGCTTATCCATCAATTGGACCTCGATACCCTGTTTGAGCGTGATGGCAACCGCCCCGCACCCCTGACAGCCTCCACCGAACTTAAGGACCGCAATCATATCCTCGGTCACTTCTACCAGGCTGACGTTACCTCCGTGGGCCGCCAGGCTGGGGTTAACATCGTTATACAACACATAGTTGATGCGATCTTCCAGCGGGCTGTCGTCAGTTACGCGAGGCATCTTGGAGTTTGGCGCCCGAATGGTCAGCTGGCCGCCCATGCGGTCCGCAGCATAATCCACCTTGGCTTCTTCCAGATAAGGCAGGCTTCGGCCTTCGAGATAGGCTTTAAAACCATTGAGCTGCACCACCTCGTCGCCCTCTTTCTCTTCACCCGGCCGACAATAAGCAATACAGGTTTCTGCCTGCGGCGTACCCGGACTGGCGACAAACATGCGGATGCCGATGCCGTCGTTGTCCTTCTGCTTATCCAGCAACTCTTTGAGATACTGCTGAGCCGATTCGGTAATTTCTACATTAACACTCATACCTGCTGCTAACTCCGGATACCTGATTAATTTAGTCGGGTATTCTACTGCAAAGCCGTCCGCTAGAACACCATGTATTTGTAATCAACCTGATAGCCAAAGGCATGATCACGCCCCCTAGCCCTCCCCGACCCCAGAAACAACCTTTATCTGGTAGAATCAACGGCATTTTTGACTCCAATCCTTCAGGCTGCCTGATTTTTTCCGGTGGCCACGCGAACAACAGGTTTCTCATGAGCATATCTCCCGAACGCCAGGCCCGTATCACCGCCCTTCATCAAGCTATTCAACAGCGCATCCTGATTCTGGATGGCGGCATGGGCACCATGATCCAGAGCTACAAGCTACAAGAGGCGGATTATCGCGGTGGGCGGTTTGCCAATTACCATAAGGATATTGCCGGCAATAATGATCTGCTCAGTATTACCAAACCGGATGTTATCCGTGAAATCCAGCGCGCCTACCTGGAGGCGGGCGCCGATATTCTCGAGACCAATACCTTTAACTCTACCCGTATTTCCATGGCGGATTACGACATGGAAGAGCTCAGCCACGAATTGAATTTTGCGGCCGCCAAGCTCGCCCGGGAACTGTGTGATGAAGTCACCGCAGGTGACCCGTCCAAACCGCGCTTCGTTGCCGGCGTGCTCGGCCCTACCAGTCGCACCTGCTCTATTTCACCGGATGTGAATGATCCCAGTGCGCGCAATGTGACCTTCGACCTGCTGGTGGAAAACTATCTGGAGTCAGTCGATGGTCTGGTTAAAGGCGGAGCGGATTTAATTCTGATTGAAACCATCTTCGACACGCTTAATGCCAAAGCGGCGGTGTTTGCCGTAAAGCAGTATTTCGATCAATGCGGCTTCGAATTACCGATCATGATTTCTGGCACCATCACGGATGCCTCCGGACGGACGCTGTCCGGCCAGACCACCGAAGCGTTTTACAATTCCTTGGCGCACTCCCAGGCTTTCAGCATGGGGTTGAACTGCGCTTTGGGTGCAAAAGAACTGCGGCAATACGTTCAGGAATTATCCCGCGTAGCCGGGTGCTACGTGTCGGCTCACCCCAACGCTGGGCTGCCCAATGAGTTTGGGGAATACGATCAGACGCCCGAAGAAATGGTGGCGATCGTTGAAGAGTTTGCAGCCAGTGGCTTTTTGAACATCATCGGCGGTTGCTGCGGTACCACACCGGCGCACATTGAAGCCATCGCCGCAGCGGTTGCCAAGTATCCCCCACGCCCGGTGCCCGCGATTGAACCGGCGTGCCGTTTATCCGGACTGGAACCCTTCAACATCACCAAAGAGTCTTTATTTGTGAACGTGGGTGAGCGGTGTAACGTCACCGGCTCCGCGCGTTTTAAACGTCTGATCGTTGAAGAAGATTATTCCACTGCGCTGGAAGTCGCGTTAGAGCAAGTGGAAAACGGTGCGCAGGTCATCGACATCAACATGGACGAAGGCATGCTGGATGCCGAAAAAGCCATGGTACGTTTTCTAAATTTAATTGCGGGCGAACCAGATATTGCACGCGTGCCGATCATGGTGGATTCATCCCGCTGGGAAGTCATTGAAGCGGGTTTGAAGTGCATTCAAGGTAAGCCCATCGTCAACTCCATCAGCCTGAAAGAAGGTGAAGCTGAATTCCTGCACAAAGCCAAACTCTGCATGCGCTACGGTGCCGCCGTGGTGATCATGGCGTTTGATGAAACTGGACAAGCCGATACTCAGGCCCGTAAGCAGGAGATCTGCGAGCGCTCCTATCGCTTGCTGGTGGACAAGCTCGGGTTTCCTCCCCAGGACATTATTTTCGATCCCAATATTTTTGCGGTGGCTACCGGTATCGAAGAACACAACAACTATGCGGTAGATTTTATTGAAGCTACGCGCTGGATTCGTACTAACTTGCCCTACGCGGGTGTCAGCGGTGGTGTATCCAACGTCTCGTTCTCTTTTCGTGGTAACAATCCCGTACGTGAAGCAATTCACTCCGTGTTCCTGTATCACGCTATCAACGCCGGGATGAACATGGGGATCGTCAACGCGGGGCAATTGGCGGTATACGATGATTTGCCGGCGGAGCTGAAAGAAAAAGTTGAGGACGTCATCCTCAATCGTACCGCCAATGGTACGGAAGCTATGCTCGAGATTGCCGAAAAATATCGCGGTGACGGCGGCGGCGGTGATAAAAAAGAAGATCTCGAATGGCGTAGCCTGCCGGTTGCCAAGCGTATTGAACATGCTCTGGTAAAAGGCATCTCGACTTATATTGAGGCGGACACCGAAGAAGCCCGCCTGCATTACCCGCGCCCGCTGGATGTCATTGAAGGTCCGCTTATGGACGGCATGAACGTGGTCGGCGACTTGTTCGGTGCCGGCAAAATGTTCCTCCCGCAAGTCGTAAAATCAGCGCGCGTGATGAAGCAATCCGTCGCCTACCTGCAACCATTTATTGAAGCGGAAAAAACCGAAGCCTCCAAACCTAACGGCAAAATTCTGATGGCCACCGTAAAAGGCGACGTGCATGATATTGGTAAAAATATTGTCGGGGTGGTGTTGCAGTGCAATAACTTTCAGGTCGTGGATCTGGGGGTGATGGTACCCTGCGATAAAATTCTGGAAACCGCCGTGCGCGAAAACTGCGACATCATTGGTCTTTCCGGTTTGATTACGCCTTCATTGGATGAAATGGTATTTGTGGCACGCGAGATGGAACGTCTAGGCATCGATAAACCTTTAATGATTGGCGGCGCAACAACATCCAAAGCGCATACGGCCGTTAAAGTTGACCCAGCATTCAAACTCAACCAGGTGGTTTATGTACCCGATGCTTCACGGGCAGTCGGCGTCGCAAGCACGCTGCTCTCCGATGAGCTGCGCCCCAAATTTGTGAGTGATCTGAAGCAGGAATATATCGAAGTGCGCGAGCGCAACGCCAACCGCAAACCCCGCGGCACCGTGCGCACCTATCCTGAAGCCATCACCAAAGGCTTAAAATTGGATTGGGAAAACTACACACCGCCTGCCCCTGCATTTACCGGTATCAAAGTCTTCGAAGACTACGACCTGAATACGCTGGTGGATTTTATCGACTGGACGCCGTTTTTTATCAGTTGGGATCTCGCGGGTAAATATCCCAAAATACTCAACGATGACGTTGTGGGTGAAGCGGCGCGCAACCTGTTCGACGATGCGCAGAAAATGCTACAAAAATTAATCAAGGAAAAATTAATCAGCGCCAATGGCGTCATCGGCTTCTGGCCAGCCAATACCATCAACCACGATGACATCGCTGTGTATGATGCAGATGGAAAACAGATTTCCACACTGCACCACATTCGTCAGCAACACCTCAAGCAAGGTATGGAAACCAAGCCGCATTTTTCACTGGCGGACTTTGTTGCACCCAAAGAAACCGGGAAACAGGATTACATCGGGGGCTTTGCGGTTACGGCGGGCATTGGTGCAGAAGAGCTTGCCAAGCAATACCAGAACGCCGGTGATGACTACAACAGCATTATGGTTAAAGCGCTTGCTGACCGACTGGCCGAGGCGTTTGCCGAGCATATGCACCTGCGCGTGCGTAAAGAATTCTGGGGTTATGACCGCAGTGAAGATCTGACAAATGAAGATCTAATTCGCGAGCAATACAAAGGTATTCGCCCCGCGCCCGGCTACCCGGCCTGTCCGGATCACACCGAAAAAGCGGCGCTCTTTAAGCTGCTCGACGCTGAAAAGAATACCGGCATTACCCTCACTGAACACTTTGCCATGCTGCCCACGGCGGCAGTGTCAGGCTGGTATTTTTCGCATCCTGAATCCAAGTACTTCCCGACTGGCAAGATCGAAAAAGATCAGGTGGAAAGTCTGGCGGAGCGTAAAGGCATGAGTGTGGAAGAGCTCGAGCGCTGGCTGAGTCCGGTGCTGTCTTACGAGCCCTAAGGCGTTATTAGTGAGATCGACACATCCTGTGGGCTTTGGCTCTATCCATAGCCCCATCAACATTTACATCGCCAATCGGCCGCCCATTGATGATTATCCAAAAATGGATGAACTGCGTGGGCTTGCGGCCGGGGAAATTGACCACATTGTCAGGCACACCAGTAATCACTGGCGCAAAGCCTTCAATGTCTACGCTAAATTTCTATTCGACTGGCAGGCACAACAACCGGATGGTAAAGCATCAGCACGCTGGCAGGATTATCGGGACCAAGTGCTGTTTCAGCAAGGCTGTATTGCTTCGCTGCTTTTCTCTCCTCCGCATTTAAACGACAGGACTACGCGCTTTCACATTATTGCCGGGAAAACCTACGCCGCGTCGTTAGCATTACCTTCCTTGATATGGATCGATCAATACTTTGCCATCAACGTCGCTCATCGGTTAATTGTGAGCCCCTATCCCGATTATCGTCAGCTATCCAATAAGCGGATTGTTACGCTGATTGAGCTCATAAAGTCTGTTGCCAACCCCACATAGAAATTAAGAAAAAAATAACATCTATTAAAAACGAGAAACGTTTCTACACTGTTACAAAATTAGTTTCTCCGTAATTTTTTTTGGTGTACATTCATGGCGACTGTCGATCCAGATCTCACCAGAGAGGACAACGACCATGGAGTTCACAGCAAATAGCTTTTCCTCCTATGAACCCCTCCAGGAACGTTATTTCAATTTCATGAATCAATCGCCCATCCAGCACTTCATTGGTGCAGGCGGCATAGTCACTATCGCTGCAGAAGCGCGCGACTTTCATCAGGTTAATGCACTGGCGCTCGCGGGACACCGACATTTCGCGGAAAAATATTGGCAGGAAAGCGAGAAAAAATATGTGCACCCGCACAATTTACACCTGCATTATTTTGGCGTTTTACAATCCAATAAAATTCGCCGCATCATGCAGCATTTCCATCACGTCGAAGGGATTGCGAGCATACGCCAGGCCGACATTGTCGCCCGACTCCTGAAAGAAGAAACGAATTCTTTAACAGCGCAGAATTTTTTTGTGCAGCTGAATATTGGCAAAGAACCTAATAAAAACGGAATTGCTCCTGAAATTGCACCGGATTTGATCGAGCATTGCCTGATTTTAAATCTCCCTATCACCGGTTTGATGACTATCCCGCCCAAAGCCGACGCACCCGCGCCCCATTTTAAAGCCCTACGCAAACTTGCCGATTACTATGGATTACCGCATTGTCAGATGGGCTTCAGTCGTGATTATGCTATCGCTATTGATTGTGGGGCGACACATCTGCGGATTGGTACTGCCATCTGGGGCGAAAAATATCCGGCCGGCTATAAGACTCCCGCTGCTGCGACATTGCTCCATGAGGCTTCAGCCTCCGTGGCAACGACTTAAGATTGCGCCACTGTTTGAAGATCCTGGCGATCAAATAATTTTTCAGAGAGTTGCAAACGTTGTTTAACGCGCTTTATTAAGTCGGTTGTCGATACGCCATCGGTGTAAGACAGCACACCCAACATCTCATCCGGCAAGTCAGGGCAGTCGTGCCGCTTAACGGTTAACTCTTCAGTTCCACAACAGGCAAATGCATAAATCGCATAACCTTGGTGCTCCATAAAGGCGCGCGTAATAATACGCGGACCATCCGCAACCACTTCATCAACGTAACGACAGGCGGCTACTACTGCCATTCGCTCTGCCTGATTCATCACTGGCTGCCGCTTAAAGGAGCTGACGCGTTCATCGCTGACAATATGCACCACCAGACGATCACCCAGCGCACGCGCATTACGCAGGAAATTCACATGCCCGGGATGAAACAAATCTGCAACCATCTTCGTGTAGATAATCTTCATGATGTAAGTCCTATGGTAATGCCCTGCCAGAATGTGCTCTGTGGGTACTTACGTTTTGCTATTGCCAGCAAATGTCCGACGGTATGCATGCGGTAACGGTACAAATTGTATGCCAGCTCCCGGGTAAGACAATATTCAACGACGGGTTGATTGAAGTCGGTCAGCGGTGAGGTCAACACCCAATGATGGTATTCACTTTTTTGTCGCCAATCCTGGTAGTTTTCGGTAAGAAACCCATCCGGATCTTCAGGAATCCAGGCAGTAATACCCTGGAATTCAGCGCGTCGTAATGCAAAGGCCGTGCGATTGCGAATCAGCACATGACCAAAACATTCCGCAAACGTCTGCAGTTTTCCGTCAGCAGGATTGAAGAAAATAATATCCACCGGAATCTGGGTGCCGGGCACCGTCACCTTCAACCGGCACGGCCATGGGTCGGGCTGATGGTTCTCGATGTAATAGCCGCAGCTTTTCAGCATGGCGTAAATCTGCGTGCAGTTGTGTTCCTGCAACAGAATTCCAATATCGAGATCAGCATCGTGCTGCATGAAATCCCCTTCCCGCATAAAACCCAGCAGCACACCAAAACATAAAAAAGGACGCGCACCGCTCGCCTCAAGGTCGGCCAGCACGCGCGTTAATGCATGATGTTTTTCGGCGCGGGTAAAGTGAGCCAAGGGTGGAGAATAAGGTTTATGAATCGTGGCATTAGCGCGCAGCGGCCGCTGCGCCATACGCTTGATGTGGGTGAATAAAAGATCGCGGGCCAGCTCGGGATGCCCTGATGTCGCGAGCGCATCGTAAAAAAAATGACTCAGCTTGCGATAGGCGAAGCCTTCCAGAAAGCGAATCTGCCAGCGCGTGAGAGCGGGATTTTTCAACCAGAGCGCCGGAGCGAGGAGACCCTGCGAACCCTTAAGCGCAAGCTTGGTGAGAAAGAGATGTTGGGTGGGGGTCAGTATGCTCATGCTGTTCCTGTATTCAGCTGACAACACCGAATTGAATAAATATAACGCGCCATTTATTTGCGCTTCAACCGGCAGACCGCTCTGTGTTAACTAACGAACCGAAGGTGAAATAAAAAAACATGCTGCACCACGCTGAAGCATTTTTCACTACGGCTGCATATCATGGTGCTGAAACCAATGAATAAATGTGTGTTTGGAGGATTTGCTGGTTTTTCTTCATCATTGTTTATTGGTCTGCCAAATTTTGCTACTGGTGCGCCAAATATTCTCGATTTTCCAACAAATAAGTTCTATTCTCCCGCAAAATCCAGTAGAAGACAGTGTGAGTTATCAAGGATTCAGAACTATGAGAATTTTATTAATCAATCTTGCGAAAGATGTAGACCGGCTCGCATTTTCTCGCCAGCAATTCGCTCAGCAGGGGCTGGAGTTTGAGCGGCTGGAAGCTACAAACGGACGAGAATTGCCGCAAGAGGAATATGAGAATTTTGTGGCATCCCGGCCCCGCAATGGCAAACGTCAATGGACACGCGGCAAAGTGGGATGTTTTTTAAGCCATTCATGCGCCTGGAGAAAATGTGCGGAAGGACCGGATGACTGGGTTGCTATTGTTGAAGATGACCTGCACATATCGAATGACTTCCGTCACTTCGTTAGCGACACGTCCTGGATGCCGGAAGATTTCGACATTATCCGGCTGGAAAAACCCACCAATCGTATCAAGCTCGATAAGCAGCCCGCCTCTATTCATCACGGGCGCGGCACCTACCGGCTTTATTCCACTTCGTGGTGCGCAGGTTCTTATATCCTGAGCAAAAAAGGTGCACAAAAATTGCTGAGTGTGCCCGAAGAATTTCACGAGAATCCGGACCGGTTTATGTTCTGTCACGAAGATTCGGTAATCGCCAGCCGCTTGAATACCTATCAGGTTGCACCTTCGTTAACTACGCAGGATAAATATGATTCCGCCAACCCCATCTTCGCGAGCAATATTGAGACACCCGACATGGTGTCGACGGATCGCATTACCCTGATGGACAAGCTTAAACATTTATCACCACAGGAAATTTTACTGGTCATCAAGAAAACATTTCAGGGCTACAGACGCGTTAATTTTAAACCTTGATTAAATCTTACGGTTACTTCTTTATTAAAGCTCGCGTCCCTGCGAGCTGTTTCATTACGCAATATCTATTGTGAATTACAGGTATTCACGCCGATACAGCTCTGCTGATTCTCCCAACCCCAACCATCTACCTGATTGACGCACATCGGAAAATTAGTGCCGTACCAATTGCATACCGAACCATTTACTGGCGCGCTGGAACTGCTTGAACTGCTGGATGACACGGCGGTGCTGCAGCTGGCCGCTGCAGGTGACTCACCGGTGAGGGTCAGCGAATCAATATTTGCCAGTCCACCACTGCCTGTGGCGTTCAAGCGAATCGTGTGGGTACCGGCTGCAAGATCCAGTGTGGCTGACACCTCGCCCCAGGATGTCCAGGCACCTGTCGCGGGAAAATTCACACTCGATACAACACTGCCATTCACCAGAATTTGCGCGGGCCGGCTATCAACACTTGCATAACGGAAAGTCACTGTGTGACTGCCGGCGCCGCTACTGATACGCCAGCTGATGCCTTGATTGAGGGCATTGGTAGTGTTGGCAAAACCGGTGCCGGTAAACCCGCTGTTGTTATTGTCGACAGTGCCGTCAACACTGCAAAAGCCCGTGGTGTTTTCCTGAATCGTAATGGATGAAGCGGGCGATCCGCTGACGGGTGTAAGGCCCCATTGCTGATTCGTTGCCGCGTTATAGGTCCACTGCAGAATATTTCCGCCATCCGCCTGACTGCGCGCTTCTACATCGACTGCTTTACCGCTGTACTGCGAAATAATGCCGTAATAATTACCGCCCGCACTCTGGAATGACCAACGCTGATTCTGATCGCCAACGTAAGCATTTTGAATAATGTTCGCACCATCCGCTGAGGTTGGTCCCGCTATATCCAACGCGGCATTACTGTGCTCGGCGCGAATGGAATAATAACCGTCGCCCACTGAAGTCACCCGCCAATGCTGATTGGATTGCCCGTTATATTCCCATTGCACGACGTTTGCGCCATTGGCCGTGTTGTTATTTTCCACCGTGAGCACCTTGCCGCTGGAACGCGCTTCAATCACATAAGTTCCGTTAGCGATAGCGGCACCACTGCTGGAGCTTGACGAACTGGAGCTTGAGCCTCCCACCGGCGGATTCGGGTCGCTGCCAACAAAATAGATATCCGGCACCGGCTGTGGACTCATTCCCGCCCCAAGGAAATAACTCGTATGCGGCGGTTGGTTGTAGGCAACGTTTTGCCAGGCAACAGCAACCCGATATTGCGAGTCATGCATCAGCGTGCGCAGCTTATGTGAGGTAACGGTCGTGGTTGAGAAAATTAATAATTGGGTATTGCTTTCGTTGCGCCAGATAACTTCTTCGCGCCAATCACCGAAGATATCGGCGGACAATCCCGGGTTGGCCTTAGTCCCATTGTTTTGCGCCGCGCCCGATTGATGGGCACTCAACAGCCGACTGCTGGTACTGTTGTTGTAATTCCACTTATCGATGGTGGTACCGTTTAATAATTCTCGATGAAGATCTGCATCCCAATACACACCAAAGTTGATTGAGCTCGGTTTAGCAGAAGAAATAAAAGTACCGTCTGCCGCATACACCCCACCGGCTGAGGCCCAACTTTCACTACCCGCGTAGCGCGGATCAATGTCCATGGTGACGCCGCGACCAATATCGGTACGTCCACCATCATGGCTCCAGATAATCTGACCGGTCCGCGCATCGTGCATCTCTACCCCATGCTGGCCGTAACAACTCGGGCATTCGTGCACCATAAATACTTCAAGACCGGGACGGCTTGGTAAAAAATCGCCGAGGTGCACGGCATCACCATGACCTAAACCCGTGCTGTAAAGCCCGCGACCGTTGTCGTCAATGGTAGCTGCGCCGTAAACAATTTCGTCACGGCCATCGCCATCTACATCACCGATAGTCAGGCTGTGAGCACCCTGACCCGCATAGGCGCTGTTGCCGCTGCTGTTACTGTCGAAGGTCCAGCGCTGGGCGAGCTGGCCGTTGCGCCAGTCCCATGCCACGACGACGGCACGCGTGTAATAACCCCGCGCCATGATCAGGCTGGGGCGCGTCCCGTCGAGATAAGCGACGCCGGCAAGGAAGCGGTCAACGCGGTTGCCGTATGAATCACCCCAGGAGCTGACTGTTCCGCGTGCAGGCACATAATTAGTCGTCGCGATCGCGCGGCCGGTCTGACCATTGAAGATCGTCAGAAATTCGGGGCCAGAAAGAATATAGCCGCTGGAGTTTCGATAATCCGCGCTGCCGTTACCAATCACGACGCCCGTACCATCCCGTGTACCATCGGCGGTTTTCATTGCGACCTCGGCCTTGCCGTCACCGTCAAGGTCGTACACGATAAATTGGGTGTAGTGCGCACCGGCGCGAATATTTCGTCCCAAGTCTATGCGCCACAGGCGCGTACCGGATAACTCGTAGGCATCAACAAATACATTGCCGGTATAACCGGATTGAGAATTGTCCTTCGCATTGGATGGCTCCCACTTCAGAACAACTTCGTATTGGCCATCGCCATCAAGATCACCCACGCTCATGTCATTGGCAATGTAGTTATAGGTCACGCCATCCGGCGTTGTGCCACCGGCGGGGCGCTGCAAATTGATCGCGAGATAAGGATTACTCCACACCGATCCCGCCGCCGTATCACCTGTCTCGTTGCCGTTAATAACCGCGCGCACGGTGTAGCTTGCACTGGTGGTACCACTGCTGTCGAAGTAATTGGTGCTATTGGTAATCGGTGAATTATTTAACCGGGTGCCGTTACGGTAAACGTTGAACCCTATATTGGCAGGATCATTACCTAACATCCGCCAGCCAACATAGACTCCATTGCCGGAACGGATCGCCACCACGCCGCGATCGAGATGTTCCATCTGGCGCGCAGCCTGAACATAGGCGGTCATAAAGAGAGAACAACATAGGAAGACGAGAAGGAAAAAATATTTGCTCAATGGCAGATGACGCGACGGCCTCCACCGCGAGTTGACTGATGGCATTTTGCTCTCCTGGTTTTTATTGAAGATTTATGGGAACTGCGGGAGCACATGCTAAGCATATTGATCTGACAATTAAATGGGGAAGGTCGCAGATTCCTCTCTATGCAGAAATCAAATCGCTATAAAAAAGTGGAGCAAGTAAAACTTCTCAATTGAATTTGCAATGATAATCGGTAAACCCGAATAGAATTTTGTTCACCTCCTTGTGAAGATTTTATTAATAAATATAAGGGCGTTTATTGCCAACTCGTCAATTTAATTATTATTTCGCTCCAACTCTATCATGTATTTTTTCAAAAAATTAACATGTGCTTCACTGGTAAAATCCCCCTCATACGGCAGGATCGTCCACACTTCCTGTGCATGCATTTCTTCACCGGGCTGCAGGGTCTTATAAGGCGCATGAACTTCCAGCTCCATCATATTGGCGTGCGGATTATCCGGCTGGTAATCAAGATACAGCTCCACCTGCCCCTGTTCGGGATGAATCGCTGTTGCAGGCTGCAAGGGAAACTGGATGATAAAAACCTGACCATGATCGAACGCTGCGAGCCATCCAGCGGCAGGCTGCATAAACACTTTACCGCGTCGAATTGTTTTTCCTGCGGGCGGCGCGGCTAAATCAAACGAGAAAAAACCGTGATGGATCTGATACACCGGCGGCGCCACCTCTTTACCGGGGAATGGATTAAGCCGCAGCTGCTTTTCATCTTTTATTGGCACGTAAACTCGCGCTTCTGCTCGCACTCGGGTATTGAACCAGATGTCCCAACTCACCGGAGTCTTGTGCGTGTTACGCGCACTCACGTTTAAAAGCAGGCTGTCTGGACGCTCCTGCAAAAGCTGGTAACGCTTCGTAAAGGTAATTCCCGAGACAGGACTGTGCGGCCCTTCCAGCACAATCTGTTCACTGGTCTGCTGAGCTACAGTGTGACGACTTAACACAAGAAACGGGTCCGGCGGCCACACCGATTGAGCTGCACGCCGATCTGTGTTTATCGATTGATGTGTCCACCACTCACTTTGCGGTCCCACCCACATTTCATGCCCCAGGTACCCAATATTTTCACTGGCACCACTCACCACCGGATTCGGAAGCTCATCAACCGCCCTCCCAATGCGCAAAAAATTCGGGGCGCCCTGCCGGGAAAAATGCAGCACCCGTCCACCAATATCTGGAGTGATCTCGACACGGAGGATTTTATTCTGCAGCGTAAGCCGTTCGACCGGAGAGGGCGAGCCTGCGTCCGCTTGCACCATCCCGGCTGCAGCCAGCGGTACGAGAAGGATGGACAGGATTAGCGTTTTTAACATACGGATTTTCCACTGGTTGTTATTGGTCGTGATTTTAAAGTCGCCTGGCGGAACGCATCATCCTACGGTTTTTCTATCAACGCAAACTGCACTATCCGGGTTTTTAACACGGGCCTTTTGTGCGTTATCCAACATAGCACCAAGATGCCTTTTTAACAGCCGAGTCCTCCGGATTACACTCGCTCAGTTACCTGAAGATAAACCCCATCACGCACATACCTGCAGTACTTTTAAATGGCGGAGTGGATCACACTTCCTGGTTAAGGTTTTCAATTTACCCAACCCACGGCGGTACAATTCCCGAAGATAAAATACGGATTTCCAACCTGCTATTCGCAGTTGGCTATCAATCAGATGATCTTAAGCCTCTGGCTTGATGACACTCAGCAAAGCAAGGAGATCGGAGTGACCAGTTTATTTAAAGCGGGCATGCAATATACACAAGATAATCGCTTTTTACGTATTGAAACCGGTTTAGGTAAAGACGCGTTATTGCTCAGGCGCATGCGCGGCTCCGAGTCGTTTTCTCAGCTTTTCTGTGTTGAGCTGGAGTTATTGTCCTATGAAGAAAACATCAACCCTGCCGACATAGTCGGCGACCACGTCGCGTTATTTATCGACGCCTCCAGCAACAAACCGCGCCACCTGAACGGCTTTGTGAAGAGCTTCGTTTACACGGGGCTGGAGAAACGCGGCCTCTATGGCTACAAAGCCGAGATCGTACCTTGGTTATGGTTCCTCGATAAACGCACCAACTGCCGGGTTTACCAGAATCAGAATGTGCAGCAAATTATTGAAGCCGTTCTGGGTGAACTTGGATTCAACGATTATGTTTTTTCTTTGAGCGAAGAACATGCTCCGATGGAATATTGTGTGCAGTATCAGGAATCGGATTTTCAATTTATCTCGCGCCTGATGGAACAGGAAGGTATCTTCTACTTCTTTGAGCATCTGGCCGATAAACATATTTTGCATATTGTTGATAACGCGGCAGCCTACCAAACGCTCGAAGACGAGACCCTGGAACACAGCTCCGGCTCCCGAGGAAAACAATATATCAACGCCTGGCAACATAAATTTCAATATTGCTCCGGCGCGTTTGCGCAGACTGATTTCAACTTTGAAAATCCCAATCACTCATTACTGACCGAAACACCTACTTCGGTTAAATTGAAAAACAACGCCGCCTTGGAGTTGTTTGATTTCCCCGGAAATTATCGCGACACCCAGCAAGGTCAAAGCCTGACTCGCTTGCGTATGCAACAAGAGGAAATGGCTTATGAAAATATTGTGGCGCACAGCAACATCCATCAACTGGAACTGGGCCGTAAGTTCAAACTGCGCTCTGACGAAAACACCGCCGACAACCGTAAGCAGTTTGTGATTACCCGCATCGACCATTACGGTTTCGATGGCAGTTACCTTGATGAAAAAGATCAAGCAGACGCGACCTCAAGCACAAGCTATAGCAATCAATTCTCCTGTATTCCAGCGGCCATTACTTTCCGCGCGCCATGCCAGGTTAAGAAACCACGCATAGACGGTGTGCAGACTGCTGTCGTGGTCGGCAAAGCCGGCGATGAAATCTATACCGATAAATATGGCCGGATTAAATTGCAGTTTCATTGGGACCGCTATGGCAGCAAAAACGAAGAGAGCTCATGTTGGGTACGAGTTGCTACTCCCTGGGCTGGCACCAAATGGGGAACACTGAATATCCCCCGCGTTGGTCAGGAAGTTGTCGTTACTTTTGTCAATGGTGATCCTGATCAGCCCCTGGTGATTGGTGGGGTTTACAACAGCGCGCACATGCCACCGGTCAACCTCCCTGACGGAAAAAATTACGCGGGCATAAAATCCCGTTCCGCCAAAGGCGACAGTTCATCGTTTAATGAAATGTCCATCGATGACACCAAAGGCTCGGAACAACTTAAATTTCACGCACAAAAAGATTTCAATACGACGGTCGGCAATAATCTTTCCTCCGCTGTCACGGGCAACGCCAGTTACAACGTTGATGGAGACTCTTCTTCCACCGTCGGCGGTAACGCGACGCTCACCATACAAGGAAACGAAACCGCCAGTGTGCAGGGTAATCAGGATGCCAGCGTGCAGGGCAACCGCAGCAGCACTATTGCGGGTAATTTGACGGAAAATACCGCAGGAAAAGTTGAAGCTTCGATTGGGTCCAGCGAGAGCCGCACCGTGGGAACCAAACAGGATCTCACCATAGGCACCAATCAGGTGGTAAATATCGGCGCTAATCAAACCCTGGGGGTTGGGGCCAATCAGGAGACCTCCATCGGTGGCAACCAGACGGTTAATGTCAGCGGCAATCAGAATGTCAGCGCATTGGCTCAAAACGTTTCAATTTCTACCGACGCCACCACATCGGCTTTGAATATCAATATCCTCGGCCAGGCCGAGATCAAGCTATCGGTAGGAGGATCCAGCATCAACATCGATGGCTCGGGCATTACCTTGGCCATCGGCGCAAGTTGCGTAAAAATTGATGCATTTGGAGTGAGTGTGACCGGGCCGACCGTCAAACTAAATTAACCATTCATCACACCTGATTTACCCAAAGGACATTGCTTCCATGACCAAGCAGAAAAATCCGTTTGAGAAGGAGCTGGATAAGCTTGACGAACAGTGGGAAGATTTTATTGACAGTGAATTGCCCATATTTCACTGGGTCTTCACGCCGGAAAACAGCCAACTGGCTTTGACGTTCATTAAAGTCAAAGAACAATTGGATGAAAAAAACCCGCACTTATTTCTCCATTTAAGCACCGAATTTGAAACCACCGAAGGTTTTGGTTATCAGCTTGCGGAAGAAATGAATCAGCTCATCGAAGAAGGTTTCGCTGATGCTGATGCTGATGAGGATGCGTCAGAGGACGATAATAATATCCAGTGGCACAAACCGGATCTCGGTAATTGTCGCAGTGGATTTCAGGCACTATTTCGCAGCTGCAACACCGCGATCGCCGCCTTTGGTGATTATGTTCATTCCGTTACGCTGGCAATTACCCCGACATCAATTACCGACGCCAAACATTATGTGGACTGGTGGGCACAGTGCTGCGATATCCACACAGAATTCACCTGGCCGAAATTACTACGTTTGGTTGTCCTGGATACCCACGCTCAGTCCGAACTAGCCAGGCTCGCGCAGAAGCGCGCACTACACATTCACAGCGCTACGGCTCCTGTAAACATGCGCGAAGCCATGCAAGCTGTACTAAAGCAGGCGGATGATGGCTCGCCGGGGGCACAGCTTCGTCAACATATGACTGATCTACAGGAAGCTGCCGGCAAACAGCAGCGCGATGCGCTTGAAACTCACGCCGCTGCGGCATTACAGGTTGCACAAAATCAGCGCTGGTTGGATATGTGGGTGGCCGTCTTGCTGACCCGTGCAGCGGGTTATTTGAATATGCAGTTATTTACCCAAGCCCTTAGCGACTATCGCGCAGCTCAACCCATCGCCCAGCAAGGCGAAGAGGAGTCTATCCCCGGTTGCGACAAATTATTCGTGCAAGCGCAGGTTTGTGAAGCCACTTGCCTGTTTAACATGGCGCACTTTGAAGAAGCCGCCTTTGTCTATGACCGAGCCGCCCAGGCCGCCGAACAACGCAATGATTTATTTCTGAGTCTCGACAGCTGGCGGATGGCAAGTTTTTGTATGGAACGGAAAAAAGAACACAAACAAGCCTGGGCTTTTGCAAAAAATTCCCTGGATATCAGCCGCCGGATGGATGCACAGCAGCGCAGCCAATCGACGCTGCCGTTCCTGGGCCAAGCCATGATCCGACTTAGTCCAACAGGCGAAGTCAGGGACCAGGTCAAGCAAACATTTAGTGAATTGCTTAGTGAGGATTGGCTGGAACAAGTACAGCAGGTAGCTGCCGCATGTTGATCGCAAAACATTTTGATCCCGTTCTGGGGATCGACATCCACATTCTGATCACGCCCGCCGGGCCTATTCCCATTCCGCATCCGCATATCGCGTTGATTCTTGATCCGATCGATTACATTCCTGTCTTTAATCTCGGCGCAACCGTCTGGGTCGGCGGCGTACCCCGCGCCGATGCCGGCACGGCGGGTTTTCCGATTCCGCACTTCCCACTGGGTGGCAGCTTCGTAAAACCGCCCATGAATGAAAACGAAATTTTTATGGGCAGCGCCACCGTTATCGCCGATGGTGCGCCCCTGAGCTTCACCGCCCTCCCCGCGTTAAGCTGTCACGACATCGGCATGATCGCGCCGATCCGCTCAAAGAAACCCAAAAAGTCTTATGGGATGGTATTGCCAACATCCGTATTGCTGGCGATTCCGGTGGGAATGCCGGTCATGGTGGGAGGGCCACCGACGGTGGATATGATGGCACTGGCTATGCGTGGTGGTATGTCGGCACTCGGTGCTTCATTCAAGAAGCTGCGCAAGCTGCAAAAGAAAAGCCCGCGCATGAAAAAGATTTCGGATGCCGTGCATAAACGCGCGGAAAGCGCGATGGAAAACCTCGGCGTACCCGCCAATGTGCGCAACCGAGTTCACCGCGGAATTTGTACCGTAACTGGTCACCCGGTTGATGTGGCCAGCGGCAAGATGTTTACCGACCATATTGATTTTTCTCTGCCGGGACCCTTGCCTCTGGTGTGGGAAAGAGTCTGGTACAGCACCTCCGTCTACGATGGTCCCTTAGGCCACGGCTGGCATCACAGTTACGATGTAAGGTTATGCGAGATGGATAACGCCGTCGCTGTGCGGATGTCCGATGGCCGTGCAATTGCGTTTCCCACACTTAAAGCTGGGGAAACCAGCTTTGATCGACAAGAGCAGATGATGCTGATCAAGGATGTGCAGGGTTATGCGCTGGATAACCGTGACGGATTGCGCTACCGCTTCACACCGCTTAATGGAGCTCCAGACAATCAATTACTGACCTCTATCAAGCAAAAATCCAGCGGCGCACTTATCGATTTTCAATACACGCTGGACGGCCAACTCCTACAGATCATCGACAGCGGTGGTCGCTTCATCCGATTCACACACACTGATGATGGCCACATCCATCAAATCCTTCTACCTGACCCACAACCTAATATCACACGTGATCACACTGCACCTCAGTGGTTATGTGCAGTTGAATATCAATATCGTGACGGTCTCTTGGTAAATGTAAAAGATGCTCTCAAACAACCATTGGTTTATCACTACGAGCATAAATTATTAGTGAAAGAGACCTTTCGCAACAACGTCAGCTTTTATTTTGAATATGACCGCGATGACCATAATGCCCGCTGCGTAAAAACCTGGGGCGACGGAGGAATTTACGGAAGGCACATTCACTACGACACCAACAACAATATAACCTACGTTAAAGATTCTCTGGGTCACGTTACGACGTATTATCACGACGGTGTTTTGCCTTATAAAGTCATTGATCCTTTGCAGAACACCACGCAAACTACATACAACGAATTCTCCGAAATTCTGTGTGAGACTAATGAGCTTGGTTACAAAACTCAATATGAATACAACGAACGCGGCAATAAAACAAAGATTACGCGAGCCGATGGCGCCAGTGTTCATTTCATTTATGACGAGAAAGAAAACCTGGTTGAGTTTATCGACTGGACTGCAAACACTTGGCGCTACGAATACGATCAGTTCAATCGTCTATCGGCTAGGATAGATCCCCTCGGACATAGTACCCGATATACATATAGCGATGCCTTGCTCAGCTCAGTCACCGATCCAGCCGGCAACCAGTTCTATTTTTATTACGACCAGAATTTTAATTTGCGCAGCATTCAGGAAGGAGATATTGAACAAGTCCTCCTGGAGCATGATGCACTCGGAAATTTACTTGTCTCTCAAGACAACCGAGGTAATCGCCGTCGGCTGTATTATGACAAACTCGGGCGCGTGCAAAAGATTGAAGAACCAGACGGAAACCTTCGTGCATTTGCGTATGACGGGGATGACAATATTGTTCGCGCGAAGGATCAACAATATGACATCTTTTTTGAATATTGCGGCCTGGGTCAATTGCGGTCACGTACACAAGCAGGCGCCACCGTACAGTTCGAATACGATACAGAAGAACAACTGATCGCTATTCGTAATGAACATGGGAGAATCTATCAGTTTGAGCGTAACGCACGGGGCGAGATAATCAGTGAGTCCGGTTTCGACGGGTTGATGCGTCAATTTATCAAAGACCCAGCTGGTCGCACAACTCGCATTAATCGGCCCGGCCAGCGTTATTCGATTTATAGCTATGATGTAAACAATCAACTCACCAAAGTTCTTCACAACGA
>CAYUVQ010000011.1:0-55891 GCA_964448175.1 uncultured Cellvibrionaceae bacterium | reverse complement strand
ACCGATCAATCATGCCGCCAAAGGCCATGATGACCAGGCTGCTGAGCAAGGTTGCCGATGAGTAGACAGTGCCATAGGCACCGGCAGAAAGAGACAGAGACTCCTGAATACTGGCGCCGTACCAGCTGATAAAGAATGACTGCCCCAGATTTCCCCAGAAGATACTGATGAAACCAAATGCCAGTAACGGCCAGGAGGAGGACACAAATTGCCAATAGCGTTGCACGGGAACCTGCTTGAACGAATGGATGATCGCGCAAGGTACCCGTGGCTGCAGCAGAAGGTCAACCTGTGAGGTAAGTGCAGAGCGTGGTGAGCACCCAGATCCAGAATCTGGGGCGGGAGGTAAATCTGACGTTATTTGATCGCACCGGGAGAGATATCTGCGATGCTTCCTGTGTTGCTTCTCAGCAAATTCTCTAACGTTTTTTCATAAATGCCGGTTAAGGTCTCCAAGTCTGCAGCACGGATACATTCATTCACTTTATGAATCGTGGCATTAATTGGCCCCAGCTCAACCACCTGTGCCCCGGTAGGAGCGATAAACCGGCCATCGGATGTGCCGCCGGACGTAGATAACTCGGTATCCCGCCCGGTTTCACTTTTGATCGCAGCTACCACGGCGTTGACCAGATCACCACGCGGCGTGAGGAATGGCTGGCCGCTGAGTGTCCAGGTCAGGTGGTAATTCAAACCATGTTTTTTCAGTATGGCTTCAGTGCGCTCACGCAAGATGGCGTCGGTCAGTTCAGTAGAAAAGCGGAAATTAAATACCACTTCGACGGTGCCGGGGATCACGTTAGTCGCGCCGGTGCCGCCGTTGATATTGGAAACCTGGAAGCTGGTGGCCGGAAAAAATTCGTTGCCGTTATCCCAATGCTCCGCCGTTAATTCGGCGAGCGCTGGTGCGAGCTTGTGGATTGGATTGTCGGCGAGGTGCGGATAAGCCACATGACCTTGAATCCCCTTGACTGTCAGCACACCCCCGAGTGAGCCGCGCCGGCCATTCTTAATCACATCGCCCACGACCTTGGTGGAGGAGGGTTCGCCAACGATACACCAGGTCATCTTGGTGTTGTTCGCTTCAAGCCATTCCACCACTTTTACGGTTCCGTTGATGGAAGGGCCTTCTTCATCACTGGTAATCAGAAAGCCAATCCGGCCGCGATGATCAGGATGTTTTGCCACAAAGTTTTCGCAGGCTACTACCATTGATGCGAGGGAACCTTTCATATCAGCGGCGCCGCGACCATGCAGCATGCCGTCAATAATTTTGGGTGCAAAGGGCGGGTTGTCCCAATTCTCTTCCGGGCCGGTGGGTACCACATCGGTATGGCCGGCGAAGGCCAGCAGCGGGCCGCTGTCACCACGCACCGCCCAGAAATTATCCACGTCACCGAAACGCAGGCGCTCTGTCTTGAAGCCTATCGCTTCGAGGCGGCGAATCATCAGTTCCTGGCAGCCGGCGTCGGCGGGCGTCACGGAAGGACAGCGGATAAGATCAACAGCGAGTTGCACAGTGGGGGACAAAGAGGTCATAACGCGGTTTCCTGAATGAGCTTACCCGTAACAAAGGCCGCGATTCTATCAGTTTTGACCGTCGGGCTCATTAACCATTGGGGTAGAAGTCTCAGGAAGGTGTGCAGATAAACGGGAGGTAGGGCGCCGGACAACGGCGCGAATATCCGACCATTGCCATAGCCTGGTGCAGCGACGGAACGAGTAACCCGCAGATGAATATCTAGCAAGGCTGGAGAAAAACTCCCGACTCATAAATGATTTAACGAAGGGGATACAGAAGGAGCACAGCCGAAGGAGCACATACAAAGCGGGCGACGGCCAGCAGCGCCGTCGCCCCGAACAACTCAAGTTTTAAACTTGCGCCGTTCTGTTACGCAGCCTTGTCTTTCTCGGTCTGATGTTCAAGCACCTTGCCAGATTGGTTGATGGCAATCGTTCTAGGCTTCATCGCCTCCGGAATCTCTTTCACCAGACTGATAGTCAACAAGCCGTTAGTTAACTCAGCACCAGTCACTTCGACGTAATCGGCCAAATTGAATTTGCGCTCGAACGCGCGAGTGGCGATGCCTTGATACAGATACTTGCGCCCTTCCTTACCGTCCTCGGATTTTTTACCGCGAACGGTCAGTACACCTTTTTCCACCTGGATATCCAGCTCGTCCCGGTCGAAGCCGGCAACGGCCAGGGTAATCCCGTAGCGGTTGTCGCCAACCACTTCAATGTTATACGGGGGATAACCGGCGGAGGCCTGTTCAGCGCGCAGTGCTGTATCTAGCAGCGCACCCAGTCGATCAAAACCGATGCTGCTGCGATAGAGTGGGGTGAGATCAATTGTATTCATAACGATATCCTCCATTAAGAAGCGATAAAAAATACAGTTAATTTCAGAGCCTCGTTCTTACCAAGACCCGAGGCGTAAATTTATTTAAGGTAGGAAGGAAAATTTTCAAGAGCGGCCAGTGAAATTTTTTTGCAGTAAAAATTCCCATATATTCACATTACAGCTACATCCAAAAAATGTAGGTCGAAGTAGCCGCGCAGCAGCGTAATCCGACAAGCTGTCGATAGCTAGCGATAAACGGTGATGAAATAATATTATTGTTATAAATAATAATGCCCCGGTTCGATGCGGAGTGGATTCAATGAGGCATGAAATATTGTCGATACGCGGTGGGTTTAGGGGGCGTTGTCGGATTACGCCGCTGCGCGGCTACTTCGACCTACATACCAGATCGACTTACGGTATACGCGGATTGAACCGGGTACAGCTGGGCCTACATGTATTTGCGGATCATTGAACCAGGTACAACTAGGCCTACATGTATGCGCGGATCATTTGACTCGGTAGCAGCCGGGCATTGTATACGCAGATCATTTCACCAGGTAACAGCTGTACCTACGTGTAAACCCGGAAAATTTGATTCAGGTATCAACTGTATAAATCGGCGGGGGCGGCTCTTGAACTTTTAAAAAGCGACCCTATCTAAGCGGCGCTGTAATCATTTCATACCATTGTTGAATGGGAATATCCCCGGTTAACCAGGAACAATAACAATGTATAACTTGACTATACGCCGGCTCAAAGCCGCACGTTATCCTCCGCTATTCCTCGCAAAAAATTAATTAAATTTATTTTTCGTTTTTTCTCTATTAGCTACGTCTATTAATGGAGGGCGTTATGCTTGACGTAACTAGTCTCAAGCGCACCTACGGCGATTTCGTTGCGGTGGATGGTGTGACTTTCTCAATTGGAAAAGGTGAAATAGTCGGCCTGCTGGGTCACAACGGCGCGGGTAAAACCACTATCATGAAGATGCTCAGCGGTTACCTTGAGCCCAGTGGTGGCCAGATCAAAATGGATGGAATGGACCTCGCACAGCAACTGAAACACGTGCAGCTAAAAATTGGTTACCTGCCGGAAAGTCTGCCGGTCTATCCGGAGATGACGGTTGCAGACTACCTGGATTACGCTGCCTCTTTAAAAGGCTTGCAGGGTGCTGAAAAACAAGCGGAGATCAAACGCGCGCTCACCGCGACCGCGATTGGTGAAAAACTGCTGGCCCCCATCGCCACGCTGTCACGCGGTTATAAGCAGCGGGTGGGGGTAGCCCAAGCAATTCTAGGTAAGCCCAGCCTGCTGATCCTCGATGAACCTACCAACGGACTCGACCCGACCCAGACGTTACAAATGCGCGAATTAATTCGCGAAGTCGCCAAAGAAGCCACGGTTATTTTATCTACGCATATCATGCAGGAAGTCGATGCGCTGTGTGATCGGGTGCTGATGGTGCGCGGTGGTCACCTGGTAATTGACGCCCGGCTGGACAGCCTGCGTCAGAGCCGCTACCTGCGCCTGATAACCACGCCTTTGAGCGATACAGCTATTACGACACTCTCACAGATTCCCGGCGTGGACGTGTTTGAGCATCAGGCCGTTGAGGGTACGCGGGCTAGTTATCGCGTGACGCTCAGTGAGGCCGCCGAACTGGATACCGTAAGCGCCGCTTTGGCAAAAGCAGTTATTGCAGCGGGCGCCGATCTTTATCAATTATTCGCGGAAGTTCGCGATCTTGAATCTCTGTTCCGCGAAGTAAATCAACAAACCGGTGCAGTCGATAAGGAGGGGGTTCGTCATGCAGCCTAAGCGCACCATCCGTCGCATCGCCGGCAAGGAAATTACTTTGTTCTTCTCCTCGCCAGTGGCCTATTTGTTTTTGGCAGTTTTTGCTGCGGTAACGTTATTTATTTTCTTCTGGGGCGAATCGTTTTTCTCCCGCAACATTGCTGATGTCCGCCCGCTATTCGAATGGATGCCACTGTTGTTGATCTTCCTGGCCAGCACGTTGACGATGCGGATGTGGAGCGAAGAGCGCCGCACTGGCACCCTTGAACATGTGCTGACCCAACCGGTGCCGCTGTGGCATTTTGTGGTGGGAAAATTTGTCGGATGCCTGTCGCTGCTGGCCATCGCGCTGCTGATTACCTTGCCGCTGCCCATTACCGTAGCGATTATCGGCGATCTCGATTGGGGGCCGGTATGGGCTGGTTACCTCGCGACATTTCTATTGGGCGCGGCTTATCTCAGCATTGGTTTGTTTGTTTCCTCGCGCAGTGAAAATCAGATCGTCAGCCTTATCACGGCCGTCGCTGTGTGCGGAATTTTTTATCTGCTGGGCAGCAAAACCCTTACCGATTTCTTCGGTAACCAGGCCGGTGAATGGTTGCGTTTGCTCGGTACCGGCTCGCGGTTTGAATCCATTACTCGCGGCGTTATCGATCTGCGTGACCTGTACTATTACCTGAGCCTGATTGCAGTCTTCCTGACATTAAATACTTTTTCACTAGAACGCGAGCGCTGGGCGTTGACCGGTAGTCGCGAACACCACACCGGCTGGCGTGTGATGACCGCACTGTTGGTAGCCAACGCTGTGGGGGCAAACTTCTGGCTGGGCCAGGTAAACAGTCTGCGCATTGACGCTACTGCTGGTAATCAATATTCAATTTCTTCAGCCACCGAAGAGTATCTGCAGCAATTACAGGAGCCGTTATTGTTGCGCGGTTATTTCAGCAGCAAGACCCATCCACTCTTGTCACCGCTGGTGCCGCAGTTGCGCGACCTGATGCATGAATATGCGGTGGTCAGTGATGGCCGGGTTCGAGTGGAATTTATTGATCCCGTCACTCAGCCTGAACTGGAAGAAGAGGCCAATCAGAAATATGCGATTCAACCGGTTCCTTTCCAGGTGGCTGATCGTTATCAGGCATCGGTGGTGAATTCTTATTTCAATGTGCTGGTGCAGTATGGCGATGAATATCAGGTGCTCGGCTTCCGTGAGCTGATCGAGATAAAAGCCCGCGGTGAAGGAGATCTCGACGTACAGCTGCGCAATCCCGAGCACGACCTTACCCGCGCGATCAAGAAAGTTCTGCACACCTATCAGGCGGGCGGTAACCTGTTCGATACCGTAAAAGGCGAGCTTGTCTTCAATGCCTATATCTCCGCCGACAATCGTTTGCCGCAGCCATTGCAGGAGTTCAAGCATGTAGTGACCGCGCAAACGCAAAAGATGCAACAACAATCCAATGGGCGCTTGCAGGTAAATGTTCTGGAACCGGAAGCGAACGGCGGCGCGATCGGTCAACAGATTCTGCAGGACTATGGCTTCCAGCCAATGGCTTCCAATCTGTTCAGTGATGACCGTTTTTATTTTTACCTGACCTTAGGGCAGGGCGAGCAGATAGTCCAGATTCCATTGGACGACCTGAGTGAGGCAAGTTTTGAACGCAACCTTGCATCCGCTGTTAAGCGTTTCGCGAGTGGTTTTACTAAAACAGTCGCCATGGCTACGCCTGGCCCGGCCGCACATCATCAGTTCGGTGGAATGAGTTCTGCACAATTCAGCCAGTTGGAAAATTTCCTCGGTGCTGAATTGAATGTGATGACAGAAGACCTGAGTGATGGCAGCGTATCAGGGCAAGCGGATATTCTGCTTCTGGTTGCACCCAAAAACCTGGATGAAAAACAACTCTTTGCTGTGGATCAATTCCTCATGCAAGGCGGTACCGTTATCGCAGCAACCGCACCCTATGCTGCCAATGTTTCCAATCGCAGCCTGAGCGTGGCTCAGCAGTCCAGCGGTTTGCAGGAGTGGCTTGAGCATCACGGTTTGCGTATTGAAAACCAACTGGTGATGGATACGCAGAATATGCCTTTCCCCGTACCGGTCACGCGCAATATGGGTGGATTCAGCGTGCAGGAAATCCGGATGCTGGATTATCCCTATTTCGTTGATGTGCGTGGCGATGGGCTGAGTCAGGAAAATCCCATTACAGCGAGCCTGCCGCAAACAACGATGGCCTGGGCTTCACCCATTATTGTTGATCAAGAGAAACAGAATGCGCGCGAAGTGACAGAGTTACTGCGTTCTTCTCCCCATGCATGGTTATCCAGCTCAACGGAAGTCATGCCGCGTATTGATGACGGCAGCATGACGCGTTACGCCCCGGAGGGTGAACAGAAATCTCATCTGTTGGGCGTGATTTCGGCGGGCAGATTTGATTCATATTTTGCAGGTAAAGCATCACCGTTACTGAGCCAGGCGGATGAGGAAAATGCCGCAGAAAGTACTGATGCAGCCACGACGATCTCGGGTGTCATCGAACGCTCGCCAGAGTCGGCACGCATCATTCTGTTCAGCTCTAATGAATTCCTCACCGACCAGCTGTTGCACATGGCTGGCGCAGCAGGAGGCGGGGAGTACCTCAACAGTCTGCAGTTGATGGCTAACACCGTGGACTGGTCGTTGGAAGATGCCGGCCTGCTCAGTATCCGTTCACGGGGCAATTTCAATCGCACCTTGCCGACGCTGGAGCACAGTACGCAACTCTTTTGGGAGTATCTGAATTACGGACTGGCATTGTTGGCGTTGTTGATAGTGGCCGGCGTTCGCTACCAGATAAACCGTTCACGCCAAAAAGGCTATCAACAATTACTCGCACACTAGGGAGTTCACGATGAAAAAATATCAAAACTGGTTGGCGGGGTTGTTAGCGACCCAAGTTATTTTAGCGGGCGCACTCTTTTTCCATAAAGGGCAATCCATACCTCAGGCAACCAATGAACCTTTGTTGAGTTTTGAATCCTCAGCGATTGATAGATTGGTAATTGCTGATGCGGAAAGCAGTGTAACGTTGCAAAAAAAGGGCGACCAATGGCGGTTGCCGGAATTGCACGAGCTGCCGATTGTAGAGCAAAAAGTGCCGGAGCTGCTGGATAAACTGGCTGGTGCTACAGTGCGCTGGCCGGTGGCGACCACCCGGTCAAGCCATGAGCGCTTTGAAGTGGATGAAGAAAAATTCCAACGCAAAGTTCAGCTGTTCAAGGGCGAAAAAAAGGCGGGTGAAGTTCTTCTGGGAACATCACCCGGCTTCCGTAAGGTGCATGTACGCCGCCCACAGGACAGTGAAGTTTATGCTGTAGAACTCAACACTTTCGATATGCCGGTAAGCGAGACCGACTGGCTGGATAAAACATTGCTCAGTGCCCATGACCTGCAAAAAATCAAAGGACCGGATTATGAATTGCAAAAAGCAGGAGAGGAATGGTCGTTAGTGGGCGCTGCAAACAATGAAGAGGGCGATGCAGACCCGCTGAAAGTTGATGTACAAAAAGCACAGGAGCTGGCGAATGCATTAAGCAATCTGCGCATTATCGATGTTGCGGAACAACAGCCAGAAGGTGAACCGGTGGTTATCTCAGTCAATGCAACAGGAGGAGAGTTGCGTTACGAATTTCTGAAAATGGACGAGAGCTATTTCGTTAAACGCAGTGATCAGTCGCAGGCGTTTAGGCTCAGCCAATATGACTATGATCGCATCACCCAGATACGTCAGCCGCAGTTAGCAGTGAAGACGGAAGACGAAAACCATAATCCAGAGGAAAAAGAAAGTAACGGATGATTATCTGTTGAACCAGTAGGTCGGATTAGCCGCGCAGCGGCGTAATCCGACATGAGTTGCGAACCTCGTATCGCAACCTGATACCAACCAATCTCATAGCCGGGCTACGCAAATTTTTCTGCGTGCCTGGCTATTTTTTTAGGGGGTTTTTGTGAATGGAAAATGAGAGATGTCGGATTACGCCGCTGCGCGGCTAATTCGACCTACATGGTGTGTGGGTCGCCTGTTGTTTGGCATCGAGAGGCCGGAAAGAAACGGGCGTAACATCCGCATTATTCTTTACGATAGGTATGGGTTTATCCGCTTTTATTTTTATAAACCGGATAGGCGTTGGTTTATCATCCGCGTTTATTCCTTATAAACCGGATAGGCATGGGTTTATCATCCACTTTTTATTTTATATAACCCGGAGGCACGGGCTTATCACCCAGCCCGTAGGTCGGATTAGCTGCGCAGCGGCGTAATCCGACAACGATGTTGAAAAAGCCGGAGCGACCCGTTAGGTCTTCCTCCGGCTTTATTTTTTAAAAACGATTACGCTCATCTATCTGGCTGTTTAACGTCCACAAATCATACAGCCAGCCTAATCCAAATAAGCCCAGCGTAAACAGATAGATCAATCCCGTTATCCACTTCCCCAGGTACATACGGTGGACGCCGAAGAACCCCAGAAACGCCAGCAGGATCCAGGCAACAGAATAATCAATTGGCCCAGGACGAAACCGATTTTCCGCATGACGCGCCATCGAAGGAATCAAAAAGATATCGATCAACCAACCGATGCCGAGTAAACCGAATGTAAAAAACCACAGAGTACCGGTGAGGGGCTTACCGAAATAAAAACGGTGCGCGCCCATAAATCCCATAATCCAAGTGAGATAACCGATTAAGATTGAATGCGTCGGCACCTTTTGCATAACCACTCCCGTAGGTCGGATTAGCCGCGCAGCGGCGTAATCCGACAAAAAATCCAACATAAAAAATTAATCGGTCAGCCCCACATAAACTTCCTGCACATCGTCATCGTTGTCGATGGCGGCAAGAAAGTTTTCTACTTCTTCCAGCGCTTCGCCGCTCAAGCTTACAGGATTCTTTGGACGGTAACCCAGCTTGGCGGATTCAACCGTAAAACCCTGGGCGGGCAGGGCGCGACAGACAAGATCGAGGTCGGTGGTATCGGTGATAAAGAGCGTTACTCCATCTTCCCCGGCTTCAAAATCCTGTGCCCCAGCTTCGATGGCGGCCAGCTCCGGATCCGCATCGGCATTTGCGGGTGATGCTTCAATTAAGCCCACATGATCAAAATCCCAGGCTACAGAACCGGATGAGCCTAACTGGCCTTTGCGAAACAGGACGCGCATGCTGGAAATCGTGCGGTTAACATTATCTGTCAGGCATTCAACAATTACCGGCACCTGATGCGGCGCGAAACCTTCATAAGTGACTTTTTCATAATTGACAGCACCGTCCAGCTGGCCGGAACCTTTTTTGATCGCACGCTCCAAGGTCTCGCGCGTCATAGAAGCTTTTTTTGCCTGCTCTACCGCAAGCCGCAAGCGTGGATTCATATCGGGATCAGGGCCGTTGCGTGCCGCAATCATGATTTCCTTGGTCAGTTTGGTAAACAGTTTACCCTTGGCATTCGCCGCCGCTTCGCGGTGCTTTGCTTTCCATTGGGCGCCCATAGTTTTCTCCCGATAGGTTAAAAGTAGGTTGGATTAGCCGCACAGCGGCGTAATCCGACAATGAACTCACGTCTTACAAACTCCACTCATAAAAATAAATGAAATCCGTCGGTGATTAATTGCTGTGCAATGCCGCGTTTAATTGCAGCGCGCTCTTATTGGTAACGACTTCCACCCGACCCGAGATTGAGTTCCGCCGGAATACCAGATCAGATTCATTAGCCAGCTCACGTGCTTTAACAGTTTTTACTTCCGCACCTTTGTCATCCAGCACAATCACTTTTGTTCCGGCGGTGATATACAAACCGGATTCCACTTTGCAGCGATCACCCAGAGGAATACCGATGCCGGCGTTGGCACCGATCAAAGATTCCTTGCCGACTGAAATGACGATGTTACCGCCGCCGGACAGGGTGCCCATTGTGGAGCTGCCGCCGCCCAGATCAGAACCTGAGCCGACAAACACACCCGCCGAGATGCGACCTTCGATCATGGCCGGGCCTTCGGTGCCCGCATTAAAATTCACGAAGCCTTCGTGCATGATCGTAGTGCCTTCGCCAAGGTATGCACCCAGACGCACGCGCGCGGTATGTGCAATGCGCACACCTTTTGGTACAACGTAATTGGTCATCTTGGGAAATTTATCGACGCAGGCAACTTCAAGTAACTCACCGTTGATACGTGCCTGCAGCTGGCGCTCTGGCAGCTCCGCTAAATCGACCGCGCCCTGATTGGTCCAAGCCACATTCGGTAAAACACCGAAAATACCGGCCAGGTTGGTACCGTGCGGCTTTACCAGGCGGTGGGATAACAGATGTAATTTCAGGTAGGCTTCCGGCACGGTTGCGGGGCCTGTATCGCTTTCCAGCAACGTTGCCACCAAAGGTCGCTGGCTGTTGCTCAGTGTACGCGCAACGGTTGCCTGGATTTCATCACCGGCGCTGGCCAATGCTTCGGCGAGTTCTGCAGCTTGTGCTGGGGTGATAGCAAGCGCTTGATTACCGCCGGTGTAATTCAACGCTTTGGTAATGGCAGCCGCTGTGGTGGCGGAAGGGTTAAGCAGAGGTTGTGCATAAAAAATCTCAAGCCACTCACCTTTAGCATTGTGAGTACCGACACCGAGTCCGAGACTGTAAAGAGTAGTCATAGTCTTTCCTATTTGCTTTCAAAAAATATTTATGCCGAGTCGCGACGCTGCCAGAAATTTTCTATGTCGGATTGCGCCGGTTCTGGCTGATCTTCTCTATCGTATTGCGGCGGCTCTAACAGATCTTCTATATCGGATTGCGACACTTGTCTGGAATCTTTTATGTCGGATTACGCCGCTGTGCGTCTAATCCGACCTACAGGATTGATTCTGCTTGGTAATTAACTGTGTATTCGTCGGCACGATCGCCTACCCCATCGCAGGTGGGATCAGCGCAGCGTAATTCGACAATTTCCCAAGGTTTAACAATGCAACAACTGGCTGCATTAAAAACGCCGTTGACAAAAACCAGTCGTGTATTGAATATTAATCAATCCGCTGATCAACTACCCATGCTCAACCAAATACCTGCGCATAATCCGCGGGTTTAAAACCGGTAAGCTGTTGCTTACCCGTATCCAGCAATGGGCGTTTAATTAATGTCGGATTTTCCGCAATAATTGCTACTGCAGTTTGTTCATCAAAACCGGCTTTGGTTGCATCATCCAGCACTTTCCAGGTCGTGCTGCGCTTGTTTACCAACGCATCGAGACCGATATCGCTGATCCATTGTTTGATCTGTTTGTCGGTCAAACCATCTGCACGAAAATCATGAAACCGGTAATTGATTTGCTGTGCTGTCAACCAGTCCCGTGCCTTCTTAACGGTGTCACAGTTTTTGATGCCGTAAAGGGTGATCGTCATACCAACTCTCTTTAAATAATCAGGGTTTTAACACAATCTTGGGCTTGGTGCGGTTGGGGTAACAGGTGCGGCAAATATCGCAACGTGTACCGTCACACGTTCGCGCACTGCAGTGCTCGCGCCCGTAATAAATAATTTGCAGGTGCAATGCATTCCAGCTTTCCTTCGGAAAGAGACGTTTCAAATCCTTTTCCGTCTGGGCTACATTTTTTCCATTGGTCAAACCCCAGCGCTGGGCCAGACGATGGATATGAGTATCCACAGGAAAAGCGGGTTGTCCGAATGCCTGACTCATGACGACACCGGCGGTTTTATGTCCCACACCCGGAAGGCGCTCCAATGCTTCCCAGTCGGCAGGAACCTGCCCGTCGTATTCGTCAATCAGAATCTGTGACAGCTTTGAAATCGCTTTGGATTTCTGTGGTGACAGACCACAGGGGCGGATCACTTCCTGAATTTTCTCAACCGGTACTTTGGCCATATCCCATGGATTGTCTGCGAGTTTCCATAAGAACGGGGTAACCTGATTGACGCGTTCGTCAGTGCATTGCGCCGAAAGTAATACTGCAATCAGCAAGGTATATGGATCTTTATGCTGCAGCGGAATCGGAGGTTCGGGATACAGCTCCCGCAGCCGTTGCAGAATAAAGTTAACCCGCTCCTGCTTATTAAGGTTTTTTAAACTGCTCATAAAGTGTTAACAAAGATTTTAATGCGTTGCGCCGCGTCTATGCATTCCTTCAGAGGCGCGACCAGTGCCATGCGCACATAGTTTTCGCCGGGATTTACGTTTTCACAGGTACGTGCAAGATAACTGCCGGGCAGTACGGTAACGTTTTGCTGGGCAAACAGTTGCTGCGCGAAATCTTCACCACGAATGGGTGTTTTAGGCCACAGATAAAACCCTGCATCGGGCAGGCTGAGGTTGAGCGTGCCTTTGAGGATATCCATAACGACGTCAAATTTTTCGCGATAAGCGATGCGATTATTGCGCACATGAGTTTCTTCTTTCCAGGCAGCAATGCTTGCCAGCTGCGTTGGCACAGGCATCGCGGAGCCGTGATAGGTGCGATACAGCAGAAATTTCTTCAGGATCTTTGCATCACCGGCGACAAACCCTGAACGCAGGCCGGGAAGATTGGATCGTTTGGACAAACTATGAAAAACCAGACACCGCGCAAAGTCATCGCGACCTAATTCCGCGCAGGCCTGCAATAAACCCACTGGTGGCTGTTGTTCATCAAAGTAAAGTTCTGAATAGCACTCGTCTGAGGCGATAACAAAATCATATTGATCGGCCAGGGCGATCAAGGTTTTTAACTGGGCACTGCTCATCACCGCACCGGTGGGGTTGCCCGGCGAACAGATGAACAAAATCTGGCAGCGGCGCCACACATCCGGATCTACTGCCGCAAAATCCGGGATGAAATTATTTTCTGCGGTGCAGTTTAGAAAAAAAGGCTCAGCACCGGCAAGAATCGCGGCGCCTTCATAAATTTGATAAAAAGGATTCGGGCTCACCACCAGTGGTGCTGTCTGGTTGCGGTCAACCAGGGTCTGCACCAGCGCAAACAGCGCCTCCCGCGTACCATTGACCGGCAATACATGCTGCTCTGCATCAAAACTGCTGGGCTTTAATTGAAAGCGTTGTGTTGCCCAATCGGCTATAGCATGCCGCAACTCAGGCAAACCTTTAGTCGTAGGATATTGAGAAAGTGCAGATAAATTATCAATCAGTGTTTGTAAAACAAAGGCGGGTGGTTCGTGTTTGGGTTCACCAATAGACAGGGCAATATGTGCTAAATGTGTTGGTACTGACACTGCCGCCTTCAAGGCTGCCAATTTCTCGAACGGGTAAGGATGGAGTTGTTGCAAATCCGGATTCATGATTAAGACTTCACGTGCATTGGTAATTGGTCGGTCGGATCAGCTCAAAGCGGCATCCGACAGGTAACAGGTCGGATTACGCCTTAGGCTAATTCGACTTACTTTTTTTATTGGCCGATAACGCGCCGATCCAACTGCTCACAGATCTCCCGCTGCAGATGCTCACACATATCCGGATCGCTCAGTGGAAAACCCTGATTATCGGTGATGAAGAAAATATCTTCTACGCGCTCACCCAGGGTCGCGATCTTGGCGTTTTGTAACTGCACCCCAAACTGCAGAAAGATCCGTCCGATACAGGCGAGCAGTCCGGGGCGATCCGGGCTTATTACTTCCAGCATGGTGTAGCCACTGATCATGTCATTGCTCAAAGAAGTGCGTGTGGGCATGGAAAAATATTTCAGGCGGCGCGGTGTGCGGCGGGTGATAACTTCAGAATAATTGTCGGCCAGACGCAACTCGTCCTGCAGTGCCTTGTGAATATTTTTCAGGACCGCCGGATTGTTGCCCAATGGCTCACCGTTCTGGTTGAGTACAAAAAATGTATCAATGGTGTAACCGGATTTCGAGGTATAAATCCGCGCATCCTGAATGCTGAGATTCTGTTGATCAAGCGCCGAAGCGACGGCTACAAAGGTATTTTTTCGCTCCTTGCTCCGCACAAAAATCTGCGTAGCTCCAGCGAGTTCTTTGTTAGTGGTTTTTTTGATGAGGATGAGCGCCGCATCGTCTTGCTGCTCGGCGACGGCGGCCGTGTGCCAGGCGATATCCTGAATACTTTCGCGCAGAAAATACTCTTCTCCCATATCACCCCAGATCTGCAGCGCACGCTCGGGACTGATACCTTTCCGCTCAAGTTTACGAATAGCGGCCTGCTGGGTCTCGTCGATAATGTCCTGTTTATCAATATTATTTTCCAGCCCGCGCCGCAGGGCACGGCGGGTGTCCATATATAGCTGCCGCAACAGGCTGGCACGCCAGGTGTTCCATAATTCTTTATTGGTACCGTTAATGTCGGCGACGGTTAAACAATAAAGATAATCCAGATGTAATTGATCACCCACACGCAGAGCAAAGTTATGAATGACTTCGGGGTCGGAAATATCCTGCTTTTGTGCAACCGCAGACATCAACAGATGTTGTTCCACCAGCCAGCACACCAACCGGGTTTCACGCGGCGATATATTGTGGCGTTGACAGAACTCTTCAGCATCTACCGCACCCAGCGTGGAGTGATCGCCACCGCGACCTTTGGCGATATCGTGGTATAGGCCAGCGATATACAGTAGTTCCAATTTGGGTAAACGATTAACAACATGGGCCGCTATCGGAAAGTCTTCTTTGGCAGATGGCAACAGAAATTCGCACATGTTCTGGATGACTTTCAGCGTGTGCGCATCCACGGTGTAAATATGAAATAAATCATGTTGCATCTGGCCGGTAACGCGACCGAATTCCGGCAGGTATAAACCCAGAATGCCGTAACGCGTCATACGCTTGAGCTGTTCGACCAGACCCGCAGATTGCTGCATCAGCTTCATGAAGAGCTGGGTATTTTTCGGGTCACTGCGATATTCGTCATTAATCAGGTGGCGGTTTTCGCCGAGCAAGCGGATGGTGGAGGCCTGTACGCCTTCAATTTCCGGGCGTTGCGCCATAAGCACAAAAATCTCTAGCAGCGCGGAAGGGGTCTCCTCAAAAACCGTGTTATGAACGGCTTCAATGTAATTGTCACGGATCTGGAAGCGCTCGTTTAACGGAACAATTTGCGGGGTGACATTTTTAACGAGGATAACGCCTTGCAGGTACTGCAGCAGTACATCATTAAGTTCGCGCAACGCCAGCACCGTGCGGTAGTACTTATGCATGAACTGCTCGACGGCGAGATTTTCGCTGTTGTCTTTGTAGCCGAACAGTTTGGCAAGCTCGCGTTGGTGATCAAACAGCAGGCGCTCTTCAGCGCGTTTCGCCACCATGTGCAGGCCATAACGCACCCGCCACAGATATTCTTCGCCGCTGTACAGCAGCGAAAACTCTTCTTCGTTAAAAAAATGTTTTCCGTGAAGCTGGCGTAGCGTGCGTACCTGGTAATAGCGTTTGACGACCCAGGAGATAACCTGCAGATCGCGGATGCCGCCCGGCGCATTCTTGATGTTGGGTTCGAGGTTGTATTCGGTATCGTTGTATTTCTGGTGCCGCTGAAGCTGTTCATCCCACTTTGCGCGAAAAAATTCGTCGGCAGGCCAGAGCTGATCGGGAGCGGTGAGTTGTTGCAGCTCGGGGCGAAGCCGTTCGTCGCCCACCAGCGTCCGCGACTCCATGATATTGGTGGCTACGGTAATGTCACTGCGCGCAATCTCCACGCATTGCTTCACCGTCCGTACGCTGTGGCCAATCTCCAGTCCAATGTCCCACAACAGCGTAAGAAATCGTTCAACATTATGCTGGCAGGCTGGCAGTGCTTCGGGAGTGTGGAGGATCAGCAGGTCGATATCAGAAAACGGATGGAGCTCACCGCGACCGTAGCCTCCCACGGCCTCCAGACTGATTCCTTCGGGCCATTCGAACTGATACCACGCGTAATGCAAGATGCAGTCGATGAACAGGGCGCGTTCATATACCAGTGTGCGGATGTCTTCGCCTTCACAGAAGCGCAGATTAAATTGCCCATTGGCGGCTGCCAGTGCGTCCTTGAAAACCATGATGATTGGCTTTTCCGTCAGGGCGCGACGAAAGCGGCTTTGATCAAAGAAGAACAGCGGCCGCTCGAAATAGGGCACCGAAGGGTTCATGATTTAAAAAACTTCTCCTGTGCGAGCCGTCAGGACTTCAACTCCGTCTTTCGTGACCACCATGGTGTGCTCCCATTGGGCGGAAAGACGACCGTCTTTGGTCTCCACGGTCCAGCCATCGCTTTTCAGTTTGGTGTGAGGCTTGCCCGCATTGATCATGGGTTCGATGGTAAAACACATACCCTCGCGCAACTCCATCCCGGTGCCGGGGCGGCCGTAATGCAGGATCTGGGGTTCTTCGTGAAAGGTCTTGCCGATGCCATGGCCGCAGTATTCGCGCACCACCGAGTAATAATTGCTCTCGGCGTGCTGCTGGATTACATGGCCGATATCGCCCAGGGTGCAACCCGGTTTAACCAGCGCAATGGCTTTGTACATACATTCCTGCGTCACCTTGACGAGACGTTCCGCATGGGAGGCGGGGGTGCCGGCGAAGAACATGGCACTGGTGTCGCCGTGGTAGCCATCATGAATAACGGTAACGTCGATATTGATGATGTCACCATTTTTGAGCACTTTCTTATCAGACGGGATGCCATGGCACACCACTTGGTTGATCGAAGTGCAGATGGATTTGGGGAAGCCGCGATAGCCAAGACAGGCAGGAATAGCTTTTTGAACGTTCACGATGTGGTCGTGGCAGATCTTGTCCAGCTCCGCAGTGGTTACGCCGGGCTGCACATAAGGGCCAATTAACTCCAGCACCTCGGCCGCCAGCCGGCCCGCGATACGCATCTTCTCGATTTCTTCAGGGGTTTTAATAGTCACAGACATGAGTGAACACTAACTCTCATTGGCGATGGAAAGGCCGACATTCTAAACGATAAGGACAGAGTTCTACAGGTATAACTTGGGTGCGGTCTAAGGCGCCAGCCCGGGCGGGTTGTTTCGGGAAGAACGTCGGGTGGGAAGTGCGGTTTCAGTGAACGGCTGAAACCGCTATAACTGATCTATTGTTTAGCTGGCTGCACGGGCGCGCAGCGCCGATACAGCGTGGATAACACCGCGCAATTCGGCCAGGCCTTTCATGCGTCCCGCATAGGAATAGCCCGGGTTGATGCCGGATTTGCCGATCTCGTCACCCATCAGATGACCATGGTCGGGGCGCATGCTGATCTTTGGCAGATCGATACCTTGCTTGTCCCGGCGGGCTTCTTCGTCCAGCAATGCTTCGATCAGCCCGACCATATCATTGTCGCCGTCCAGATGATCGGATTCATAGAAGGAGCCATCATCCTCTCTCTTTATATTGCGCAGGTGTACAAAGTAGATGCGCTCGCCAAACTCGCGCGCCATAGCGACCAGATCATTATCGCAACGCGCTCCGTAGGAGCCAGCACACAGCGTCAGGCCATTCGCGGGACTGGATACGGCATTGAGCAAGGCGCGGGCATCGTCAGCAGTAGAAACTACGCGGGGCAGGCCGAAGAGCGAGAAAGGTGGGTCGTCCGGGTGAATGCACATACGTGCGCCCACGCTCTCGGCCACCGGAATAATCTCACCCAGAAAAGCAAACAGGTTGGCGCGCATGCCCGCCTCACCCAGCTGGATAAACTGATCTATCGTGGCACGAATGCCATCCCGATCATAGGAGCCTTCGCCGCCGGGCAGGCCTGCGATGATGTTTTTCTCTAGCAGGGTTTTCTCTTCATCGCTCATGGCGTCCAGACGTGTTTTGGCTTTGGCCAGCACTTCCGGCTGATAATCGGCCTCCGCGCCCGGCCGTTGGAGGATGTAAACATCGTAAGCAGCGAAATCGCTCATCTCAAAGCGCAACGCCTGACTTTTGTTGGGCAGGGTGTAGCTCAGATTGGTGCGGGTCCAGTCCACCACCGGCATAAAGTTGTAGCAGATGTCAAAAACCCCCGCCGCCGCGACGTTACGAATCGACTGCTGATAGTTGGCGATGTATTCCCGATAGTTGCCGGTTCGGGTTTTTATATCATTGTGCAGTGGAATGCTTTCGATAACTGCCCACTCCAGATTGTGAGCCTCGATCATGGCCTTGCGCTCCAGAATATCCTCCATCGGCCAAACCGCGCCGGCGGGGATATGGTGAAGCGATGTAACAATGCCAGTTGCTCCAGCCTGGGCAATATGCTGGAGAGTGACAGGGTCTTGCGGGCCGAACCAGCGCCAGGTTTCTTTCATGACATATACCTACGGTTGAAAAGACTGATTCCATATTAGAAGGGAACGAATACTAGTATGCAAGTCGTGCGTGACCATTCGTTTAGTTTCGGCAATGGTAAGCGCGCCAAGTTCGGTAGAGAATTGTTTATCTGTAATGCAATCTGTGGTATAAAGCGCGCCTCTTTTGGCCCATCAAACGTGTTTTGGTGGTTCTGGAGATTGAATCGGCACAGAAATCTCTGTGCTCAGCGTCCTGGCGCTGTAATTAAACTTAACGTCACACATATACCGACACATTAAACCTGGGTGCCCACAGCGCAAGCTTAAGGGTTGGTTGATGGGGTGTATGGAGGCTTAACCCGAAAGGAAAAATTTATGCCTACAGTAAGCATGCGCGATATGCTTTCCGCTGGTGTCCACTTTGGTCACCAAACCCGTTACTGGAACCCGAAGATGGGCCGTTATATCTTCGGTGCGCGTAACAAGATCCACATCATTAACCTGGAGCACACTGTTCCAGCCTTCAATGAAGCTCTGGCACTGATCCAGCAAATGTCTTCCCAGAAGAAGAAAATTCTGTTTGTCGGCACCAAGCGCGCCGCACAAAAAACCATCAAAGAACAAGCTGAACGCGCTGGCCAGCCATTTGTCAGCCATCGTTGGTTGGGCGGTATGCTCACTAACTACAAAACTATCCGTGCTTCTATCCGTCGTCTGCGTGATCTGGAATCTCAGAGCCAGGATGGTACTTTTGCCAAGCTGACCAAAAAAGAAGCGCTGATGCGTACCCGTGACATGGAGAAGCTTGAGCGCTCCATCGGTGGTATCAAAGAGATGAGTGGTCTGCCGGACGCTATGTTTGTGATCGACGTTGATCATGAGCGTATTGCAATCCAGGAAGCCAACAAGCTGGGTATCCCGGTTATCGGTATCGTCGACACCAACAGCAACCCGGATGGTATTGATTACGTTATTCCAGGTAATGACGACGCTATCCGTGCTGTGAAACTTTACGTAACGGCGGTTGCCGATGCTTGTCTGGAAGGTTCCAAATCAGCTTCTGCTGTACCGAACAAAGACGAGTATGTTGCCGCTGAAGAAGGCGCTGCTGAATAAGCTTCGGGCGCTGCGCTAGATGCAACGAAAAGGGGGCTCTGCCCCCTTTTTCAAATCAGAATTTGAATACTGACTGAGGACAAAACCATGACAGCTATTTCCGCAACAATGGTAAAAGAACTGCGTGACCGTACTGGTCTGGGCATGATGGAATGTAAAAAAGCGCTGGGTGAAGCCAATGGCGACATCGAGCTGGCGATCGAAAATCTGCGCAAGGTTTCTGGTCTGAAAGCCGCTAAAAAAGCTGATCGTACTGCTGCTGATGGCGTGGTTGCGGTGAAAGTGGCTGACGACAACAGCTACGGTGTAGTGGTTGAAGTTAACTCTGAGACCGACTTCGTTGCGCGTGATGCAGGCTTCCTGGCTTTTGTAAACAATGTGGTTGAGCAAGCATTCGCCACCAAGCAGACCGACGTGGCTGCTCTGATGGCCGGCGATCTGGAAAACGCCCGTGAAGCTCTGGTACAAAAAATTGGTGAAAACATCGGTGTTCGCCGTATATCACTGGTTGAGGGTGGTGTAATTGGTGGTTACGTTCACCTTAACAACCGTATCGCTGTGCTGGTTCAGCTGGAGGGCGGTAACGAAGAGTTGGCCAAAGACATCGCTATGCACGTTGCAGCGGTTAATCCTGCTGTTGTCAATTCTGAGCAGATGCCAGCTGATCTGGTTGAAAAAGAAAAAGACATCATCCGTGCGCAACCGGACATGGCCGGCAAGCCTGCTGAGATCGTTGAGAAGATGATGGTTGGTCGGATCAACAAATTCCTCAAAGAAGCCAGCCTGATTGACCAGCCTTTTGTTAAAAACCCCGAAGTAACCGTGGGCAAACTGGCTAAAGATGCCGGTGCTTCAGTTACCAGCTTCGTGCGTCTTGAGGTCGGTGAGGGTATTGAAAAAGCTGTTGTTGACTTTGCTGCAGAAGTGGCTGCTCAGGTGCAGGCTTCCAAAGGCTAATCCCCGCTGTTGTTAGACCTCCCATTAAAAGAGGCTGAGTGTCCCACTCAGCCTCTTTTTGCTGTTAAACTGCCGTGATTTTTTCGCCTACCCATCTTACGGAGTCCAAGTCTATGCCAAGCCCCAGAGAGAAGAAGTACAAGCGGATTTTGCTGAAACTGAGTGGTGAGGAGTTGATGGGTGCGGAAGGGTTCGGAATCGACCCCCGTGTCCTCGACAAGATGGCTCTCGAAATAGGGCAGCTGGTGGGGATTGGCGTTCAAGTAGGCCTTGTTGTTGGTGGTGGTAACCTGTTTCGCGGCGCTGCATTGAATGCGGCGGGTCTGGATCGCGTGACCGGGGACCACATGGGTATGCTGGCCACGGTGATGAACGCACTGGCCATGCGTGACGCGCTTGAGCGTTCCAACATTTCTTCCCGCGTAATGTCTGCAATTCCCATGAGCGGCATCGTTGAACATTATGATCGTCGTCGTGCTATTCGTTTTCTGAGCTCCGGTGAAGTGGTAATCTTCGCCGCTGGCACCGGAAATCCTTTCTTTACTACCGACTCTGCTGCATGTCTGCGCGGCATCGAAGTTGAGGCCGATATTGTTCTCAAGGCCACCAAGGTCGATGGGGTGTACACGGCAGATCCGATGAAAGATCCGACGGCCACCAAATATGATCGTCTGACCTATGATGAAGTGCTGGATAAGAAGCTGGGTGTGATGGACCTGACAGCCATTTGTCTCTGTCGCGAACATGACATGCCGGTACGCGTTTTCCGTATGAACAAAAGTGGTGCTCTGCTGAACATCGTGGTTGGCAGTAATGAAGGCACCTTGATTGAAGAAGGACAAAACTGATGATTAACGACATAAAAAAAGATGCTGAGAGTCGCATGAGAAAAGCGGTTGAATCGCTGGTCGGCAACTTCTCCAAGATCCGTACAGGCCGGGCGCACCCGAGCCTGCTCGATGGAATTACGGTCTCCTACTACGGCACTGATACCCCGCTCAGCCAGGTTGCGAATATCAACGTGGAAGACGCACGTACCCTGTCAATCAGCCCTTGGGAGCGCAATCTGGTGACCGAGATTGAGAAGGCCATCATGAAATCGGATCTGGGTTTGAATCCGTCCACCAATAACGGCCTGATTCGTATTCCGTTACCGATGCTGACCGAGGAAACGCGCAAGAACTTTATCAAGCAGGCGCGCGCCGAGGCAGAAAATGGCCGGGTAGCGGTGCGTAACGTGCGTCGCGATGTTCTGTCTGATGTTAAGGCCCTGCTTAAAGACAAAGCGATCAGTGAAGACGATGATCGTCGCGCACAGGATGATATCCAGAAGATAACCGATAAATATATCGCTGAAGTTGATAAGGCTCTGGCGGCCAAAGAAGCGGATTTAATGGCGATTTAATGTCTCGCTGATCACGTCTGACGTTGTGCCTCCGATGTATCTCGAATCTGTTGTTCTGCCCGATCGGTTGTTCTGGTCGGGCGATGGATCCTTTGCAGTTGGCATGTGTGGGTGGGCGTCGACCAGCTTATCAACGGAAAATGCTTTCCTCAGGAGTTATGAGTGACCACAAATACCCTGCGCCATGTGGCCATCATTATGGACGGCAATAATCGCTGGGCTAAACAGCGGGGTATGGCCGGTGTCTCCGGCCATAGAGTCGGTGTTGAACGTATCCGCGATGTCATGAGTGCCTGTCAGGAGTTGGGAATTGAGGTGCTTACCTTATTCGCCTTCAGCAGCGAAAACTGGAAGCGTCCACCCATAGAGGTGGAAGCGCTGATGTCACTGTTTCTCCTATATCTCAAGAAAGAAGCCCGCGAACTTCATAAAAAAGGTGTTCGTCTGCGGGTGATCGGTAACCGTAGTCGCTTCAGCCCCGCAATTCAAAAAGCCATTCAGGCCGCTGAAGAAATGACCCGTGAGGGTAAAACGACTTTGGTCATTGCGGCTGATTATGGTGGCCGGTGGGATATCGCCCAGGCGGCCAGGCGTGTGGCCGAAGAAGCTGCTGCCGGCCGACTCGGAACCGACGACATCAATGAAGATCTGCTGCATCGTTATACCTCAATGGCTGATCTGCCCGAGCTGGATTTGTTGATACGAACCGGCGGTGAATTGCGGATCAGTAACTTTCTGTTGTGGCAATCGGCCTATGCGGAGTTCTATTTCAGCGATAAATTGTGGCCCGACTTTGATGGCGCTGAGCTGCATGCAGCCGCTGCTGCCTTTAAAGAGCGTCAACGCCGGTTTGGTCTGACCAGTGAACAAATAGCCAAAGTGCGTGTTGCCGGAGATCGGGATGCTTAAGCAACGGGTTATCACGGCACTGATTCTTTCGGCTGTTTTTCTTGCCGCGCTTTTCTATCTCCCCGTGCCCCTGTTTTCCATTTTCCTCGGCATGGTTCTGTTGGTAAGTGCGTGGGAGTGGGCCAACCTTGCGGGGTTCAGCCCGCTTTGGCAGCGCCTCACCTACGTGTTCGCGGTGGCTGCGGCTACCTTCCTAGCCGGCTACTATCTCGAAGTCACGACCTGGTCAGCAGATGTTCTGCTGGATGCGGAAAAATTTCGTGAAGTTCTGGTGATTGGTTGTATCTGGTGGGCGGTGGCGCTGTTACTGGTGCAGGGTTTCCCCTCCAGTACCATCCTCTGGCGCCACTCCCTGGTCCGGGGCTTGATGGGCTTACTGGTGTTGGTGCCAACCTGGGTAGGATTTACCTATATTCGTGCTCAGGAACATGGAGCTTTACTGGTTTTACTTGTCGTGGCCGTGGTGGTGTGTGCCGATGTCGGAGGCTACTTTACGGGGCGTCGCTGGGGTAAGCGCAAGCTGGCACCAGCCGTAAGTCCGGGTAAAACCTGGGAAGGCTTTTTGGGTGGCGTGTGTTTCAATCTGGTGTTGTCGCTGATTGTCTGGGTGCTTATGGGGGGTAGTTATCTCGTGCTGCTGGCCATTATCCTGCCGACAAGCCTGGTTTCCGTGTTGGGCGATTTATTCGAGAGCATGTTGAAGCGCCAGCGTGGCATTAAAGATAGCAGTGCTCTGTTGCCTGGTCATGGTGGGGTATTGGATCGGGTGGACAGTCTTACCGCTGCTGCACCAGTGTTTGCTCTGGCTTTGCTCAGTACAGGTTGGCCGGGGTAACTCATGCAGCAGGTCACAGTTCTGGGAGCCACGGGTTCCATTGGTGTCAGTACCCTTGATGTTCTCGCCCGCCATCCTGATCGCTACAGTATTTTTGCGCTAACCGCGGACCGTCAGTGGCAGTTGATGGCGGACCAGTGTCTCCGCTACCGGCCACGTTATGCGGTCATGTGTGATGCTGCTGCTGCGCTCGAATTAGAGCGCTCGCTGGCCCAGCAGGGATGTGTTACCGAAGTCCTGCACGGGGTGGAAGCTTTAGCGACTGTAGCGGCGCACCGCGATGTGGATACTGTGATGGCTGCTATTGTGGGCGCGGCCGGATTGCTACCGACGCTGGCGGCCGTTGAAGCCGGCAAAAAGGTTCTTCTGGCTAACAAGGAAGCGTTGGTAATGGCGGGTGGACTGTTTACCCGCGCAGTAGCTGAACATGGTGCCACGCTGCTGCCGATCGATAGCGAACACAATGCGATCTTCCAATGTCTGCCGGCAAATTACCTCCAGCAGGGATTACCGAAAAGCGGTGTCCGAAAGATTCTGTTGACCGCTTCCGGCGGCCCTTTCCGTACTACCCCGATCGACCAGCTGCGTAAGGTTACGCCGGAGCAGGCGTGCGCCCATCCTAATTGGAGCATGGGTCAGAAGATTTCTGTAGATTCGGCGACCATGCTGAATAAAGGTCTTGAGCTAATAGAAGCCTGCTGGTTGTTCAATGTTCCGCCAGAGCAGATTGAAGTCGTCATTCATCCCCAAAGCGTTATTCACTCATTGGTTGAATATATTGACGGGTCCGTACTGGCACAGCTGGGTAACCCGGATATGCGCACCCCTATCGCCCACGCCCTCGCATGGCCTGAGCGGATTGAATCCGGAGTGGCCAGCCTGGATTTGTTTGCAACGGCACGGTTGGATTTCGCCGCACCGGATTACGAACGGTTTCCCTGCTTGCGTCTGGCGCAGGAAGCCGCTAAAACTGGCGCCACTGCGCCGGCTATTCTGAATGCTGCTAATGAGGTGGCCGTGGCGGCTTTTTTGCAGCGCCGTCTGCGGTTTGATCAAATCTCACAAGTAATAGAAAGTGTATTAATGCGTCTTCCAATCACTGAACCAGCGTCACTGGACGTTGTCCAAAACGCCGATTCCGAGGCCAGAGCCATGGCAATGTCGGTTATCGGCTCACTCTAACGAGGTTGTCTGTGGCAGTAGCGCAAATGATTTTATGGTTTCTGGTGGCGATCATCGTGCTGGTAACCATCCACGAATTTGGTCACTTTTACGTAGCGCGCCGTTGTGGCGTCAAAGTGCTGCGTTTTTCCATTGGTTTTGGCCGGGTCCTGTGGCGCTGGTCTGATAAGCAGGGAACCGAATATGCGATCTCCGCCATTCCCTTGGGCGGTTACGTCAAGATGCTGGATGAGCGCGAAGGGGAGGTGCCGGCGGACGAGGCCCATCATAGTTTTAATCGAAAAAGTGTCTGGCAACGTATGGCAATTGTTGTTGCCGGGCCCCTCGCTAATTTTATTCTTGCCATTTTGCTGTTCTGGGCGCTGGTGTTGCCAGGTGTGCGTGATTTTACGCCGGTCATTGGTTCGGTTGAGCCAGGGTCCTTGGCTGCACATGCCGGTCTGGAAGCCGGTCAGGAAATCCTTGCTATTGATGGTGAAGCGACGCCTACCCGCCAAGCGGTGTATCAACAACTGTTACGGCGCCTTGGCGAGAGCGGTGTAATGGATGTTGCGCTGCGCTATCCCAATTCCTCTTTGCGTTATCAATCCGAAGTAGTTCTGGAGGATTGGCTGAAAGGTGTTGAAGAGCCTGACCCATTAGGTGGGTTGGGCTTAAGTTTCTATACGCCTGCAGTAGATACGCTGGCTGCAGCGGTCACCCCGGGCAGTCCGGCCGATCTTGCGGGGATGAAAGCCGGTGATCGGGTGTTGGCAGCGGATGGTGAGGCGATGGTCTCGGGAAGTGACTGGATCGACTATGTCAAACAGCGTCCCGGTGAGCCGATTGAGTTATTAATTGAGCGCGCTGGGGAAGAAGCCACAATAACCATCACCCCGGAAGTAATAACTGAAAATGGCACAACTGTGGGCCGTGTCGGCGTCGCCTTGCAGCTTCAGCCCTGGCCCGAGGAAATGATCCGGCAGAATCAATACTCCATCGGCGGTGCGTTTATTGTCGGAGTGGAGCGCACCTGGGATACCGCAGGTTTTGTCCTGCTCTCGGTCAAAAAATTGCTCTTCGGAGAAATTTCCACGAAAAACTTGAGCGGGCCGATCAGCATTGCTAAGGTGGCGGGCTCTTCGGCGGAGAGCGGCTTGGAAAGCTTTGTAGCCTTCCTCGCGTTACTCAGCATCTTTCTGGGAGTTTTTAATCTTTTGCCCATTCCGGTATTGGATGGTGGGCATCTGCTGTATTACCTGATTGAGGCAATAAAAGGCAGCCCGGTATCAGAAAAAGTACAACTGGCTGGCTATCAGGTGGGCCTGTTTCTGGTAATCGGATTAAGTGTACTGGCCCTATATAACGACATTATGCGGCTGTAATCCTGCGGCCCATTGCCACTTCCTTACTGACCAAATTAGAACCGATGATATGAAGCGAGTTTCGATGCGATTTTTCTGTTGCTTGATAGTGTTGATGATGTCATTCGCCGCGCAGGCCCAAAGTTTTCGGGTGAATGATATTCGCGTCGAAGGCTTACAGCGGGTTTCTGCCGGAACAGTATTCAGCGCTCTCCCCATCCGGGTAGGTGATGTGGTCACGCAGACGGATATCCAGACCGCGACCCGTGAACTATTCAAAGTGGGTTATTTTGCTGATGTGTCCATGGGGCGCGACGGTGACGTCCTGGTACTGGTCATCAAAGAGCGTCCTGCGATCAACGCCATTGAGATTGAAGGCAACAAAGTCATCAAGACCGAAAGCCTGATGGACAGTCTGAAGAGTAACAATCTGTCCGAAGGACAAATCTTCCAGCGTGCAACCCTCGAAGGTATCAGTCAGGCGCTGCAACGCGAATACATTGCGCAGGGTCGCTACGGTGCCAGTGTTGATATTGAAGTTGAAGATCTGCCGCGCAACCAGGTGAAGGTCAAAATCAATATCACTGAAGGTGCTGTTGCCCGTATCAAACAAATTAACATCGTTGGCAACACGGCGTTCAGCGATGAAGAGCTGATTGACCTGTTTGAGTTAAAGTCCACCGGTCTGTTTTCCTGGATCAGCGGTAACGATAAATACTCGCGCGAAAAACTTAAAGGCGATCTGGAACGGATCGAATCCTACTATCTGGACCGGGGTTATCTGAACTTCAAGATTGACTCTACCCAGGTGTCCTTAAGCCCCGATAAATCCAAAATCTTCATTACGGCCAACGTCAGTGAAGGCGATATATACAAAGTGAACGGCGTCGACCTTGCTGGCGATCCAGCGATTGATGAGGCGATTGTGCGCCGTCTGATTCTGGTGCGTGAGGGGCAGACCTTTTCGCAGATCCTGATGACGACTTCGGCGGAGTACATCACCCAGCGTCTGGGCAACGAAGGTTATACCTTTGCCAAAGTTGAAGGCTTACCCGAACGTAATGATGAAGATAAAACTGTTAAGGTGACTTTCTTTATCGAGCCGGGCAAGCGCGCCTATGTAAATCGCATCAATTTCCGTGGCAACACCAAAACGATTGATGAAGTCCTGCGCCGCGAAATGCGGCAGATGGAAGGCGGTTCTGCGTCAACGGCTCAGATCGAGCACTCCAAAGTTCGTCTGGAACGATTGGGCTTCTTTAAAGAAGTGAAGGTCGACACCGTTGAGGTACCCGGTACCTCTGATCAGGTCGATGTGGATTTTACCGTTGAAGAACAGCCATCCGGCAGCATGGGCCTGCAGGTAGGTTATGCGCAATATTCGGGCTTATTATTTTCTGCCAGCATCCAGCAGAACAACTGGTTTGGTAGTGGTAAACAGGTCGGTTTCAGTTTCTCCCATAACCGCTACCAGACTGGCTACAACTTTAATTACAACGATCCGTACTTTACGGTAGATGGCGTAAGCCGTGGTTTTAGTCTGTACTACCAGAAAACCAAATACGACATCGTCAACGTCTCCGGCTACAGCACGGATATGTACGGCGGCAAGATGAGTTTTGGCTATCCTATTTCTGATATTGAGCGGATCGGTTTTGATATCGGCGTGCGCGACTTAACGGTAAAACCTAATACATATGCTCCACGTGAAATTACTCGGGGAAGGATCGATGATTACGGCTACATCCGACAGCAGGATCTGCAGACGATTAGTGATCTTGTGGCCACTGGGAATGACTTTCCAAGAGGTACGGTCGAGATCAATCCATTGACGTCGGATGTAGTGGCTGATCCAGGCTTTCTCGATATATACGGAGACCATTTTCAGGACATCACCACCAGCTTGTTCTGGGGGAAATCAACCCTTAACCGCGGCATCCTGGCCACGCGAGGTGCGTCGCAGCGCCTTTCTGTAGAAGTTTCATTACCCGGTGGTGACCTGCAGTATTACAAGCTGGATTATGAAGCGCAGATGTTTAAACCGCTCACGCGTAATCTCACGCTGCGCTTACATACTCGTCTGGGGTATGCGGACAGCTACGGTGATATGGAAGAGCTGCCGTTCTTCCAGCACTTCTTTGCCGGTGGGTTCGGTTCTGTACGCGGTTTCGAGCGGAACACCCTTGGTCCAAGAGGCACCCGCGAAGAAGAAGTTCCCCAGCTTGCCTACTGGGATGATGTGGATGGTGATGGCATCAGAGAAGAAGGTGAAATCGGCCAGAGTTATATACTCTGCGAAGATCCCAGCGCATACGATTCTGCCCGATATAACTGTACCCCCGGCCGCCTGGTGACTCAGGTTAGTGATTCCAACAACTACGGCCGCAACCGTGGTGCGTTTGGCGGTAATGTGCTGATTGAAGGTGGCGCTGAGGTGTTGTTCCCGCTCCCCTTCATCAAAGATCAGCGGATGCTGCAATCAACCTTTTTTATTGATGCGGGCAACGTGTTTGATACAAATTGTGGCGTTGGGCAACGTAACTGTTATGATGTCGACCTTTCCAAGATCAATGCGTCCGCTGGTTTTGGCTTGACGTGGATTTCCGGCTTTGGACCGATGACTTTCAGCATTGCACGGCCACTGCAGGAAAACGAATACGATCGGACTGAATTCTTCCAATTCTCTCTCGGACAAACCTTCTGATAATAGCGTTTTAGTTAATAAACATGAGGATAAAAATTGTGAGTGTTACCCGGAAACTCTGCGCTGCATTCTTGTTGTCCATTCTGTCTGCAGTCAGCTTTGCGCAAGGCAAGGTTGTAATTCTTGATGTTCAGGCTGCTATGTTGAGCACTGAATTAGCAAAACAAAATCTAGCGAAGCTGGATAAAGATCCTGAATACGCTGCGATGAAAGCAAAACTCGATGGCCTCGTTGCAGACATGAAAAACCTGCAAGCCGCCGCGGAAAAAGATGGTATGACCTGGTCTGCAGAAGAGCAGGCCGAACACCGCAAAAAAGTTGAATATCTGCGCGCCGATTATGAGCTTGCCGGTAAAAAGCTGCAGGCCGAACGCCAGGCTGTTATGCAGCGCGTGATGCAAGAGTTGACTCCAAAAACCCGCACGGTACTTGAGCAATTAATCGCAGCGGACAATATCGGGTTGGTATTGAACAGCCAGGCTGCCATCCACGCAGCCCCTGCATTTGATATCACCCAGAAATTAACCGATATGCTGAACAAAGCAAAATAATCATCCCCTTTGGATTGGGACAATTCAGGTGAAAAAATCTTATTCACTTGCCGAACTGGCTCAGTGCATTAATGCTGAGCTGGTGGGCGATCCCGATTATCACGTCAGTGCGGTCGCGAGTTTGCAATCCGCACAAGCCCACGATGTGAGCTTTATTGCCAGTCCTGCTTACGCTAAATACCTAGCCACGTGTGGTGCGGGTGTGGTGATCCTGAATCAGGAGCAGGCGGCGCAATTCGATGGTAATAAACTTATCGTTGCAAATCCCTATGTAGGATATGCCCGACTGACACGATTATTTGATCACAGTCGTACTGAAGTCATAGGCGTTCATCCTTCGGCGGTGATTGGCGATGGCGTGGTGCTGGGTGAAAATATCAGTATTGCTGCCAACGCTGTTATCGGCTCGGGCGTAACGCTCGGAGATGGTGTCGTGGTAGGTCCTGGGGTTGTGATTGGCGATGACGCGACAATTGGTAACAACACTCGCCTGATGGCGAATGTGACCATCTATCACGGAATCACTATTGGGTCTGATTGTATTATCCACAGCGGATCGGTTATCGGTGCGGACGGTTTTGGTTTTGCGCCCAACGGTAAGGAATGGGTCAAGATTCATCAGTTGGGGAGTGTTATCATTGGCAACCGCGTCGAAATAGGCGCTTGCACCACCGTGGATCGTGGAGCTCTGGGCAATACAGTTCTGGAAGATGGGGTGATACTCGATAACCTGGTTCATATTGCCCACAACGTCAGATTAGGGGAAAACTGCGCAATGGCAGCAACCTCTGCGATCGCAGGCAGTACCGTGGTGGGTAAGAATTGTACTTTCGCGGGCGGTGTTGGTGTGGTTGGCCATATAGACATAGGCGATAATATGCACTTCACCGGTATGACCATGGTGTCCAGCTCTCTGTCGGAGCCGGGTTCATACTCATCGGGAACGCCAATGTCGACAACGAAAGAATGGCGAAAGAATGCCGTACGTTTTCGTCAGCTGGATTCAATAGCGACTCGCCTGAGTCGACTTGAAAAAGATGTAAAAAAAGATTGAGTGAATAACCGTGAGGCTTTTGCACCTGGATTACCTGCTCTATGCATGCAATCCAGGTGCAAAAGTCTCTTCATGTTTTTATAAGCTTAAAAGCTGAGTATGCAGGGGTCTTCGACCATGATGGATGTCAATGAAATACGCGAATACTTACCTCATCGTTATCCATTTTTATTGGTCGATAGAGTCGTGGAGTTAGTAGAGGGTGAGTCAATCATCGCCTACAAGAACATCACAGTTAATGAAGAAGTCTTCAATGGTCATTTTCCGCAGGCACCGATTTTCCCGGGTGTGTTGATCATTGAAGCCATGGCGCAGGCATCAGGTATTCTGGGCTTTAAAAGTGCCAAGAAAAAACCGCAGGACGGTTCGATTTATTTATTTGCCGGTGTTGATGATGTGCGCTTCAAGCGCCAGGTGATTCCCGGTGATCGCTTACAGCTGGAATCCAGGGTCGTTTCCGAAAAACGTGGAATCTGGAAGTTCGAGTGCCGTGCAACAGTGGACGGCGCGCTGGCTGCTTCGGCAACCATTTTGTGTGCGGATCGTAAAATCTGATACGCAAACTTTACAAGGTTTGTTGATTCAATAAGCTGCATTGATTCATAAGTTTCTGCTCGCTGCTGATATATTTATCTTGAGTGACCCGGTGGATCAGCAATACCTCAGTCAACCAGAATGGTGAGAATAATTCCTTGATTGATTCACGCGCTATCATCCATCCCTCTGCCAAACTGGCCCCCGATGTTGAGGTTGGTCCCTGGTCTATCATTGGCCCCGATGTTGAAATCGGGGCGGGCACCGTCATCGCGTCCCATGTGATTATCAAAGGCCCCACGGTTATTGGAAAAAATAATCGAATCTTCCAGTTTTCATCGGTTGGTGAAGATACTCCGGATCTGAAATATAAAGGTGAACCCACTCGCCTGGTGATCGGTGATAACAACATCATTCGAGAAGGTGTCACCATCCATCGCGGTACGATTCAGGATCGCCACGAAACCACTATTGGTAACCACAATCTGTTGATGGCCTATGTTCACATTGGCCACGACAGTGTGATCGGCGACCACTGTATTCTGGTGAATAACACGGCCTTAGCTGGGCATGTTCATATTGATGACTGGGCTATCCTCAGCGGTTTTACGCTCGTGCATCAGTTTTGCAAGATCGGTGCGCACAGTTTCACCGGTATGGGTACGGCAATTGGAAAAGACGTACCAGCATATGTGATGGTTAACGGCAGCCCCGCGGAAGCTAAAAGTGTGAATGCGGAGGGCTTGCGTCGTCGTGGTTTTACCTCTGAAGATATCAGCAATATCACGAGAGCCTATAAGTTAATTTACCGTCGCGGGCTGACACTTGATGAAGCTGTTAAAGAATTAGAACAGATGGCGCAAACCAGCAGCGTTCTGAATATTCTCATCGACTCATTAAAATCATCATCGCGCGGCATCGTGCGATAGGAGGCGGGATGTCGGGTCGTTTGCGTATCGGCATCGTCGTTGGTGAAGCATCCGGCGATATTCTCGGAGCCGGATTGATGGTTGCCTTGCGTAAACATTTTCCTGATGCGGAATTCGCGGGTATTGGCGGGCCGCGCATGCTGGCACTGGGTTTTCATTCTTTTTTTCCTCAGGATCGCCTGGCCGTAATGGGTCTGGTAGAGCCACTCAAGCGCCTGCCGGAGTTGCTAAAAATTCGTGCCTTTCTGCGCGACCACTTTATTGCCAATCCTCCAGCCGTTTTTATCGGAATTGATTCCCCGGATTTTAATCTCACGCTTGAGGGTGACCTGAAAGAGAAGGGCATCCCTACCGTTCATTACGTTAGTCCGTCCGTTTGGGCGTGGCGACAAAAACGAATTCATAAAATAGCGCGCTCTGTTGATTTAATGTTGACGCTCTTGCCATTCGAGGCGGAGTTTTATCAGCAGCACCAGGTGCCGGTGGCCTTTGTCGGTCATCATCTGGCTGACGAAATTCCTTTGGAGATAGATCAGCAGGCGGCCCGCCGCACCCTGCATCTGCAGGAAGATGCCAAAGTGGTGGCATTGTTGCCCGGCAGCCGCAGTAACGAAGTTGAGCGGTTGGGGCAGCTGTTTATGGAGACGGCCGTTCAGTGTTTGCAGCGTGATCCAAACCTGCAATTTGTGATTCCTGCGGCCAATGCAGATCGTTATCGACAGCTGCATTTACAGCTCAGCGCCTACGTTGATTATCCCATTCACCTGGTAAACGGCCAGTCGCAGACAGTTATGGCAGCGGCTGACGTCGTCCTGATGGCCTCCGGTACCACAGCACTTGAAGCTATGCTGCTCAAGCGTCCGATGGTGATTGCGTACAAGTTATCCTGGCTTTCGTGGACAATTTTGTCGCGTATGGTAAAGACGCCTTACGTGGGATTACCGAATCTGCTTGCAGGCGAAAAGCTGGTGCCTGAGTTATTGCAGGAAGCGGCTACAGCGGAGGATATGAGTGCAGCCGTTATGCAGTATTTTGAAAATCCGGACCAAACCCAGGCATTACGCGAAACGTTTTATGAAATGCATCAATCACTGAAACGCAACGCCAGTGATCGCGCGGCCGATGCGGTTGCACAGCTGGTGAATGCGAGGGAAACGGATTATGACAATCATTGAGCCGTTTATTCCCCGCTATTTCGGTCATCTGTTAGCGGGCGTTGATGAAGTGGGCCGTGGTCCGCTGGCATGGGATGTCGTTGCCGCTGCCGTTATTCTTGATCCGGAACGCCCCATCGAAGGTTTAAACGATTCAAAAAAATTAACCGAGAAGCGTCGCGAGTTTTTATTCGAAGAAATTCAGCGCAACGCAAAAAGCTGGTGTATAGCGCGCGCAACGGTGGTCGAGATTGATCAGATTAATATCCTGCAGGCAAGCTTGCTCGCCATGAAGCGCGCCGTGGAAGGTCTGCACATTCAGCCGGAGCACGTGTTGGTCGACGGCAATAAACTTCCTACATGGAAATACCCGGCAGAAGCGGTGGTTAAAGGCGATAGCCGTGTAGCAGCTATCAGTGCTGCGTCCATCCTGGCAAAGGTAGCCCGCGACCGGGAGATGCTGGAGCTCGACAAAAAATATCCCGGATATGGCTTTGCTGACCACAAAGGTTATCCAACCAAAGTCCATATGGACGCTCTTGAGAGGTTGGGTGTCACACCCATTCATCGTCAGTCCTATGCGCCAGTCAAGGCGCGACTTGAACAAATAGAACTGTTCTGATTCCCGATTCTTCGATCATCGCGTTAATAAACGTTGAAAGTAAAGCGTATGACTACCAACTTTGTTCATCTTCGTCTTCACACTGAATTTTCGCTGGTCGACAGCCTGGTGCGTATCAAGCCGTTGGTGAAGCGTGTGGCTGAATTAAAGATGCCCGCCTGCGCGATTACCGATCAGACTAATTTTTACGGCCTCATAAAATTCTATAAAGCTGCACAGGGCGCCGGTATAAAACCGATTGTGGGCAGCGATTTTCTGGTGGCAAGTAACGACTCAGAAGGAAAGCCAACCTTACTGACGTTGTTGGCGATCGATAACACCGGGTATAAAAATATTATTGAATTGATCTCGCGCGCCTGGCAGCACGGTCAGCATCAGGGCGTTGCTTATGTGCAGCGCGAATGGATCAGTGAACACCGCGAAGGCGTGATCGCTTTATCCGGTGGCAAACTCGGCGATGTGGGTATGTGTCTGCTTGCCGGTCGTACGGCACAGGCGCACGAGTTACTGCAAGGCTGGATGCGTGATTTCCCCAATCGTTTTTATCTTGAGTTGCAACGCACTGGCCGGGAACACGATGAAGAATATCTGCATCTCGCTGTGGCGCTGGCGGATGAAATGCAGTGCCCGGTGGTTGCCACCAATGATGTGCGCTTTTTAAAGCGCGACGAATTCGAAGTGCACGAGGCGCGGGTGTGTATCAGCGAAGGCCGCACCTTAGATGATCCTCGCCGCGAACGTCGTTACAGCGATCAACAATACCTGCGTTCACCGGAAGAGATGGCTGAATTGTTCAGCGATATTCCAGAGGCGATTGCCAACACCGTGGAGATCGCCAAACGGTGTAACGTCACCATTCAGATGGGCAAATACTTTCTGCCGGAATACCCCGTTCCTGAGGGCATGACCGAAGCCGACTTCTTTCGTAAAATTTCTCATGAAGGTTTGGAAGAACGGCTCGAACGCATCCTCGATAAATCGGCGGCGGATTACGCCGAGCGACGCAAGAGTTACGAAGATCGGTTGACCTTCGAACTCGACATCATCGTACAGATGGGCTTTCCCGGTTACTTCCTTATCGTGATGGACTTCATTCAGTGGGCTAAAGATCATGACATTCCCGTAGGGCCGGGACGTGGATCGGGTGCCGGCTCGCTGGTGGCCTATTCACTGAAAATTACGGATCTTGATCCACTCGAATACGATTTGCTGTTCGAACGTTTCCTTAACCCTGAACGGGTTTCCATGCCCGACTTCGATATCGATTTCTGCATGGATAACCGCGATAAAGTGATTTCTTACGTTGCGGATAACTACGGTCGCAACGCGGTCAGCCAGATCATCACCTTCGGTACTATGGCGGCCAAAGCGGTAGTGCGAGACGTAGCGCGTGTACAGGGCAAGTCATACGGTCTTGCCGATAAGCTGTCGAAGATGATTCCCCCAACGCCGGGTATGACCCTTGAAGCGGCACTGGAGCAGGAATCTATCCTGCGTGAATTTTTGGAGATGGACGGCGATGCCCAGGAAATCTGGGAGATGGCCAAGCAGTTGGAAGGCTTGACGCGCAACGTTGGCAAACACGCCGGTGGGGTAGTGATCGCGCCCACCAAACTCACTGATTTTTCGCCATTATTTTGTGATGAAACTGGTAGTGGTCTGGTAACACAATTCGATAAAAACGATGTGGAAGAAGCGGGGCTAGTGAAGTTTGACTTCCTTGGTTTGCGCACCCTGACTATCATCGACTGGGCGCGCTTGATGATCGACAAACAGCGCGCAAAAAAAGGCGAGCCGCCGCTGGATATCAGTGCAATTCCACTTAATGATCAGAAGACGTTTTCGCTGCTGAAACGCGCCGAAACCACCGCCGTATTCCAGTTGGAATCGCGCGGCATGAAGGATCTGATCAAGCGCCTGCAGCCGGATAACATTGAAGACCTTATTGCTCTGGTTGCACTGTTCCGTCCCGGTCCGCTGGAATCGGGCATGGTGGATGACTTTATCAACCGTAAGCATGGCCGCGCCCAAGTAGCCTATCCTGACGCAAAATTTCAGCATGCCAGTTTGAAACCGGTGCTCGAGCCGACCTACGGCGTTATCGTGTATCAGGAACAGGTAATGCAGATTGCCCAGGTTCTTGCCGGCTATACGCTCGGCGGCGCTGACATGTTGCGTCGCGCGATGGGTAAGAAAAAGCCGGAAGAAATGGCCAAGCAGCGGGAAGTGTTTGAAGAAGGCGCTAAGAAACAAGGAGTAGATCCGGATCTGGCTATCAAGATTTTTGATCTTGTAGAAAAATTTGCGGGCTATGGTTTTAACAAATCGCACTCCGCCGCCTATGCCATTGTGTCCTACCAGACGGCCTGGTTAAAAGCGCATTATCCCGCGCACTTTATGGCAGCAACCATGTCGTCTGACATGGATAAAACTGACAAAGTGGTGACCTTCATCGAAGAGTGTCGCCAGATGAAATTGAAGCTGTTACCTCCGGATGTGAACAGTGGTGAGTTTCATTTCACGGTGGATGATGCGGGTAATATTATTTACGGTCTGGGGGCGATTAAAGGCCTCGGTGAAGGGCCGGTAGAAAGCATTATTGCCGCGCGCAACGAAGGTGGGCCCTTCAAAAATTTATTTGATTTCTGCGCGCGCGTTGATCCACGCAAAGTTAACAAACGTGCGCTGGAAGCACTGATTCGCTCCGGGGCTGCAGATAAGCTCGGTCCGGGTATCAACATCGACCATGATCGCGCGGTGATGTTTGCGGCGATGAACGAAGCGGTTAAAACTGCCGAGCAATCTGCAGCGAATACCAACGCCGGAATGATGGATTTATTTGGCGATGTCGTGCCCTGCGCCGACGCTGATGAAGATGTGTACCGTGATTTCCATCGTGTGCGCAGCTGGACAATGAAGGAACGATTAAATGCGGAAAAGGAAACCCTGGGTCTATATCTCACCGGCCACCCAATTGATGAATACGACAGCGAACTAAATCATCTGGTGTCATCGCGCATCGCGGATCTCAAACCGGAAAAAAGTAATCAGACCGTGGCTGGGCTGGTAGTTGCGCAGCGCGTTATGAAAACCAAGCGCGGCGACACTATGGCATTTGTGACGCTGGATGATCGTACTGGTCGTATCGAGGTCGCCATTTTTGCCGATACCTATAATCAATCCCGCGATCTGTTGTTGAAAGATGGTCTGCTGGTAATCAATGGTCAGGTGAGCTACGACGATTACAACGGCCTGTTAAAGATGCGCGCGGATGTTATAAGCCTGCTGTCGGACGTGCGTCAGGAAAAGGCGCGGGAACTATGTCTGGAGCTTGAGTCGGGGAATCTGTCTGCCAATTTTGTGCGCGAGTTGGGCGAGATTCTTGATCCTTACCGGGAAGGTCGCTGCCCGCTGGTCATTGATTATCAGCGTAGCAATGCCAAGGCGCAGCTGCGTCTGGGTGAGGCATGGTTGGTCCGGCCTGAAGATGATTTATTGCAGCGCCTCCGCGATCAATATGGAACGACCAAGGTAAGACTGGTTTATTGACCCTTGTGATCGCATGCTAAGCCATTGATTGCTTTTGCATTTCGTCAGGAAAATATGCCGCGGAGGTCGACTCACGGGGCACTTTAGCGTATCTTAGGCGACCTTATTGTGCCCGATATATCCGGAGGCCCATCCGGTGTGGCATCTGAATAAATCACCAACGCAACATACCCAAACCTTGAGCCAGTTAGTGATATGAATCTGAATTATCTGGATTTTGAACAGCCGATTGCGGTCCTGGAAGGCAAGATCGAAGAGCTGCAATTGGTTGGCAACGCCAACGATCTCAACATCGCGGATGAGATCGCCAAGCTCCGCGAAAAAAGCACCAAGCTGACCGAAAGTATTTATTCCAGCCTCACTCCCTGGGACATCGTAAAGGTAGCCCGCCATCCTCAGCGTCCTTATGCCTCTGACTACATCAGCCGGGTGTTTACCGATTGGGATGAACTGCATGGTGATCGCCATTTTGGTGATGACAAAGCCATCATTGGTGGTGTTGCCCGTTTGGATGGTAAGCCCGTGATGGTGATCGGTGAGGAAAAAGGCCGCTCGGTGCACGACAAGGTTTATCGCAATTTCGGTATGCCCAAGCCCGAAGGTTATCGCAAGGCGCTGCGTTTGATGGAGATGGCTGAGCGTTTCAAATTGCCGGTGCTGACATTGATTGACACACCCGGCGCTTACCCAGGTATCGATTCAGAAGAGCGTGGCATCTCCGAAGCCATTGCACAAAACCTGGCAGTCATGTCCCGTTTGCGTACGCCGATTATCTGTACGGTCATTGGTGAAGGGTCATCCGGCGGCGCTTTGGCGATCGGTGTAGGTGACCACCTCAATATGCTCCAGTATTCCACATACTTTGTGATCTCACCGGAAGGCTGTGCCAATATCATTTGGAAGACTGTTGCCAAAGCACCGGAAGCGGCACAGGCAATGGGTGTGACCTCCAAGGTGTTGGAAGAGCTGGGTATCGTTGATGAAACTATTCCAGAGCCGTTAGGCGGAGCGCACCGTGATCTGGAAGCGATGGCATCTAAGCTGCAGGAGCGTCTGGTTGACCAGGTGGATCGTTTGAGCAAGGAGCATGTTGATAACCTGCTGGAGCGTCGTTATCAACGGTTGATGAGTTACGGTAATCCCTAGTCTTTCTGTCTCTAAAGCGTGGCACTTCAAATCCGTTTGTCATTAGGCCTTTTGTTTCGAAAACGCATGAATACATCCCTGTAGCTCCTCCAAGTCGTCCCTGACTTGAAGGTTTCGAAACAAAAGGCCTAACGCCAAACTCGCAGGTGCCAATCGACTCTATAAGCCCGCAATAGCGGGCTTTTTTATTGCACGGAATTAACTGGTGTAAATTCCCTGGCTGCGCAGATAGTCTTCATAGTTGCCGTGAAAATCGATTAAACCGGTAGGTTGCATATCGATGATCCGGGTCGCTAATGAGGAAACAAATTCCCGATCATGACTCACAAAAATCAATGTGCCGGGATAGTTTTCCAGCGCCAGGTTCAAGGCTTCAATGGATTCCATGTCCAAGTGGTTAGTGGGCTCATCCAGCAGCATCACGTTGGGATTGATCAGGCTGAGCTTGCCGAACAACATGCGACCCTTTTCACCGCCTGACAGCACCTTCACATTCTTTTTGACTTCATCGTTAGAAAATAGCATTCGGCCCAGTGCGCCGCGGACTAACTGCTCATCGCCTTTGGTCCACTGCTTCATCCAGTCAAACAAGTTACTGTCTTCGGCAAAATCGGCGGCATGATCTTGGGCAAAATAACCAATCTCCGCTTGTTCCGCCCACTTTACCGTGCCGCTGTCGGCGGCGAGATCGCCGTACAGGCAACGCAACAGCGTGGTCTTGCCGGCACCGTTGGGACCGATGATAGCAATGCGTTCACCGGCTTCCACTTGCAAGCTCAGATCTTCGAACAAGGTGCGGTCATAGCGCTTGGTCAGCTGTTCCAGTGTAACTGCCTGGCGATGCAGCTTTTTGTTCTGCGTGAAGCGTATATAAGGACTGACACGGCTCGACGGTTTAACGTCTTCCAGCTGAATCTTTTCAATTTGCCGTGCGCGGGAGGTTGCCTGTTTAGCTTTTGATGCGTTAGCGGAAAAGCGGCTGACGAAGGTTTGCAGTTCAGCAATCTGCGCTTTTTTCTTAGCATTTTCGTTCAGCAGTTTTTCCCGCGCCTGCGTCGAGGCCATCATGTAATCGTCGTAGTTGCCGGGATAAATACGCAGCTCACCGTAGTCCAGATCTGCCATATGCGTACACACGGCGTTAAGGAAGTGACGATCGTGGGAAATAATAATAATGGTGCTGTTGCGTTGATTAAGTACCCCTTCGAGCCACCGAATGGTATTGATGTCGAGGTTGTTGGTCGGCTCATCAAGTAGCAGTACGTCCGGGTCGGAAAATAATGCCTGAGCGAGGAGTACCCGCAATTTCCAGCCCGGCGCAACCGAACTCATCAAGCCTGTGTGTTGTTCAATCGGAATATCAAGGCCGAGTAATAATTCGCCCGCGCGTGCTTCGGCGGTGTAGCCATCCATCTCGGCAAAGGCGACCTCAAGTTCGGCCACGCGCATCCCGTCTTCTTCGCTCATTTCTGGCAGGCTGTAGATGCGGTCGCGCTCTGCTTTTACTTGCCAGAGTTCGCTGTGACCCATGATCACAGTGTCGAGGACGGTGTGTTCTTCATAGGCAAATTGATCCTGTTTGAGTTTCCCCAGGCGGGTATCCGGCTCCAGCATCACCTGGCCCGCAGAGGGTTCCTGATCGCCACCGAGGATCTTCATGAAGGTGGATTTACCGCAACCATTAGCGCCGATCAGGCCGTAACGGTTACCGTTATTGAATTTGACGGATACGTTTTCGAACAGGGGTTTTGCACCAAATTGCATGGTGATATTAGCGGTGGAGATCACAGGTAACGTCTCAGGATAAGGCTGATTGCCGAATTAAAAGGCGGGCATTCTAGCCTAGTTGGTGCCGGGGCAGGGATTTTTTAACAGGTAGGACACTGAAGGCATTCACCCCGGCGTGCCGGGGTGAGCTGGAAGGCGGCGGATCAGGCGTTGGCCAGCAGTCGGTCGTACTTGCGGCTCAACATGTCATAAAACTGTTCGCGAACCTGCAGAATGGATTGCTTCAGCTCAGCAATCTGCTCTTGTGTAATGTCCTGGCGCCCGACATATACCTGCTTGCGGAACAGGGCAATGCGGGCACCGTAGAGGCGCAGGCTGCGTTCCAGGTTCTTCTCGCCCAACATAAGCAGCTTGGCTTCCGCCTCGGCCATTTTCCTGAATTCAGCGACCAGTTCGGCATTGACTGCGTCCAATTCCAGCTTGCGCGCGGCAGGCCACTGCTCACCGAATTGGAACGATTCCACCACCAGTGTCGAATATTTGGCGAAGATATGATTTACCGAACCCACGTTGGCGGAGACCTGTTCCAATATCTCCAGGCGCCGGTTCCCGGGTGAAAGCTGTTGTGCCTGCTGGCGACGCATCACCAGCCAGCCACTCAATACCGCAATCAGGGCACCAAAACCCATCTTGAGCGAGGTTTCACTCAGCTGCAGTAAAGTTTCCATATCCATGTTGTGCTACCTCTCTGTCAAAAAAGCGACGTTTTAATCATTACCAGAGGTAGAGCAAGAAGCAGGCCAGCAAACGAGGGCGGGTTAGCGGCGATACCGGTCGCGCAACGGTGTGAGCAGACCCTCCAGTCCGTTCAATTTAATCTCATAGATCAGCGCGAGCTGCTGGCCCAGCTTGCCCTTAGGGAAACCTTTGCCTGCCATCCACACCAAATAGGGTTCGGGCAGGTCGGCCAGCAGGCGACCCTGGTATTTGCCAAAGGGCATCTCCAGCGTCACCAGGTCGCGCAGTAACTGGGGATCTGGCTGGCTGCTTTCCATCAGCCGCCTGCCAGTTTGACGGAGTAGCCGCGCTTTTCCAGGTCGGCTTTGATCTTGTCACGGTGATCGCCCTGGATCTCGATGACGCCGTCTTTGACCGCACCGCCACCACCGCAGAGTTGTTTAAGCTGTTTTGCAATATTTTTCAGTTCATCACCGGCGGCGGGGATGCCGCTGATGGTGGTGACGCCTTTACCGTTCCGACCGGCCGTTTCACGACGAATACGCACAATGCCGTCGCCTTTCGGAGCGGCGCTGGCGACTGTTTTGTCCTCCTTAATACGACCAGTTTCGGTGGAGTAAACCAAGCGGCTGTTGTTGCTCATAAAGATCCCCCATGATTGCGCGACAGGCTGGACGCGATGATAGCGCAATTGGCTTGAGTCGTGCCGGGTGAGGGGTGTTAGAATCCCGCGCGTTTATCCATTCATAACGACAAGTACCGGTGCCCGCGTGAAGTTCATCAATCTTATTTCCGTATCCCGCGCCGTCTGGGTGGGCGGGTTATCATTGGCCCTGCTGGGCTGCTCCGACCCGTCTCGGACAGCTGCTCAGATGTCCCCGGAAGAACAGCTGATTTACCGCGGCAGCCAAGCTGCGCGGTTGTGTGTGGGCTGTCATGGGCCTAAGGGGATTTCCCGGGTGACCTCGTATCCGTCGATTGCCGGTCAGCCCCAGGCCTACCTCGAGGAACAACTGCACGCTTTCCGTGACGGCACACGGGAGAACCCAATGATGAGTTCGATAGTTAAAAATATGGATGACGAGGATATTCTGGTGTTGAGTCATTACTTCTCCCGTCTGCCCGGTCCTGTTGCAGCGGGCGATGAATCACAGGAGTCCGCACAATGATTAATGGTCAGTGGGACCCGGCCTGGGCGCCGGTCGTTGATGCGTTTGCCGAGAACTTCCATTCAATGGGTGAGCAGGGCGCAGCCCTGTCGATCTATCGGTTCGGCGAGCCAGTCGTGAACGTCTGGTCCGGTGTGCGCGACAACCGGGAGGCGGGCATCACCGCGCAGCCTTGGCAGGAAGATACCTGTGTAAATATCTTTTCTGTGGGCAAAGGGCTGATGGCGCTTTGTGTCCTGCAGCTGGTAGAGCGCGGCCTGCTGGCGTTGGATAAACCGGTGGCTGATTACTGGCCGGAGTTTGCCCAGGAAGATAAAGCCGCCATCACTGTCCGTCAGGTGCTGTGTCATCGCACGGGATTATCGGCTTTTCACAACCTGCTTGAGTACGAAGATATCTTTGATTGGCAGAAAATGGTCGATGAAATTGCGATGTCAAAACCCTGGTGGGAGCCGGGTATGGCCCAGGGGTATTCGCCGTTTATCTACGGCTGGATTCTCGGTGAGTTGATCAGGCGGGTCAGTGGTTGTGCCAGTTTCGATGCGTATTTTCAACGCGAGGTGGCCGAGCCGCTGGGGATCCCATGTCGCTTCGGCGTTCCGCCCGAGCAGCAGGCCGGTCTGGCAGATGCGGGGCCGCTGAAGCTTCCTAAAGGTGTGGTAATCAGCAGCAGTGGTGCGGACAGCGTGGCCTTGGGCAAGATCATGAAAGCCGATCCACGGGGCGTAACCAATCGCGCGTTCGGCAATCCTGTTAGTTTTATGACGGCCACCAATACCGCTGCCTGGCGGCAGGCACAAATTCCAGCGGCCAATGGTCATGCGAGCGCCGTGGCGCTTGGCAAAATATTTGGTGCGCTCGCCAATGGCGGGCGTCTCGGCGATGTGGCGCTGTTGGCTCCAACCCAACTCCAACACTGCGCGCAGGAGCTGTCTGCCGAAGAAGACCGCGTGCTGGGTTTGCGGTTGCGGTTCGGTCACGGATTCATGTTGCCTCAGGATCGGCCCGATTGTCGGTTTGGTCGAGGTGCTAACGCTTTTGGTCATCCTGGAGCTGGCGGAGCATTAGGGTTTGCTGACCCGGAATATCAGCTGGGATTTGGTTATGTCACCTCACGCATGGGGCAAAGCCTGCTGATCGATAGTCGCGTTGTGCGGCTGATTGATGCCGCTTATCAAGATGTAGTTAACGTTTAACGGGGCACTGTTTATGAATGAGCTTCAAGAACAATTGATTGAACTACAAACCCGTGTCGCTTTTCAGGAAGATACCCTAACGCAATTAAATCAGGTGGTCGCAAAACAGGACCAGGAAATCCTCACTCTGCAACACCAGCTGCGCCTGCTGGCTAAACGTCTGGATGACGCGCTCTACGTGCAGGACCAAGGGATAGGCAAGCCGGCCGAAGAGCGGCCGCCGCATTATTAGGAATGATTGAATTTCAGAAGAGTCAGGAGCAGTTAACGTTCAGCGATTCTGATTCGTAACGCGGTGGTGAGGCCGACGTCTTTAGGTCGGCTCGCTCAAACTCCAAGCGTCCGGTCAATGAGCGCCACTGCGGCATTGACCGGTAAATGCTGACCTCAAGGAATCGAAGGGTTAAAAATTCTGGTCCTGGCGCTGGCGCTCCACATACTTCAGACGCTCCTCCAGCAGTGCGGTGCGATGGAAATTCCCTTGTGCGAGTTTCAAGGCATTACGTAATTGGATCTGCGCCCGGTCGTACACACCGTTGAGAATAAAATATTCGGCACGCGCCTCATGCACGCCCAGGATATTGCCTGCGAGCCCGTAAACTTCTGCCAGCAGGTACCAGACATAATCGTCTTTGTTGCGCTGCCGGGAATAACGCTCCAGCACCGCTGCACTGCCCTGATAGTCCCCGGCTTTCATGAGGGCTTCGGCATAGCGCACGATTATCGGATGGCTGCCTGGATTTTTATCGAGCAGATTTTCGAGGTCCTTGAGTGCAGGCTTATAGTTCCGTGCGGCCACTTCAATATCATTGGCCATGATGAGATAGGTTAATCGCTGGGGTTCCTTTTCCAGCAACGGCTTAAGCGTGGCCCGGGCTTCAGAAAATTGCTGGGCATCCATATATGCCAGCGCCAAGCCATAACGACTGGCATCAGCAGAGGCGCTTTCGCCTTCCACTTCACCCTTAAAGCGCCGGACGGCCAGTTGTGGAGTTTCTTCACTTCTCACCCGAATACGGGTGCGCATCAACTGGAACTCAAGGTTGTCTTCATATTGCTTGCGCGGATATTGCATGGCGCGGTTGCGCGCATCCGAAATACGGCTTTCAGTAACCGGGTGAGTCAGCAGGAACTCTGGCTGCCGGCGACCATAACGGCTGCCACGGAGCATCTCCTCGAACATCTCCGAGGCGGCATAAGGGTCCAATCCCGCCTGAATCATTGTCTGCATGCCAATGCGGTCGGCTTCCTGCTCGTTTTGCCGACTGAAGCGCAATCGGGCATCCAGCGCGGCTGCCTGTGTTGTAGCCAGCGCGGCCATGCCCGCGTCGCTTGAGCCGCTTGTCGCCAGCAGGACGAGGCTGGCCAGCATTCCCGCATAGAAGGGGGCGGCCATGTTCTTTTGCTGTTCCAGCTGGCGCGCATAATGGCGCTGGCTCAAGTGCGCCAGTTCGTGGGCCAGTACCGAAGCCAGCTGATTCTCTGTTCGGGCGTAGGCGAGCAAGCCGGTGTGAACGCCGATGATGCCGCCTGGCACCGCGAACGCATTAAGGGTATCGTTTTGGACCAGGACCAGTTCAAGGTCCTTATTTTCCAGCTGGCTGTGGGTTGCCAGGCGATCGAGCAGTTGTTCGAGGTAATCGATAATCAAGGGATCAGAGGACGTAGGAACCTGACTGCGGTACAATCGCAACCACTTTTGCCCAAGTACACGCTCCTGCACTGGCGAAATCATGCTGGAGCTAGTGTCTCCCAACATCGGAAGTTCTATCTCCGCCGCCGCATTCATAGAGATGCCGCTCGCGAGAATCATTGGAATCAGCAAGGCTTTGCGAAACACAGACACAGTTGTTGGCACTCCTCCGGGTGGCGATATAGCGGTCATTACTCTAGCGTCTTTGTTTATCAAAGGCTACGACCGGCGTAACAGCGTTTGGACTAATATGCGCCACATTTGTTCAACGCGAACCAAGGCGGAGTTCCGCCGTCGAGGCTCCAGAACATGAACGGGTTTTATTGGAATGAATGATTCAGATCAGCAGCTGCCCCGGGTGCCGTACGAGTCGATTATGGCGTGTACCGTAACGACGGAGGTCGACGCCAGCGGGTTGCGCTGCCCTTTGCCGCTACTGCGGGCGAAGCAGGCGCTCCGGGATTTAGCTTCTGGCGAATTATTACGTTTGACCGCGACCGATGCCGGATCGGTGCGTGATTTCTACGCGTTTGCAGAAATCAGTGGCCATGCGCTGGAAAGTTTTTGTGAGAAGGATGGGTGCTACTTTTACGTCCTGCGGAAGAAATAACTCTGTCTCTTTAACGATGAAGGCGTGTTGGAATTTTTTGATGGCGCGCGACGGGGTTTCCTCAGTAACACGTTAATTGAAAGGTAAGTGTGTTAATGAATAGCGTAAGTCGTTTTACCTGGCATATTTATTGGTTGCTGCTTTGTTCCGTCTGCCTGCTGCGCAGCGGTCTGGCTATCGCCCAGGAAAATGCAGCGGTGCCCGATGAGACTCTGATCACCACGGCTGTCGATGTTATCAAAAGTGAAAATGATGATCGTGATTACCGCTACATCACCTTGAAAAACAAGCTGCGTATCTTACTGATTTCTGATGCAGATGCCGAAAAATCGGCGGCGGCACTCGATGTACACATTGGCCATAACCAAAATCCGACAGACCGTCAGGGACTCGCTCATTTTTTGGAGCACATGCTGTTTCTCGGCACTGAAAAATATCCGGAAGCCGGCGAGTACCAGGCGTTTATCAGCCAGCACGGCGGCAACCATAATGCATTTACTGCCCCCGAGCATACCAACTATTTCTTTGATATCGACAGCAATTATCTTGATCCGGCGCTGGATCGTTTCGCACAGTTTTTTATTGCCCCGTTGTTTGATGCCGGTTACGTAGAGCGTGAGCGTAATGCTGTGCACTCAGAGTATCTGGCGCGCATCAATGATGACGGGCGGCGTATCCTTGATGTATATCGCGAAGTTTTCAATCCTGCACATCCATCCGCGCAATTTTCGGTAGGCAGCCTGGATACCCTGGCAGACCGCGAAGAGGATGCGGTGCGCGATGCACTTATTACTTTTTACCAACAATATTATTCTGCGGACGTTATGACTCTGGTGGTACTGGGGAAAGAATCCCTTGATGATTTGCAAAAAATGGTGGTCAGTCGCTTCAGCAAAATCCCGGTTCATGCACCAGCACTTCCTGAGAATTACCCCGCGCTTTTTGTACCCGAATTTTTGCCCGCTGCGATCAGCATAAAACCTGAAAAAGAAATGCGGCAGCTTGCCATGCTTTTCCCTATTCCCAGCCCATGGAAGAACTACGACAAAAAGCCTTGGCTTTACATTGGCAATTTGCTGGGCCATGAAGGCAAGGGCAGTGTGTTATCGCTGCTCAAGGATCTCGGTTGGGCTGAAGGCTTGAGTGCTGGTGTGGGTTCCAGTACCCGCCACGATGCATTCTTCCAGATCACCATCCAGTTAACCGAAAAGGGCACCCTGGCGCGCGATCAGATCGTTCCGCTGATGTTCTACATGATCGAGCAGCTGCAGGCGCGTGGTTTGAAAGACTGGCGCTACAACGAACTCAAAGAGCTGGCGGATATTGACTTTCGTTTTCAAGAACAGACTTCTCCCATTAATGCAGTACGAAACCTTGCTTATGTAATGCATATCTATGAACCGCAGGATGTGTTGCGCGGGGATTATCTTTACACCGGCTACGATGAAAAACTGATTCAGCAATGTCTGAATTATTTGCGCGATGATAATGTGATGACGGTGTTTGTTTCACCGGACGTGAAAACTGATAGGACGTCCAATTTTTATCGAACGCCTTATGCAGTCGAAAAAATTAAATTTGAGGCTTATGAAATCAAGCCGAATATCCGCAAAAAATTATACTTTCCTGAGCCTAATGCTTTTATTCCCACCCGGCTCGCCGTTAAATCACAGCTCCTGTTACCTACACCCAGCGAAAGTGCTGCACCGCGTCTGGCCGACCGCCCGCAACTTGTTATCCGTAACGAACGAAGCCGCGCCTGGTTTAAACAGGATCAACAGTTTCATGTGCCCAAAGCCAAGATTAATCTGCGTCTAAAGCTGCCTTTGGTTGCAGGTGATGCAGAAGGTGCAGCGCAGGCACAATTATTTGCGGCGCTGGTGATGGATGAGTTAAATGAATTTTCCTATCCGGCCGGTCTGGCTGGCTTGCATTATTCGGTACGCGCAACCACGCGGGGTCTGGATATCTCTATCGATGGTTACAGCAGTCGCCAGGGATTATTGCTGAGTAAAATTGCCAAAGCGATTCGCAAAGGCAGGTTCTCCCAGGAACGTTTTAACAACATCAAACAGGAGTTGATTCGCAGCTGGCGCAACGAGAGCAAAAACACGCCGTATGTTGTGCTGGCCCGTCAGATACCGGTACTCCATTACCATCCTTACTGGAGCAGCGAAGAATTGATTAGCGGGCTGGAAAATAGAACTCTTGAGCAATTTCATCAATTCTCCACCCGCTTGTTACGCGACAGCACGATGGAGGCTTTGTTGTACGGCAACCTGTTTCGTCAGGAAGCGATTAAGCTTGCGGCATTAGCCGAATATGAATTACTCGGCGCGAAAACCGGGCGGTCACAACCGGAGGCGCATCTCTATCAGTTTCCGCCGCAGCCGGAACAGCCGTGGCTGTATCGTCATGACCTTGATCACAATGATCACGTAGTGCAACTTTACATTCAAAGTCTCCAGCCGAGCATTGTCGACACCGCGCACATGAAGTTGCTGCAACAAATTCTGCAGCCCGCTTTTTTCGCCAGTCTGCGCACGGAAAAACAATTGGGCTACATCGTAAATGTTTTTTCCATGCCGATACGTGATCTCGAAGGAACTGTTTTTGTTGTTCAGTCACCGAGAGTAAATGAAGCGGAAATCATGCAGGAGATAGAGGAATTCCTCGCCGGTTATGCCGACGTGGTGAGCAAAAACCTTGCAGAAAATAAAGAATCGCTGGTGCGCGAACTGCAAAAACCGGCCCGTAATCTTGCCGAGCAGGCCGATATATATTGGGAAAGTATTCTGCTGGAAGACGAAGAGTTTAATCGGCGTCAACAGATAGCGGCAGCTGTCGCAGAAATTACCCAGGAGTCGCTGAATAATTATTACCAGCGAGTCGTTCTGCAAAAACATCGCCGACTTTGGCTGACCTCGCAGGGCATGCCGGACATGGAAGACATCCGCGTGTTGAATGACCGGAAGATTTATCGCCAGCAATTGAACAGCTTGGTGTATCCGTAATTTTTTTCATTCATTCGGTGCGTTATTGAAGTTCTGCGCGCACCATTGATGAACTTGCTCTTGGCCCTTTGGTCAGCAATGGCAGACGGGTTGTGCAAAAAATGCGCAACACATTTGCGCCACGTTAGCGCGCGCTAATTGTTATTTGTGCATGAGTGGCGGGGCTGGTAAAAAAACGTCATATATGTAAGAATTCGGGGATTTTTTCGCTCGGATATTGGAGCGAAGCCGCCAATAAACCTACAGAAATCAATGACTTCTGTGACACTACAAGCTGCGGTTACACCCTTCCCAATTCCTATATTTGATACTGTTGCTACGTTTATATGGGCCATAGCGCGCATAGTTGAGGAGATTTGAATGCTAGAAGATATCGATGCCATTGAAACGAAAGAGTGGCTGGATGCCTTGGAATCAGTTGTTCGCCACGGTGGCAAAGAGCGCGCCGCATACCTGTTAAAAATCCTTTCTGAGAAAGCGGTTAATAAAGGTATAGCACAACCTTCTTCCATCCAGACTCCCTATCGCAATAGTATTCCTCCCGAGAAAGAAATTGCGTTTCCTGGTGATCGAGTACTGGAACGAAAAATTCGTTCCATCGTGCGTTGGAATGCAATGGCGATGGTGATGAAAGCCAACGACAACGATGAAGGTCTCGGTGGCCACATTGCCTCCTTTGCTTCATCCGCCACACTTTACGACGTAGGCTTCAATCATTTCTTCCGTGGCAATGAGGGCGATGTGCCGGGCGACCTGGTGTACTTCCAGGGTCACGTATCGCCAGGCATGTATGCGCGTTCTTATGTTGAAGGGCGTTTCGACGAAACGCATCTGGACAACTTCCGTCGTGAAGTCGACGGCAAGGGTCTATCTTCCTATCCGCACCCTTGGTTGATGCCGGACTACTGGCAATTCCCCACGGTTTCCATGGGCCTTGGTCCTATCAAAGCGATTTATCAAGCGCGCTTTATTCGTTATATGGAAGCACGTGGTCTGGTACCGCAGACTGATCGTAAAGTCTGGGCCTTTTTGGGTGACGGCGAGTGTGATGAGCCGGAAAGCCTGGGTGCAATTTCGCTGGCCACCCGCGAAAAACTCGACAACCTTATCTTCGTTATCAACTGTAACCTGCAGCGGCTTGATGGCCCGGTGCGCGGTAACGGAAAAATCATTCAGGAACTTGAAGGCGTGTTTCGCGGCGCAGGCTGGAACGTCATTAAAGTACTGTGGGGCAGCAGCTGGGATCGTCTGCTCGAAAAAGATAAAACCGGTCTGCTGCAGAAGCGTATGGACGAAGTTGTCGATGGCGAGATGCAGAACTATAAGGCCAACGGCGGCGCTTATACCCGTGAGCATTTCTTCGGAAAATATCCGGAGCTGCTCGAGCTGGTGAGCGATATGACCGATGATGAAATCCTTCATCTGGCACGTGGCGGTCACGATGCGAGCAAGGTGTACAACGCTTATCATCAGGCGGTAAATACCAAAGGCCAACCCACTGTTATCCTGGCGCAGACCGTCAAGGGTTATGGCATGGGCGCATCCGGCGAGGCGATCAACAAGACGCATTCCGTTAAAGCTCTCGATGTTGAAAGCCTTAAGAAATTCCGCGACCGCTTTGAATTACCTATCAGTGACGAAGACCTTCCCAAATTACCTTACTACCGCCCTGCTGAAGACAGCCCCGAAATGAAATACCTGCGCGCCCGTCGCGAGGCATTGAAGGGTTACCTGCCGGCGCGCAAAGCGGATTTCGAAGCACTGCAGGTACCGGAACTGGATGCTTTTGCTGCACAACTCAAATCCACGGGTGAGCGTGAAATTTCCACCACCATGAGTTTCGTGCGTATCTTGTCTTCGCTCGTCAAAGACAAACAGATTGGTAAACATGTTGTGCCGATCGTACCGGATGAGGCGCGCACCTTTGGTATGGAAGGCATGTTCAAGACCATCGGTATCTACTCATCGGAAGGCCAGAAATATGTGCCTCACGATGCGGGCCAGATGATGTCTTATCATGAAACCTCCAACGGTCAGATTCTGGAAGAGGGCATCAACGAAGCGGGTTCCATGTCTTCCTGGATCGCAGCTGCAACCTCATACAGCAATCATGGCGTGCCCATGATTCCGTTCTACATCTATTACTCCATGTTCGGGTTCCAGCGTATCGGTGACTTGGCGTGGGCTGCCGGTGATTCCCAGGCGCGCGGCTTTATGTTGGGTGCAACCGCTGGACGTACCACGTTGAACGGCGAAGGTCTGCAGCACCAGGATGGCCACAGCCATGTACTGGCCAACACTATTCCCAATTGCCGTACCTACGATCCTACCTATGCTTATGAGCTGGCAGTGATCATTCAGGATGGTATGAAGCGCATGTATCGCGACAAGGAAAATTGCTTCTACTACATCACCCTGATGAACGAAAATTACCAGCATCCGGATCTGCCGGAAGGTGCACAGGAAGGCATCATCAAAGGTATGTATCTGCTGGAGCAGGGCACCAGCAAGAAGAAAAACCGCGTGCAGTTAATGGGCGCCGGCACAATTCTGAACGAAGTTCGCGCTGCGGCAGAATTGCTGCGCAAGGATTTCGATGTTGAGGCAGATGTGTGGAGCGTAACCAGCGTAAACGAATTGACCCGTGATGGTCAGCGCGCCGCTCGCTGGAATTTGCTGCACCCGACCGAAGCACCGCGTAAAGCCTATATCACCGAGCAACTTGAAGGTCGTGAAGGCCCGAAAATTATTGCTACGGATCACCTGAAAACCTACAGCGAGCAGTTGCGCGCATTTGTTCCAGGAACCTACACCGTTCTAGGAACCGAAGGTTTTGGTCGCAGTGATTCCCGCGCGAAGCTGCGTCACTTCTTTGAAGTGAACCGTTATTTCGTGGTGATTGCCGCCCTCAAGTCGCTGGCTGACGAAGGCAAAATTAAAGCCGACGTGGTTGCCAAGGCCATTAAAAAATTCGGTATTGATCCAGAGAAAGTGGACCCGATGAGCGTGTAAATCCAACGCCCTCTTACAAAGAGGGCGTTCTTGTATTCGCATTGAATAACAGTTGATCGAATTTGCAGAAAGTGAGGAGTTACAGTGGCAATTCAAACCATTAAAGTGCCCGATATCGGTGGTGCGGAAGGCGTCGATGTAATTGAAATCTCCGTAAAAGTAGGCGATATGATCGCTGAAGGAGATTCCATCGTCGTTCTCGAAACGGACAAAGCGTCCATGGAAATCCCTGCCGATAAAGCGGGTAAAGTTGTCGCTATCAAGGTGAAAGAGGGAGATAAGGTTTCCCAGGACGACGTGCTGATTGAAGTGGAAGCAGAAGGTGCCGCTGAAGCTGCCCCAGCTCCTGCTGCGCAAGCGCCAGCCGCCGAGCCGGCACCAGCCAAAGCGTCTGCAGCTACCAGCGAAATTACTATTTCTGTGCCGGACATCGGCGGCGCAGAAGATGTAGATGTTATTGAAGTCTCCGTTAAACCCGGTGACGAAGTGGCGGAAGGCGATTCCCTGATCGTGCTGGAGACGGACAAAGCTTCTATGGAAGTCCCTGCTACCGCTTCAGGCAAGATTGTCAGCATTTCAGTAAACGTGGGTGACAAGGTTTCGCAGGGTAGCGCTATTTGCGTCCTCGCTACCAGCGGCGGCGCTGCTGAGCCGGCTGCGGCACCAGCACCTGCACAGGCTGCGCCCGCACCTGCTGCAGCCAGCGGTAGTAGCGAACTCACCATCACTGTGCCGGATATTGGCGGTGCAGAAGATGTGGATGTTATTGAAGTGTCCGTCAAAGCCGGCGATGAAATAGCCGAAGGCGATTCCCTGATCGTGCTGGAGACTGACAAAGCCTCTATGGAAGTGCCGGCTACGGCCTCAGGCAAGATCGTCAGCATCGCTGTAAACGTGGGTGATAAGGTTTCGCAGGGTTCGGTCATCGGTGTAATGATGACCTCTGGCGGTGCTGCACCTGCTCCAGCTGCTGCGCCAGCCAAGGCTGAAACCGCCGCCGCTCCGAAGGCAGAATCCTCTAAGCCCGCACCTGCTGCTCCTGCAAAAGTGGAAGAGGTGGTGCAGACCGGTGATGTCTATGCTGGTCCGGCCGTGCGTAAGCTGGCCCGTCAGCTGGGTGTGGATCTGGGTAAAGTATCGGGAACCGGCCCGCGCGGACGCTTGCTGAAAGATGACGTGCGTAACTATGTGAAGAATATTGTTGCCAGTGTTCAGTCCGGCGCAGCTACTGGCGGTGGCGCAGGTATTCCGCGTGTGCCGGCCGTCGATTTCTCCAAGTTTGGTGAGATCGAGATGGTCAAGATGAGCAAGATCAAAAAGCTCACGGCGGAAAACATGACGCGCAACTGGTTGAACGTTCCGCACGTGACCCAGTGGGATGATGTGGACATTACCGAGCTGGAAGCCTTCCGTACCGGTCTGAAAGCGGAAGCTGAAAAGCGCGGCAGCAAATTAACGCCATTACCCTTCCTGTTGAAAGCCTGTGCTGCAGCGCTGCGTGCCGAGCCAAGCTTTAACGTTTCCATGCATCACGACGGCGAGCACATCGTGCAGAAAAACTATGTGCATATTGGCGTGGCTGTGGATACCCCCATTGGCCTGCTGGTTCCGGTTGTGCGTGATGTGGATAAGAAAGGTCTGTGGGAACTGGCCGACGAGATCAACGTGCTGGCTAAAAAAGCGCGCGATGGCAAGCTGATGCCGGCCGAGATGCAGGGTGGTTGCTTCACCATCTCCAGTCTGGGTGCGATGGGCGGCAGTGGCTTTACACCTATGGTAAATGCGCCGGAAGTGGCGATCCTCGGTGTGTCCCGCGCGCAGATCAAGCCGGTTTGGAACGGTAAAGAGTTCGTACCGCGCAATATGCTGCCGATCTCTTTGTCATACGATCACCGCGCAGTAAACGGTGCGGATGCCGGTCGGTTCTTTACCTTCCTGACCAGTGTGATTGCGGATATCAGGCGGCTGGTTCTGTAACATTGGGATCGTATGATCGAATAAAAAAGCCAGCATTTAATGCTGGCTTTTTTATGCTCGGGATTTAGCGAGTAACATGGTTTGTGAAAAAATTTATACGGGCTTTATCGCAAAATGTGATCCCTTAACTACAGTGCGATGAACTTTAATGCTCTAGTAGACTCCTGAAAAAGCAGCAATAACTTAATAACAATAACGAAAGCAGATGAGGTTTATGATGAAGGCCCGGAAGATTATGTGTGTGGGAACAATTCGCCTGACAATCCTCCTGATAACCCTTGGGTTAGGTGCCTGTGCATCTGCTCCACATCAATCCTCTTCATATTCGGCTGAAAATATTTTTCGTGAAGACGTAAAAGATTATCCCTATATCAAACTGGCCAGTCGCGCCGCACCGGAAGGTATTGCTGAATTCAAAAATCTGATTTACGCGCAGCGCGCGACCCAGGCGTTGCAGCTGGATTTATACGCACCAGCGACCACCATGGATGAACTGCGACCAGGGATCGTTCTGGTGCACGGAGGCGACTGGCTTGCGGGTACGCGGGAGCATGTAGCACCGCTCGCTATTCAATTTGCCCTGCGTGGTTATGTGGTGGCAGTAATCCAGTACCGACTGGCGCCGCACGCACCTTATCCGGCCGCCGTGGAGGACACGCAGGCGGCTGTGAGCTGGCTGCGCGAACATGCCGGGCAGTATGGTATTGATGCTTCACATATTGCGGTGGGTGGCGTGGGTGCAGGTGGGACAATCGCTGCTTTGGCGGGCTTGATGAAGGATCACGATACTGAGCGCAACGAAACCGCAAAGGCCCAGGTAATTTTCAGTTTTGATAGCCCGTGGCAGTTGGACGCAGCACCGGTCAAAAGTGAAACCGGACATTCCGATCCCCTATCGGTATGGCTGAGCCAAGCGGCCGTCTCTTTGCCCCAACTGCGGCATCAGGTTTCCCCAGCCAATCAGATACGTAAGGACATGCCGGCGGTGTTCCTTTTAAACAGTGGCGATCAGAGCTATCGCGTGGGACAGGATGAAGTGATCCGGCGTCTCAATCATTTCCGCGTGCCGCATCGGGTAGAACATATCTCCCACAGTTCACACCACTTCTGGTTGTTTGATCCCTGGGTGGGTCCGGCTGCCAGTATCACGGCAGATTTTCTGGATCTGCAATTCAAATATCGAATGACCTGCCACTGAGTGCGTCGTATCTCTTCTGCTCAAGCTGCTGGTCATATGGCATCTGGTGCTTTATTGTTTCTGATTCCAGTAATCGGTCAACAATAAGAGATAGTCAATATGATCCTTCGGCATTGCATCACCTTGGCTGGCGCAGTTGTGCTGGCTCTCATAATGGGTTGCGCAACAGCGCCTGTTACCTCCGTCAATGATCCCCAGAACACCTACACACCGGCAGAAACCTACACTAAATACGTCGCTGATTTCCCGCAAATGCGTATGCTCAAAGGCACGCTGCCAGAGGGCATACTCGCTTTTAAAAACCTGACCTATGTCAAATATGGCGCGCGGGAACTGCAACTTGATCTCTACGCGCCTGCGCCGACCATGGCAGATCAGCGTCCGGCTATTGTCTTGGTGCATGGCGGTGGCTGGCGGGCCGGTTACCGTGAAAATATGATGCCGTTGGCTCATCAACTAGCGTTACGCGGGTACGTAACGGCAACCATCAGTTATCGCTTATCACCTGAAGCACCTTACCCGGCAGCCATTCACGATGTGAAAGCGGCGATTCGCTGGTTACGCACCAATGCTAAAACCTACGGCATCAATCCTGATCGCATAGCTGTTGCTGGTGGTTCTGCAGGTGGGCAGATTGCAACCTTGGTAGGGATGACTAACGATAATGAAAAATTTGACCCGCAGGCGAAGAAAAGCAAAATCTCCAGTGCTGTGCAGGCGGTTGTCAATATTGATGGATTGTCCGACTTCACATCAGAAGAGGCGCGCCGCCATGAAGATGATCCGCGCAAAAATCCATCATCTGCCGGACAATGGTTTGGTGGAAATTATGCGACGAAGACGGCAATGTGGCATGAAGCCTCGCCCATTTATCACGTGAATAAAGGCAAACCGCCGGTATTGTTTATTAACAGTTCCCAGGCACGTTTCAGTGTGGGACAAGATGAGATGATCAGGCGCTTGGAAGAGGCCAAGATTAATTATCATGTAGAAAAATTTGCTGATGCACCGCACAGCTTTTGGTTGTTTTATCCGTGGATGAAACCAACCGCCACGATGATGGCTAATTTTCTCGACGCACAATTTGCTTACAAGATGATGTGCCATTAATAAAAAATCCCCGCTCAAGAGCGGGGATTTTTTTCAATTCCTTTTGTATTTTATTGTTGCTTGCTGTGCGTTCTATTGACGCATCAGC
>CAYUVQ010000010.1:19272-66096 GCA_964448175.1 uncultured Cellvibrionaceae bacterium | reverse complement strand
AAATATCACTATTGATATCAGTGATAACCATACAGAAACGATCGGCAAGAATATGACGATCGGCATCCAGAAGGATCTGCGTGAAACCGTTGACGGTAAATACACTGAAACCGTCACCAAGGAATATGCTCTCAAGGCGAAAACTATCACGATGGAGGCTGACGATCAAATTACGTTTAAAACGGGCTCAGCAACTATTGTCATGAAGAAAAACGGTGATATCACAATCTCCGGAGCTAACATCAATGTTAAAGGCTCAGGTAATGTGGTTGTTAAGGGCAGCAAGATTACGAATAACTAACGATGACAACTTTTGATCGTACGCCCACGCCAATGGAATTAGACGTTGCGGAGAATCTGCAAGAGGCGTTGTCGCCCGGTGAGATTGTTTTGGGTACGCTGACTGGCTTGGATGCGCAAGGGCGCCCTCTGGTGTACTACCCGCAGTGCAAAGGGGTGGAAAGCCGCCCGGCCATTACAACACTGGCCGTGTCTACCGCAGACGTTGGCAGACAGGTTGCGTTATTATTTGCTAATGGCGACCTTCATCAGCCCGTATTGCTTGGCTTGATATACAGTCCGTTGTATCAGTTATTGGATAGTTATATGACCTCCGATAATTCAGCAGCGTTATCGTCCGGCGATCAGGAGATTTTTGAAGAGGTATCACTTCTCCCTGCCAGAGAGCCCATGTCTCCATCAATGGTTGGCGAGAGTGTGAAAGTGGATGGCAAGAGAGTTGTCATTGAGGGTGAGGAGGAGGTCGTTCTTAGGTGTGGTGAGTCGAGCATTACTCTCCAGCGCAATGGAAAGATTGTAATTCGGGGAAAATACCTCCTTAGCCGCGCATCAGGGGTTAACAGAATTCTCGGTGGATCAGTAGAAGTTAATTAACAAGCAAGGACAGACTCTCTGCTAATGGATGGCCACTTCTTATCAATGTCGACAATCGCTCAGTTGAGCCTGCACAATGCTACAACTTAAAAACGCAACGCCTTTTTCCGCCGCTTTTACTCTGTTTCCGAACGAGCAGGGCATTGATACGTTATTCACTATGGTCAAAGCAACATTCAATATTGGCCCACGGTGGACCCTCTACGACCAGCAACTACCACTTCAGGAAACAGACATCTTCTGGGGTGATCCGCAAACCTCCAGCTTGCGATATATCTCGGATTATCACATTGGCAAAAGTTCCACGGACGTCATCGTTACTGGCTCTGCCTGCGCGCGCGACCAGCAAGCGGTTCGTCAGTTGGATGTAAGCGTGCAGGTGGGTGCCGTTAGTAAGTCGCTCCGTATTTTTGGCGACCGCCACTGGCGAATGGGACAAATAACTCAGCCCGAACCATTTACTCTCATGCCTCTAGTATATGAACGTGCATTCGGGGGAGTGGATTTGTTCGAGGAGCAAATCCGGGCCGCTGAAGCCCGCAACCCTGTGGGGCGCGGTTACGTTGGCCGCAAAAGTCGATCAGAGACCGAGGGCATGGCACTGCCGAACATCGAGTGTCCAGCTCAGCTGATTCGAGATGTGGATGATACGCCGCCTCCGGCGTGCTTTGCCCCAATTGCTGCACATTGGCAGCCTCGGGCGTCGTTGACCGGAACCTATGATGAAGTCTGGCGGCAAACTAGGGCTCCCTATTTACCGGAAGATTATCAGCCACGTTTTATGAACGCTGCACATCCGGATTTGATTTATCCTGACTATTTGCAGGGCGGTGAAGCAATCAATATTCGTGGGATGCACCCGTCGGGTGAGATCAGTTTCCAGTTGCCGCAGATCAAGTTGCACAACCGGGTTACTGTAGGCGGCACTAATTATTCATCCGCTTTTAAACTGGAAACTTTACTGCTGGAGCCAAACCAATTGCGTCTATCAATGGTGTGGCGGGCGGCGTTGCCTTGCGACAAAAAAATGTTAAATATCCAGCAAATTTTTATCAGCCTGTCTCGATAAAAGAGGAAATATCACCATGGCCCAGACAACCTTTTGCAACACTCGTGGCATCGCGCACAAGGGGAGTGGGGGAATGAGTCCTGTATTTCCCGATGTATGTAAAACCCCTACGCCCGGTGGGCCAGTCCCCATTCCTTATCCGAATATTGGAAAATCGGCAGACACCAGTAAAGGACCGAAATCCGTTACAACGGACGGGAAGATGCCAATGGTCAAAGGAGCACAATATTCCAAGAGTTCTGGAGACGAACCTGGAACTGTCAAGGGCGTTATCAGCAGCGATCAAATGGGGGTATGTGAATTTATGATGTATTCCTTTGACGTGAAGTTTGAGGGCAAAAATGTATGTCGACTTGGCGACCCACTGTTTCATAACAAAAAGAATATCATGGGCTAGCAATCACAATGGATAACGCGGTTGAATCAACCCCTAATTTATTTAACGGCTATCTTCATCTTTACGACCAATACGCTGATGATGCGGCTTTCCTATGGCTATTGCGGGACAATGCGGTTAACCAACCTCATTATTCACCACAGGACTTAATGGATCTTGACCAGCGAATCGATGCATTGCTGGATGCCCTGATGTTAGCGCCGGAAGAGTCTTGGAAAGTTTGTAAGAACGCGCTGTCTACTTTCCTGCAAGCAGGTGAGTCTTTCGTTGCAACTATTCTGGCTTTTCGCAGTTTGGATGTCCGAAAAATCCAGACCGTAATTGAACTGGGATCAAGTAACCCACAGACATTTAAGGGGCTAACCTCAGCTTTAGCGTGGCTTCCAGGGCGCCTGGTTCATTCCTGGGTTAAAAAATTTCTTACCAGCAAAGATCTCAATCATAAATATCTTGCTTTAGCGGTTTGCAGCGCACGACGTGAAGATCCACGGGAGTTTCTTAATCAGGTTTTACAGCGCGAAGATTGTATACAACACGACTTACTCTACGCTCGCGCGTTAAGGCTTATTGGTGAGATCAAGCGATACGACCTGTTGCCGGCGCTGCGCAAAGGCGCATTAGCAGAAAGTGGCGCTGCGAGTTTCTGGGCGATCTGGTCTCAGGTCATGCTGGGGGATAAAAGCCAGGCAGTACAACTGGAGCCATGGGTATTTAAGCCAAACGTCTTACAATCAAAAGCGGTGGAGCTATGTTTCGCTTCAATTTCACCAGATAAGGCGCGCGTATGGATTTCTAAACTCAGTAAAGATTCTGCTAATCAACGTGTTGTTATAAAAGCGGCAGCCACCTTCGGCGACCCACAAGTAGTCAATTGGTTAATCTCGCAAATGCGTGTTCCGGCACTTTCCCGATTAGCAGGCGAAGCTTTCAGTACTATCACCGGCATTGATTTGGAAGAGCATAAACTGGTGCTGGACGACATACCTGCGCTTGAAGAAGTACTTCCGGATGATGGCGCGCAGAATGAATCTTTGGAACTCAGCGAAGATAACAATTTACCCTTTCCTGATGTGGATAAAGTATCTGCCGTATGGCAAAAGTATCAACAACGATTCGCGATCGGACAGTGTTATTTTATGGGAAAAATGTTAACTGCGGATGATGTTGGTGATCATTTGCGGGAGATATTCTCTACGGGCAAACAACGCCAGCGCGCACGTGCGGCACTTCATCTGGCCTTGATAGAGCCCGCTCAGTACTTGTTTAATCATGCGGTAAAAAGTGATGCCGAATGATCAAAAACTTTATATCGCAGGCATGGGAATGATTACAGCTTTAGGGCCTACGCTGTCAACAACAGTGGCGGCAGTTAGGGCTGGAAAGAGCGCTTATGTGGCCTCGCATTATGTCAATAATGATCGGCAGATCATCATGGCTCGTGTACCAGATATAGTGTTCGAGCAAGTGAGATGTGAATTAATAGAAGAGGGTGATGTCTTCAATTCCGCTCATGAACGAATGCTCCGGATGGCCGTAGTAGCCTCGCGTGAAAGCACCAGGAAATGTAATTCGCAAGTCGCTATCCCGCTGCTGCTTTCATTGCCCGAGCATTCTTCTTCTGAAGAACATTTAACACCTTTTATACCTGCTCTCGCACATAATCTTACACCTTGGATTCAGCCCGCTATTTCACGTCGTTTTGCGAAGGGTCGCGCTGCAGGGCTAGAGGCATTAGATTTTGCTTTTAAATACCTTATGGATCAGCCTCAAGATTACCTTTTATTAGTCGGCGTAGACTCCTACGATGATGACACGATCCTAAATAGATTCTCTGAGCGCTTGTTGACCTCCGAGGCTGCCGATGCGTTTGCGCCAGGTGAAGGCGCCTGTGCATTGTTGCTCACCCGTCATCAACAACTTGCAGAGCATCGCAATGGGGCCGTCATCGCAATACATCCTCCTGGGCTGGCAGAGGAAGAGGGACACATGTTCAGCAGCTCTCCTTACCGAGGCGATGGTTTGGCAGAAGCATTCAGACAAGCGCTAATCGCTCACCCGAATCGTAGTATTGATTCGATCTATTCCAGTATGAATGGTGAAAATCACTGGTCCAAAGAATACGGCGTCGCTTATCTGCGGAACAAGGAAAAATTTGCAGAACCAATTAACACTGAACACCCCGCTGATTGCTATGGCGATCTAGGGGCTGCCACTGGGCCAGCGTTGATTGCTTTAGCTGCCGAAAATCTTCATAAAATGAAAAATGTTAACAAGCATCTGATCTATAGCTCGGCTGATAAAGCGACTCGAGGTGCTGTGGTTGTTGAAAAAATAATAGCGCCAACGCAGGGGTAATGTATGGAAATCCTGGAGTCAGTTTCTCCTCCTGGTTCTGATCCTAAACCAGACGCGCCTGTGAACAAAAAGCCGCTTAAAATTCGCATTCATTTACTGTGTGATGGCACGGCCAATAATAAAATCAATATTATTGAGCGTGAAAAATATGAAGCCGGCATTCTTTCCGATTCTCTCGCTTATCATAAATATGGTGGCGATGGAAATAACAGTTATGATAACGGCCGTACTAATGTCGCAATTATGGAACCGCATGTTGACGATGGGAAAAAGAAAAACGGTTACGATGCGATCGTCAAAGTATATGTCGAAGGGCAGGGTACGCAACAATTAAAGAAAGATGCTACACGAGGCTTGGCGCTTGGTTCCGGTTTAACTGGTGTGTATCATCGTGCTCGCGAAGGGATTAACTCCGCTTTGAACAAGCTCCAGGAAGAGTTATTTTCAGATAATCCTCCTGAGGAGTATTATGTAGAACAAGTAGATGTCGATGTATTTGGCTTCAGTCGAGGTGCAGCCACAGCGCGTCACACTATACATGCTTTAACTACTCGGGAAACCATGACAATAAGTGATCCAGGTGGTGTTGGCGGTCAAACACTTGTAGTGACCCATCCCCTGTACGAACGCTTACAGCTGCTCGGATATTCGGAAGTAGGGCCGGAGCAGATTAAGATAAAATTCGCGGGCCTTTATGATACGGTTGTTTCAGTCAATGCCAGCCAATTGGCTCCTGCTTGGATGGCGAACAACACATTGGATCAACGAGCTGTGGCTAAAGCTGAATTTGCTTTACATCTTGCGGCTGCGGATGAGCATCGTGAGGACTTCCCCTTACACACTATAGCGAGCGCCATTAATGCAGGGAAAGGAGCTGAGTATTATCTTCCCGGAGTGCACTCCGATGTAGGTGGTAGCTATAACCAGGCTAATGATTATTTCCTGGATAACAATATTGAAAATGCCACCATCTATCAAAAGCGTACCGTTGGAAGAACGACAGTTTATAGCGAGCGACGTATTGACGGATTGGAATACGTCAGAACAACAGACGAGATTAATCGAATTATTAATGTTGGGCGAGTCGCTGATCTGGAAGCAGACAAGCATAACTTGATCGAAGCCGGTTGGTATAAGGAAAATCAAATAACGATCAGCGTGGATTATCTTGCAACAGCCGGCCAAGCCGTGAATCCCATCGGAGTGCTGATCAACGGCTCTCCCGTGTCCGGTAAATTAATCACTAATCGAACCGGTATAAAAACAGCTTACAGTAATATACCGTTGAAAATAATGGTTGAACATGCGCGAGAGCAGGGACTGGACATCAAGAACAAACTCGATCAACGCGCCAACATCACCTTGGCCACGGAACCAGACCTACAAGCACTGGAGAGCGATATTCGCTCCTACATTGCTAAAAAAGGTAAAACCGGGTCCAGACCTGATGACTGGCTAGACATCAATACAGCCTTGAGTCATCACAGAGGCATTAGAAAAATTCGCAATGAACATTTACATATGTCATCTCGAACTGACGCATTAATTAAAGATTTCGGATTTACCCCAAGGATAAGAAACAATCGCCGCAGAAGGTTCTATTATGAAGGTTAAAAAATGGTTGAGCGGCTTGGCAGGTGTTATCAGCATAATAAGTGGGTGTAGCGGTGAAGCAATGAATAAAGAGACTACGGAATTTGAATGGTACGCTGTAGCTACGGCGCCACGTGATTATCCAATGGAAGTTATCAACGGTACTTTCTTTTACCAAGGGCAGAGCCAGGGGGTGGATATTCCCTCCGGCGGTACACTGACACAAGGCTGGGGAGTTTCAACCAGCGTGTACTTGATTGGTCCCAAGTTCAAGCCGCTACCTGATCGCGTTCGATTACGATTCTACTCCTACGCCGAAAACCGTTTTTTTGAGGGCCATTTTCAGTTGCCGTATGACGAAATCCTGAAGCTCTTTCAATACCAGCTTCGCCAGGAGCCCGACAGACCTTACAGTTCTTTTCTTATTGGTATTGCCCCTGGTGGTGCAGTTTCTGTTTGGATAAAAGGCCCGCGCACGACCGAGGTATTCTTTGGTCAGGCAAATGAAATAGAAATGACCCCACAGGCTGCTTTTAAATTACCATTCACCTCAAAAGAGCAGAGCGATAAATATGTTGCTGACGCTCTCGCTGAGAGCGTGACGCCTGAGCAGCTTGCAGAAATTAAAGCGAATGGTGCACCGGTGGGAATGTGGGAGCGATATAGAAATCTGTACAAATGGGTTCCGGTATATAAGGATCATAAAAGCCCTTCAAAAGCAGATATGCCAGTAAGCTTTTTAAATGGGGAAGCGTATTGGCTACCCACTCAATTTGATGAAGAAATGAGGAATACGCCGAAGCCTCTACCACAAACTCTAAAGTTTAGAGCTGGGACAGAATCTGCTAGCGTTTATTATGTTATTGAATTTGAGCCAATCGAACTCATGGGCGCGTTCGAAAAACTGGGAGCCAATGGCGAGCTCGTTTTTATTGAATTCGATCCACAAATCCCTGCAGAGAACATGAAAATAAGAGTTTATAACGAGACAGAGTCTGTAGAACTAAAAAAATTTAATGTTGAATAAACACCTTTAAGCTGAACCTATTTAGTTAATCTTTAATGCAAAAAAGGCGAGCACCGGCTCGCCATTCTTCATAGATGCTACATCGAATCCTCTTCCTCAGGATAACGATAAACCTCGCCACCCACCGCCTCAAAGCCTTGTTTTTGTTTGCGTAAATCACGATAGACGGCGGCTCTGGCGAGCATCATCGAAACCACCGGCGCGGTTAATAATAGAAAAAAGGAGATGAGCAACTCATGCACCACAAAGCGTGACTGGGTTGTGGAAAAATAAATCATAGACGCAATCAGTACACAGCCGGCTCCTAACGTGATCGTAATGGCCGGGCCGTGAATCCGCTGATAAAAATGCGGCAGGCGCATTAGGCCCAGTGCGCCAATGACGATGATGCATCCGCCCAGGATCAATAAGAACGCGACGGGTACAGTTGCCCATACAGGCAATTCCAAAATTTCACTCATTCTATTACCTCTCCACGCATGAGAAATTTGGCCAATGCTATAGTCGAAACAAAACTGGTCAGGGCAATGAGCAGTGCGGCTTCAAAATAAACCTGGCTGCCGAAACGTATGCCCAGCACCAGGGCCAGCAGCATTCCACACATCCAGAGTGTGTCCAGAGCCAATACTCTATCCTGTGCGGCAGGGCCAATTACTAAACGGACCGTACAGAAAATCATGGCGAGAATTACACACGCTAAAACGAAATCCATTGAAAACTGCAACAGTGTCATCATGTTTTTCTAGCCCCCTCAAATACCTCGATGAGTGGTTGCTCGTATTGGGTTTTGATGGTGTTGATCCACCATTGTTCGTCGTGAAGATCGAAGACATGCAGAGCCAGTTCGTGATCTGCGAGAATTTCTACCCAAATAGTGCCCGGCGTAGAGTTGATCAGGCACGACAACAGCGCCAAACCATGAGGATTGGTAAGGTCGAGCGGTATACGGATGAATTGCGAGTTCAAATCTTTTGAGCGGAACAGAATGATGCGGCTGACATTGAAGCAGGAGCGGATAATCTCAACCAGCGCCCCGGCGAGCAGGCGAAGCAGAGCCCAGGGCTTGGCAAAATAAGGGTCGCGCAAAGGTTGCAGAGGAAGAACAAGCAAGGGTAGCCCCACCGCAAGTAGCAGCCCCAGCAATAAATGACTCGGTTCGACTGTCTGGTTCAGCAGCAGCCAGGTGAGGAACAGCATGCATGAGGTGAATGGCAAGGGCAGCCATCGTTTAATATTCATTGCGGCTCTCCTATCGTGTGATACCCAGGCTCTTTCAGCGCATCTTCCGACGTCGCATCACCGCCTACCACCGGTGCAGACAATACCCCCTCAATGTAGAGGTCCGGCTGATGTAGCTCTGCGCTGGTCCGCTCCATATACGAGAATATTTGGCCAGGAAAAACAGTGAGAACGACGCACAACAATAACAGTAGTCCGATTGGCAGTATCTCTGATACGTACAATCGTGGTCTGACGATCCCGCTGCCCCAGAACGTGCGGATGCCATAGGCCATTAATGAAATGATGGCAATTAATCCAGAGACGATAACCAGGGTGATAAACAGAATCCCCGCCATTCCCAAGCCATCTGCTCCCGTTTCACCGAGGATGGAGTGAAACATACCGAATTTAGCAATAAAACCGGACAAAGGGGGCAAGCCTGCGATGATGAGAGCCGAGCCGACAAATGCCGTCCCCACAAAAGCTACTGCCCCCGGGATACCGACCCCTACAGGCTGATCCGGTGCTTCTTCAAACTCAAAGGCTTCTTTGGTGATTTCAAGCATTGCCTGAATCGGATTATGACTGCGATCAATCAATTCGCTGAGGAGCATAAAGGCTGCCACCGCTAAGGTGGAACTCACCAGATAGAACAGCAGGGCTGGAACCAATGACCCCACGCCTAAGCCAATCGCAGCAAGTAAAGTGCCCGAGGAAATGACGGCCGCGTAACTGCCCAGATGCCGGTGCAGATCGCTCGCCAACATTCCCACCGTCCCAAAAACCACAGTCGCCAGCCCGCCCCAAAATAAAATATCCGCCCCCAGATTGGTGACATTTCCAGCATCATCTGAAAACACCAAGAGCCATATCCGCAAGCTGGCGTATACCCCGACCTTGGTCATCAGCACGAGCATGGCGGCCACGGGAGGTGACGCAGCGGAATAGGCCGATGGGAGCCAGAATCCAAATGGCCACATGGCGCTTTTGACCAAAAATACGATAAGCAGCGTGGTCATTCCAATCTGCAGCAATCCCAGCTCCGTTGCATCCAGCTCCCTTACCCGCAATGCAAGATCCGCTATGTTAAGGGTGCCGGTGTACGCATAGATAAGCGCTACCCCAATCAAAAATAACAAGGAGGCAACAAGATTGACTGCAACAAACTGCATGCTCGCCCGGATACGGTGAATGTTGTAGCCATGCAAAAGCAGGCCGTATGAAGCTGCCAACATCACCTCAAAAAAGACGAACAGGTTAAATAAGTCGTGGGTAAGAAACGCGCCATTCAGACCCATCAGCAAAAACTGAAACAGCGAATGGAAGTGTACGCCGATACGGCTCCAGCGCTTCATGGAATACAGCAATGCGCAACCCGCAACCACGGCGGTAAGGAGCAGCATCAAGGCCGCCAGGCGATCCAATACCAGAGCGATACCGAAAGGCGCAGCCCAGTTCGCAGCAAGGTAAACGCCAAAGCTGTCGGACCATAAATCCTGGTCGGTATAGCAAAGAAGAGTAACGGCGGTTGCCAGTAGTAGAAGGAGTGACCCCAGGTTGATGGCAAACTTGAGGCGATCGCGGCTTTCGTTCAATACGATCAGCAGCGCCCCCGTGAATAACGGTAGAACTACCGGCACCAAAATTAATTGTTGCATCCAACTTAAACTCATTGCGGTGGTTCCACTCCATCAACATGGTCCGTGCCGGTCAGGCCGCGGGAGCCCAGCATCAGCACCAGATATAACGCGGTAGTAGCAAAGCCAATGACGATTGCGGTCAATACCAGAGCCTGGGGCAGGGGGTCCGCATAATCGGCGGGATTAAGTGCTCCCGAACCTTCGATTAACGGAGGTTTATCAATCCACACCAGTCCCATACTGAAAATAAATAAATTGACGGCATAAGACATCAAAAGAAGCCCGGTCAGGACCTGAAACGAGCGCGGCCGAAGGATCAGCCATACACCTGATCCGAATAAGACACCAATTGCTGCGGCGATTATCATTTCCATTAATTTTCGCTCCTTATTAACGGTGCATCCCGCTCCGCGGCGCTGCCGGTTTGACGGTGGCTGCGCAGGGTCTGGTGAGAGAGAGCTACGAGAATCAACATCGTTGATCCCACGACAACCATAAACACACCCAGATCGAAGATGAAGGCACTGGGCAGGTGTAGTTCCCCGAAAATCGGAAGGGTCACATGGGCGGTATGGCTGGTCAGGAAGGGATAGCCTAAGAACCAGGCACCAAGCCCGGTGGCTCCGGCCGTGAATAGGCCCCAGGCGATCCATTTGTATGGCTGCATCCGTAAACGTGACTCCACCCAAGTGGTGCCGGCGAGCATGTACTGCATGATTGCGGCGGTAGAAAAGATGAGGCCAGCCACAAAGCCGCCACCGGGCAAATTGTGTCCTCTAAAAAAGAAGTACGCCGCGACCATAGCCATAAAAGGTGAAAGGAAGCGCAGATAGACAGCAGGAATCTGCATATAACCGCTGCTCACATGCTCGGCGACGGTTTGGCGCGCTGCCGGATCAACCATATTGGACTGCTGCCGTGGAACTACCGCGCTTTCCGGAGCGGGGCGGAAGCGTCGCAGCAGCGCAAATACCGTCAGCGCGACAATTGCCAGGACGGTAATTTCCCCAAAGGTGTCGAAGCCACGGAAGTCGACTAACAGCACGTTGACCACGTTAGTACCACCACCTTCCGACAACGCATTCAACAGGAAGAACTCGGAGATGCTCTCGCTGCGCGGACTCAGCAACGATACCCCGCAGACCACCGCAACCAAAAGACCACTGATCGACGCGATCAGAAAATCCCGCAGACGCCGCAGGCGGACACGAACCGGAATCCGCTCCTGCAGCGCCAACTCCGCCGCGGCAAGACGTGGCGGCAACCACCGTAACCCCAGCAGGATCAGCACGGTCGTTACCGTCTCAACCATCAACTGTGTCAGCGCCAGGTCAGGCGCTGACAGCATCAGGAAAGTCATACTAGTGGCAATACCAGTACCGCCGACAAGGAGCAGGGCAGCTAGCCGGTGATATTTGGCACTCCATGCGGCAGTCACAGCGCAGCTGCCACCCAGTATCCAAAGCAACGCGAAGTAAGGATCGACTTCCGAAATATCCTGCAACTGGAGACCGGAGAGCGTAGGAACAATCAACAACAGTGCGGCCGACAAACCGACGATGATTATCAACAGCTGCGGCTGCAAATGGCGCGTGCCAATGATTTTTATCAGACCTTCTGCCGCCAAAATGGCATTTTGGAGGAGGCTGTCGAAGATTTTGATTCCTTTGATGGGGTGCAATAGCGGCACCTGAGTGCGGTTCCGGAGATCAAAGAACTGACGTAAAACAAAATACAACGTTACGCCGCAAACAAGCGCCGCGATACTCATCTTCAGTGGTAAGTTAAAGCCATGCCAGACCGCCAGGTTGAAGCTGGGGGCCTGATCACCCAGAAGAGCATTAACAGCGCTATGTAAAACAGTCCCCACGCTCAATGCCGGCATCGTACCTACGATCAGACAAAGCAGGACTAAAAGTTCAACCGGAAACCGCATCCATTGCGGAGGCTCATGGGGAATCTGCGGCAGATCTTCCGCTTTTGGTCCGAAAAAAACGCTGATAAAACGCAGCGAGTAGGCGACGCTGAATATACCCATGGCCAAGGCCGCCCAGGACATCCACCAGCTGTCTGTCCCCCCTATCTGAACCGCCTCGGCAAAAAACATTTCTTTGGATAAGAAACCGTTCAATAACGGTACGCCTGCCATCGACGCACTGGCCACAATTGCCAGGGTCGCGGTAATTGGGATCATCGAATACAGGCCACTCAATACCCGGATATCACGGGTTTGGCTCTCATGGTCGATAATTCCCGCCGCCATAAACAATGAGGCCTTAAAGATCGCATGATTCAGGGTATGGAAAATCGCAGCCACGACGCCGAGCGGTGTACTGATTCCCAAGAGCACCGTGATCAAACCCAAGTGACTGATGGTGGAATAAGCCAGCAGGCCTTTGAGGTCATGTTGAAAAATAGCGAAGAAGGAACCGATCAGCATCGTGCATACCCCCGCACCTGCGACCAACCAAACCCATTCAGGCGTGCCGGAAAGCACCGGCCACATCCGCATCAACAGGAAGATGCCGGCTTTCACCATAGTGGCAGAATGCAAGTACGCGGAAACAGGTGTGGGCGCCGCCATCGCATGGGGCAGCCAGAAGTGGAAAGGGAACTGCGCACTCTTCGTTAATGCACCCAGCGCAATCAGGATCAGGATCGGGCGATACCATTCATGCTGACGGATCAAATCACCAGAAGCCAGAACCACATCCAGGTCATAACTACCGACCACCCGCCCCAATAACAAGACCCCGGCCAGCAGGCAAAGCCCTCCTGCGCCAGTAATGGTAAATGCCATGCGCGCGCCTTTTCGCGCATCTATTCGATGGTGCCAATAACCGATGAGCAGGAATGAAGTGACGCTGGTAAGCTCCCAGAAAAGTACCAGCTGAATCAGGTTGCCTGAGAGAACCACCCCAAGCATCGCAGCCATAAACGCGAGCAAAAACGAGAAAAACCGCGGCACCGGATCTTTGGGTGACATGTAGTACCGGGCATATAAGACAACCAGAAAACCAATGCCCAGCACGAGCACAACGAACAGCCAGGCGAGGGCGTCCAGACGTAATACAAGATTCAACCCGTACTCGGGAAGCCACGCATATTCGTGACGCATGACCTCACCATTTTTGATGGCTGGATACTGCCAGGCTGCTATCGTCAGCCCCGTGAGTGATACTCCACCGGACAACCAGGCTTCGCGGTTACGCGCATTGGCTGGCAGTAAAGCTGCGATCAAACTTCCGCCAAGCGGGAGTAGTATGAGGAGTGCTAACATCATCCCGCCGTGTTCCTCCATAATCTGGGATCGGTTAAATGGAATATTAAACACCATTTTGGAACGCATTATGCAACAAAAAATCTTCGGAGTGATTTTTCTTCGAGGGGTTAGGGCGGGGGATGGGCTGCTAAGGTGGGATAACTAACGTTGGCGAAGGCGGAATGAATCCGCCTTTCCTGCCGAGCGAAACGGCTAAAAAACAATTGGTGAAGTAATATTCCGAAGTGTGTTCACCACACTCCAGCCAGCAATCTGCGATGTTTTACTGTAAACATCTATCACGGCTTTCACCTGATCGCTGTTGATCTCAATCCGATGATCATCACCAACATAACCCGGCGTCGACGTTACTGATACTTTCATATTCATAGGACCAACCGACGCTAGCGATGCAGCAACAGCAACGTTAACCTTAGTGGGGAACAGCGCAATCGCTTCTTTTGCATTTCCCGCGAACACTTTTCGTTGTTCGGTCTGTAAGACCTCATCATAGACTTCTGTCGTTTTTAGCGAATTGGGGCCTTTTTCAGTATCTATTGAAGCCTCGCAAGGTCCCATTAAGGATACCGTACGTAACACATCAAAACCTCCAATAGCCCCCGCAACCATATGCACGCGGGTGTTATGTGTACGAGCCGTCTCGATAACTTCGTTATAGAAAGCTTCATCTGCAAACGCACCAATCGATAAGGTGACGATGGATGAGCCGTTTTTCAGAGCAGGCAATGTCAGTTCTCTCATGGCCGCAGGCGAAGCCGTTTCTACAATATAATCAGGCTTAAGTGCGAGCAGGTCATTAAGAGAGTTACACGCTGTACTGTTATAGCCAGGTTGCGAAGCCTGCAACTTATCCGCAAGGCGCCGAGCTTTTTCTTTGGTATTAGAGAAAAAACCCATTAACTGGTAATCCGGCAAAAGACCATTGATAACTGCATCAACAACGATCTCAGCGAGCTTTCCACAACCAACAATTGCAAGCGTCTTCTTTGTCATAGCTACATTTCCACAACTAAATCCAAAATAAACGTGAACCCGGGAATCATCCCGATTCATGTGAAGGGCTACCATACCATTTAACCGAGATTTAGGGGCAGAAGGTGGCCTGGGGGGAATAGTCTGGAGATGCAGGCTTGGGAATAAATATCCAATTTAACATAATATACATTATGCGCATAATGTATATTATGGTTCTCTATTTACTACGAGCCAATTCCACAAACGCCCGAATATAATCAATCTCGATATCGCCTTCGCGGATACCTAAGTAAATATGCTTCTGTATCCCTTGTTTACCCAGCCGTACCGGCACGACATTCAGTTTGTCTGCGTATTCATCCACGAGCCAGCGCGGTAATGCTGATACACCTCGGCCGCTGGCCACCATTTGGCACATGATGTCGGTGGTCTCAATCGGTTTGTGGCGTTTTGGCCCTATGCCAGCCGGTAACAGGAATTGGTTGAAGATATCCAGGCGTTCCAAGGGAACCGGATAGGTAATGAGTACTTCTGTGCTGAGCTGTTCCGGTTCAACGTAATCAGCTTTGGCCAGTGGATGCTCTTTATTGACGACCAGCACCTGTTCGTAATCAAACACCGGCTCAAAACTCAAACCCGGTTTATGTAATGGATCGGGCGTTACCAGCAGGTCAATTTCGTAACCAAACAATGCGCCTATACCACCAAACTGGAATTTTTGTTTTACATCTACATCCACCTGTGGCCAGAGTGCCAGGAACGGTGCAACCAGCTTTAACAACCACTGATAGCAAGGATGACATTCCATCCCAATTCGCAAAGCGCCGCATTCGCCCTGTGCATATTGACGCAGACGCTCTTGCGCATAATCCAGCTGCGGTAACACTCGGTTAGCTACGGCAAGCAGATATTGTCCCGCCTGAGTGAGTATCAGACTGCGCCCTTCCCTGCGCCAGATTTCAACCCCCAGATTCTGTTCGAGCTTTCTGATCGTGTGACTTATAGCGGATTGCGTCAGATGCAGCGCATTAGCGGCCGCCGTCAGTGAACCTTGACGTTCAATTTCGCGTATTACGATGAGGTGGTTGCGTTCAATCATGTGGTTTATGAATAAAATTAATAGATTATTGAAAAAATAACATTTTTAATCATGGAAAGACAAGCCTAAGATGCCTCCATCTTATGACTACATCCCCAGAGGCATGTTATGGCACTTATTCACAATCTCGGTTTTCCCCGCATCGGCGCAAAACGTGAATTGAAATTTGCGCTGGAGTCTTATTGGAAAGGTCAACTGTCCCGCGATGAACTTAAAGCAGTCGGCGCGCAACTGCGTAAGATCCACTGGGAACATCAGTCAGGTCTTAATCTGGTGCCGGTTGGCGACTTCTCTTTTTATGACCAAGTGCTCGACATCAGCTTTACGCTTGGCAACCTGCCTGAGCGTGTGCAAGGTTTTCATGGCGATGTGCTGGATAATTATTTCCGCGTCGCCCGTGGCCGCTCCGCGCAAAGCGAAGAGCACGCGCAGTGCTGTGGTGGTGTTGCTGCCGGTGAAATGACGAAGTGGTTCGATACCAACTATCACTATATCGTTCCTGAATTTACCACAGAAACGCAATTCAAGCTCGATGCAAGCCGCCTGCTGGAACAATTGGCAGAGGCGAACGCACAAGGCGTCAAAGCCAAACCCGTGATTATTGGTCCGCTTACCTATCTGGCTATCGGTAAAGCAAAAGATAATTCTGACAAGCTGGCGCTATTGGCCGATTTGTTGCCGGTTTACGTTGAGCTTTTGAATACCTTGGCCACCCGCGGGGTTGAATGGGTTCAAATAGACGAACCCATTTTGGTAACTGAACTGGATAATGATTGGAAAGACGCTTTCAAAACCGCTTACACCGCATTAAATACCGGCCAAGTAAAATTATTGCTGGCCACCTACTTCGGTCAATTGCAGGAAAATATTTCGGTCGTTACGCATTTGCCAGTACAGGGCGTCCACCTGGATGCAATTAATGCACGCAATGAAGTCGATACCTTGATCGCTCAATTACCTGCTACCAGTGTCGTGTCTCTGGGCGTGATCAATGGTCGTAACATTTGGAAATCTGATTTAACCAGCATACTGGACTGGTTAGAACCCATTGCTACAAAACTGGGTGATCGTCTGTGGGTTGCACCATCGTGTTCGTTACTCCACGTTCCGGTTGATCTGGCAAGCGAGAAAAAACTGGATGCGGATATTAAATCCTGGTTAGCGTTTGCATTACAAAAATTAGATGAATTGCATCTGTTATCGGCTGCCTTAAATAAAGGCCGCGCTGCGGTTAAACATGAGTTAGCAGAAAACAGAGCGGCCATCGAGGCGCGCCGCAATTCGCCGCGTGTTAACAACCCAGTGGTTAAAGCGGCTATTGAACAGCTGACTCCTGAATTGGGACAGCGTAAGAGCACTTACACGCAGCGCGCTGCAAAACAAGCTGCATTGCTGAAATTACCTGCATATCCAACCACTACCATCGGATCCTTTCCACAAACCGCAGAAATTCGTCACGCCCGCAGTGAATTTAAAGCGGGTCGCCTGGATGAAGCTGGTTATAAAGTGGCAATGCAAACTGAAATTAAACGCAGTATTAAAGAGCAAGAAGCATTAGGCCTGGACGTACTGGTGCATGGGGAAGCCGAACGTAATGACATGGTGGAATATTTCGGCGAACAGCTTAAGGGTTACGCTTTCAGCCAATTTGGCTGGGTACAGTCCTACGGTTCTCGTTGTGTAAAACCGCCAATTTTATTCGGTGATATCAGCCGTCCAAAAGCCATGACGCTTGAGTGGATTCAATACGCACAATCGCTCACCGACAAGCCAATGAAAGGCATGCTTACGGGCCCGGTCACCATCTTGAACTGGTCATTCGTGCGGGACGATCAGCCACGCGCAATATCCTGTTATCAGTTGGCCCTCGCCATTCGCGAAGAAGTACTGGACCTGGAACAAGCCGGCGTGAAAATTATTCAGATTGATGAGGCTGCATTGCGTGAAGGTTTACCGCTGCGCAAAGCACAATGGCACGACTATTTGGACTGGGCTATTGAATCTTTCCGCATCGCCGCAAACGGCGTGAAAGATGAAACGCAAATCCATACCCATATGTGCTATTCCGAATTCAATGACATCATCAAATCAATTGCAGACATGGATGCCGACGTAATCACTATCGAAACTTCACGTTCCGATATGGAATTGTTGGACGCCTTCAAGAATTTTGAGTACCCGAACGAGATTGGCCCAGGCGTTTATGATATCCACTCACCGAATATTCCCAGCGAAAAATACATGGTGCAACTGATGCAAAAGGCGGCCGAGCGCATACCCGCGGAACGCTTGTGGGTGAACCCGGATTGCGGCTTGAAAACCCGCCAGTGGAGTGAAGTCATTCCTGCACTCTCCAACATGGTTTCTGCGGCAAAAAGATTACGTTCTATTTCTTCAGATATATCCACGAAGAAAAGCGCAAAGTTAGCAGAGGCTACGGAATAAACAATGTTTATCTTCACAATCAGGTTACATGATCACCATGAATAAAGATTTTACATTTACGATTAAAAGTATTCGTTTCGATGAAAACTACTGCCCTTCGGACAATACGCGCGCTACGACAAATTTTGCTAACCTGGCTAGAGGACAGAGCCGCCAGGAAAATTTGCGCAACGCATTGCGGATGATTGACAACCGCTTCAATGCCCTGGCGCACTGGGATAACGCCAAGGGCGATCGCTATTCCGTGGAACTGGATATTATTTCCGTTGAGCTGAATATTGATACACACAACACCGGCACTCCCCTGCCCCTGATAGAAATACTGAAAACGAATATTATTGATCGAAAAACTAACGAACGTATTGAGGGAATTGTTGGGAACAATTTCTCCTCCTACGTCCGGGATTATGACTTTAGTGTGGTACTGACTGAACATAACAGAAATCAACACAAATTCAGCACTCCAGATAACTTTGGAGATCTGCACGGGAAGCTGTTTAAGTATTTCGTAAGCTCCAACACCTACAAAGAGCATTTCAAAAAGCTGCCCGTTATATGCCTAAGTGTGTCAAGCAGCCGAACCTATCATCGGACGGAAAACCAGCATCCGGTATTGGGTGTTGAATACCTGCAGGACGAATATTCATTAACGGATGATTATTTTAGAAAGATGGGCTTAACGGTTCGCTACTTCATGCCGGCGAACAGCGTCGCTCCCTTGGCTTTTTATTTCGCAGGCGATTTGCTGGATGATTACAGTAATCTTGAGCTTATAAGCACCATCAGCACGATGGACACCTTCCAGAAAATCTATCGACCAGAGATTTACAATGCGAATTCTGCAGCGGGAAAACTCTATCAACCAAGCTTGAAGCACCAGGATTATTCATTAACTCGAATTGTTTATGACCGTGAAGAACGCAGCCGACTGGCTGTTGAACAAGGGAGGTTTGCTGAGGAGCACTTCATCAAGCCCTACCGTTCCATTCTTGAACAATGGTCGGCTAACCTCGCCCTTTAATTCTCAAGGTAAAAGATCTTTATTATGAAAAAACTGTTACCCACGTCTACTGCAGGCAGCCTGCCTAAGCCCGCTTGGCTCGCGCAGCCGGAAGCTCTCTGGTCACCTTGGAAATTACAGGGCGAAGAATTAGTTGAAGGCAAAAAAGACGCATTGACTCTGTCATTGCACGCACAACAACAGGCCGACATTGATATTGTCAGTGATGGTGAGCAATCGCGTCAGCATTTTGTTACCACGTTTATTGAACACCTTGAGGGAGTTGATTTTGAAAAGCGTGAGACGGTTAAAATTCGCGATCGCTATGACGCGAGCGTTCCAACAGTCGTTGGTGCGGTAACTCGCCCGCGGCCGGTTTTTGTTGAGGATGCCAGATTTTTACGTCAGCAAACCAGGCAACCCATCAAATGGGCCTTGCCAGGCCCAATGACCATGATAGATACGCTTTACGATGTTCACTATAAAAGCCGGGAAAAACTCGCGTGGGAGTTCGCCAAAATTCTCAATCAAGAAGCCAAAGAATTAGAGGCCGCTGGTGTTGATATTATCCAGTTTGATGAACCTGCGTTTAATGTATTTTTTGACGAGGTTAATGATTGGGGAATTGCCACCTTAGAAAAAGCAATTGACGGGCTTAAATGCGAAACGGCCGTCCATATCTGCTACGGTTACGGCATCAAAGCGAATACCGACTGGAAAAAAACTCTGGGTTCAGAGTGGAGGCAATATGAAAAAATTTTTCCCCAGCTGCAAACATCCAATATCGACATCATTTCGCTGGAATGTAAGAACTCCCGTGTGCCGATGGAGCTACTTGAGCTCATTAGAGGTAAAAAAGTGATGGTAGGAGCTATTGATGTGGCGACCAACACCATTGAGACACCCGAGCAAGTAGCCGACACAATACGAAAAGCACTTCAGTTTGTTGATGCAGACAAGCTGTGTCCTTGCACCAACTGCGGCATGGCACCTCTACCCCGCCACGTTGCAAGAGCCAAGCTGCACGCGTTAAGTGCCGGTGCGGAGATCGTACGAAACGAACTTAGCATTAACCGTTAAAAGTTATAAGAAGTTGCGTGGTTTGGTTTAATTTACTCGGGATTTTCCGGCCAAGCAACTTTTTATCTGAACGCAGATATAGCCGCCTCCTTCCTCTATATATTAAAAAAAATTTAATCTGTAAAAAAATTCACACTTATAAAATTTTCTGCTTTCCACGCGACGCGTAAATCAAATCTGTTCGTGATGAAATGCCCAATCCCACTATTTAAAAAAGGCGATACGCGCCAGACCTTAGGTTCAAATTGACAATATCTCAAATCAATTGTTTACTCGTCGACGACGCCAGTCGTCGGTAGTACGAGCAACAGCCTTTAATAATAGGTTCAAATAAGCAGCAGGTCGCGCTATTCACTTTTGTTTTTAATGAATCAATCTCGTCGATGATCAGGCGTTTTTAATAATCAATAACACTCCCATAGCCAATAATGAGTTAAACAGGAGTTCAAAAATGACCATCCATCTACAAAAAAAACTGCTCATTGCAGCAGCGATGTTGACATCTATCCCAGCGGCGCATGCGCTGACTTCCGGTTCTGGTGAAGCAACGCTGGATGTTAATAACCATTGGGGTTCCGGTTATTGCGCTAACGTAACCATCTCCAACAACGGCAACCAGCCCATCACTTCCTGGACTGTTGGTTTGAACCTTAACGGTACAACTATCAGCAATCTTTGGAATGGTAATCTCAGTGGCATTACGGTTACTCCCGTAGCTTACAATGCAAACGTAGCGCCGGGCGCTAACACCAGTTTTGGTTTTTGTGCCAACGGTAGTGCAACACCGGCGCTGGCATCCTTTACTGTTCAAGGTGGCGGTAGCGCAAGCAGCACTCCCACTAATTCGAGCAGTTCTGTTAGCTCGAACAATCCCATTAGCTCTGTTAGTTCAAGCAGTTCCAGCAGCTCGGTTGCTGGTGGTGCCAACAGTATTACCGTACGTATGAGTGGCGTCACCGGTGATGAAAGCGTCAGTCTGCAGATCGGTGGTCAAACCATCGAAACGTGGACATTAAGCGCCGGTATGCTCGACTACACCGTACAGACCAACGCGACGGGTGAATTGCGTGTAGCATTTACCAATGATGGCGGCGATCGCGATGTTGAAGTGGATTACATCATCGTAAATGGCGTGACGTATCAAGCCGAGGATCAGGAAGATAACACGGGCGCCTGGGACGGAGAGTGTGGTGCCGGCTCCTTCTCACAAATGTTGCATTGCGACGGTTCCATCGGTTTTGGCAATCCATTTAATGGCGGCACCTCATCGTCCGCTTCCAGCAGCACGACAAGTTCGAGCAGCAGCTCTACCGCTAACCCCGGTAACCCAAACTTCCCTGAGTTCTTCGTGGGCAACATCACCACCAATGGCTCCGTTCGCTCTGATTTTATGCAGTACTGGGATCAGATTACGCCGGAAAACGAAGGTAAATGGGGTTCAGTAGAAGGTACGCGCGATCGTTATAACTGGGGTCCATTGGATGCGATTTATAACTTTGCCCGTGCGAATGGTATTCCGGTTAAAGCTCACACGCTGGTGTGGGGCAGTCAGCGTCCTAGCTGGATTGACAGCTTGAGTCCTGCTGAACAGCGCGAGGAAATTGAAGAGTGGATTCGCGATTACTGCGACCGCTATCCGGACACCGCGATGATTGATGTGGTGAACGAAGCGCTGCCTTCACACGCGCCGGCAAACTATGCGGCCAATGCGTTTGGAAGTGACTGGATCACTGAGTCTTTCCGTCTGGCGCGTCAGCATTGCCCGAACGCTATCCTGATCTACAACGACTATAACTTCATGACCTGGGATACCGATGCCATCATCGACATGATCCGCCCAGCGGTGAATTCCGGTTACGTGGATGCTCTGGGCCTGCAGGCTCACAGCCTGTATTCTCCACGGGTCTGGACCGCACAGGAAATTCAGAGCAAGCTGGATCAGATTTCCGCGCTGGGTCTGCCGCTGTACATTTCCGAGTACGATATCGAAGCAACCAACGATCAGACTCAATTGCAGTACATGCAGATGCACTTCCCGATCTTCTATAACCATCCTAATGTCGTGGGGATCACGCTGTGGGGTTATGTTGTGGGTGCCACCTGGCGTGAAGGCACTGGCCTGATTCAAAGCAATGGTCAGCAGCGTCCGGCTATGCAGTGGTTGATGGAGTATCTGAACCGCTAAACGCTTGTCGTACTACTAAGCGTTTTACCCAAAAGAGCCAAGGGAAACGGATTTTCCCTTGGCTCTTTGCCGCTTGGCCCTGGACATTGCAATCTAGATAACTTTCGAATAGGCGATCCGTGGCCCTTTATTCAGGTATTCGTCGAACACCATGCACACACGCCGGATGAGAAGTCGGCCAGCATTGTGGACCTGAATCCCCTCCTCATCCACCTGTAATAAACCGTCTTCCATCATGGGCGCAAGTTCGGCGAGTTCGTTTTGGAAATGAATTCGCGGATCAATCGCAAAGCGTTGTTGAACTTCATCAAAGCTCAACGAAAAATGGCAGATCAGCTGGTTGATAATAAATTGCCGCAGATGGTCTTCCGCACTCAACGTAAAACCACGTATTGAAGCGCGCTCGCCACTATCAATTAACGTCTGGTATTGCTCGACACGCTTCGCGTTCTGTACATAGACGCCGCCAAATGAGCTGATGGATGAGACGCCCATCGCGATCAGGTCACAATCACCATGGGTGGAATAGCCCTGAAAATTCCGCTGTAACACCCCTGCCCGTTGTGCCTGAACCAGACTGTCTTCAGGTTTAGCGAAATGATCCATCCCGATATACACGTAGCCTGCGTCCTGCAGCATCTCGATCGACATTTGCAGAATTTCGAGTTTCTGTTCTGGCGATGGAAGGTCTGTCTCGTTGATTAACGCCTGGCTTTTGAAAAGATGTGGCAGATGCGCGTAGTTAAATAACGATAGACGATCCGGTGATAAATCGATTACGTGATTTAACGTCGTCGCGAAAGTCTGGCGGGTCTGCAAAGGCAGACCATAGATCAGATCCATACTGATGGACTGATAACTCTGCAACCGCAAAGCTTTGATCAAAGAAGTAACATCTTCCACCGTGTTATATCGATTAACCGCTTTCTGCACACGAAGATCAAAATCCTGGACACCCATGCTGACCCGGTTGAAGCCCAAGTCACGCAAATGTGCCATGGTGCCGGCGCTTACGCGGCCGGGATGTATTTCGACTGAAAACTCACCGCTGTCATCATCAATCAAATTGAAATATTGGCGAGTAGCGTTCATGAGCTGGCTCATTTCATCGCAGCTGATAAACGTTGGGGTGCCACCGCCCCAATGCAATTGTTTTACCGGGCGCCGGGTATCAAACCACTGAGCCTGCATGGCAATTTCCTGGACCAGACTCTCCAGATAAGGTTGGGCACGACCTTTATTATTCGTCACAACTTTGTTGCATCCGCAGTAAAAACACAGCGTGTCACAGAATGGGATGTGGAAGTAGAGTGACAGAGGTCGCTGGCTGGCATTGCTGCGCTCCACGGCTGCCGAAAAATCTGCGGCTGAAAACGAATCGGTAAACTGAGGAGCCGTCGGGTACGACGTGTACCTTGGTCCCGACAGGTCATATTGGTTGATCAATTCTGCGTTCCATTGCAGTGTCGAGGTAAACTGTTTGTCGAATTGGGGCATAACAACCTCACAACTGAAATAATGAACCAGGAATGTGGTGAGCAACGCCGAACAATCGAAAACGCCTGCGCTGCGAGGGTGCAATCAAGCTCGATTGCGCAATACCTTTACCCACATTTGGAATTCCCACAACTCAGGCAGGTCTTGCAGCCATCCATGACAATCACCGCTTTGGTGTGACACTTTAAACACAGCTCTGCCGTGGACGGATATTCTTCATTTGCCGTCACAAGATTGTGGCGGTCCTCATATTCCTTGCGCTTTTCGCGCAGGATTTGTTTTTGATATTCGCTTTGTTCTTCAGGTTTTATCAAGCCGATGTGCTTCATGTGGGTTTCTATGGCGTCCCCTATTTCAGCAACTAGCGACGGCATAAAGCGTCCTCCGGATTTAAAGTAACCGCCCTGTGGATCGAACACGGCCTTCAGTTCTTCCACCAGAAAAGTAACATCCCCACCCTTGCGAAATACAGCTGAAATAACGCGAGTCAGCGCCACCACCCATTGAAAGTGCTCCATATTTTTGGAGTTAATAAATATCTCAAACGGCCGGCGTGTTTCATGATCTGTGCCAAGGTTCAACACCACATCATTGATAGTGATATATAACGCATGATCCGACAGCGGTGTTTTGATTTTGTAAGTGGCACCGGTCAGCATTTCCGGGCGCTCTACTTTTTCACTCATCTGTTCAATGGGGCTATGTTCCACCTGTGCTTCACGTTTTACAGATACACCGGTAATTTTCTGGTTGATCCTGGTTGTCATACTGCGCCCTCAAAATTTACCGTAATAGCCTTCTTTTAAAGCGTCATAGAGATTCGCTGCGGTATGCATTTCACCGTCATACTCCACCAGCGTATTACCTGTTAATTCCAGGGTGCTGCCGTCTTCCAATTCAAACACGTAGCAGGTGTTTTCAAGATCCTGCTGCTTGACCAGCACCCCTTGAAACGCTTCCGGGTTGTAACGAAACGTGGTACAGCCTTTGAGCTTTTTCTCGTAGGCATAGAGATAGATATTTTTAAAACGTTCGTAAGGAATATCAGTGGGAACATTAATAGTTTTAGAAATTGAGGAGTCGATCCATTTCTGCGCCGCCGCCTGAACATCTACATGCTGCTCTGGGGTAATCTGATCGCTCACCACAAAATAATCCGGCAAGCCACTTTCTCCATCCTGCGGAAAAGGTTTAGCGGCAGGGTTACAGAGTTCTCGATAACGCAGTAGCTCCAAAGAAAACACATCAACGCTTTCTTTGGTTTTCCGTCCTTCGCGAATGATGTTGCGCGAATAGTGATGAGCAAAGCTGGGCTCAATACCGTTGCTGGCATTATTCGCCAGGGACAGTGAGATGGTACCCGTAGGAGCAATTGAACTGTGGTGAGTAAAACGGCAACCGTGACGGGCAATGTCTTCTATCAGCTGCGGGTCTTCTTCCGCTAATAAATTCATGTAACGACTGTACCGGGCTACCAGCATCCGCCCCGGTACTTTATCGCCCGCTTTATATTGGCGTTGCAGCTCAGGCCGTAACGCAAGCATCTCTGCGGTGACGAGAAACTCTTCGTTGAACAACGGCGCTGCGCCTTTCTCACGCGCTAAGGCCACACCTTCACGCCATCCGGTAAGCGCTAGTTCTTTACTGACCTCTTCAGTGAAAGCAATGGAGGCGGAGCTGCCATAGGGAATACACAGCATCGTCAACGCCGACCCAAGACCCAAAAAGCCCATGCCATGTCGGCGCTTACGCATAATTTCATCGCGTTGTTCGGGTAAAGCCAGGCCGTTAATTTCTACCACGTTGTCCAGCATGCGCGTAAATATCTTCACCACGCGCCTGAATTTATCCCAGTCAAAGGCTGCATCTTCGGTAAAGGGATTGTTTATAAAATGTGTCAGATTAACGGAGCCAAGCAAGCAGCTGCCATAGGGCGGCAGCGGTTGTTCGCCGCAGGGATTGGTGGCTCGAATGGTTTCGCAGAACCAGTTGTTGTTCCACTCATTAACACGATCAATGAGAATAAAACCCGGTTCCGCAAAATCGTAGGTTGAGCGCATGATCTGATCCCACAACTGCCGTGCAGGAATTCTTTTATACACCTTACAAGCTACCTCACCGGCGACGTTACGCACATAACCTGCTGGCAAATGGTCGAGACGACGCCACACCACCTGAGTCGGGTCATCAAACGACACCGCAGCGCGCTCACTCTCCCGATCAAGAATGGGAAATGACAACAACCACATTGCATCGGCTTTAACAGCCTGAATAAATTCGTCGGTGATCAACAGTGAGAGGTTGAATTGACGCAGCCGCCCGTCTTCGCGCTTGGCACGGATAAATTCCGTTACGTCGGGATGATGCACATCAAAGGTGGCCATCTGTGCCCCGCGCCGGCCGCCCGCCGATGAAATCGTGAAGCACATCCTGTCAAAGATATCCATAAAGGACAGCGGACCGGAGGTATTGGCACCGGCACCTGCGACATAAGCGCCCTTCGGACGCAACGTAGAAAACTCATAACCGATACCGCATCCGGCCTTCAGCGTCAGCCCAGCTTCAAGATTTTTTTCCAGAATGCCGCGCATGGAATCTTCAATAGTTCCGGAGACAGTACAGTTGATGGTGGAGGTTGCCGGCTTATAGGATTGAGCGCCTGCATTGGAAATAACGCGTCCCGCAGGAATGGCACCGTTATCCAGCGCCCAGCGAAATTCTTTTTCCCAATGCGCGTTACGTTTCGGTTCTACCTCAGCCAGCGCCCGCGCGACCCGTGACCAGGTATCTTCGATTGTTTTATCCAGGGGGCGGGCACCATCTTTTAATCGATATTTTTTATCCCAGATATCGTACGAGGCGGGTTGGAGTATTTTGTCAGGCGAATCCGTCCTGTCGGTTGAATCTTGCGGGTTCATTGGATCTACCTTCTGGATACCGGCTACAGTCAGGGGGAGAAGAGCTTTCCTGATTATTCACCGTTCGCTGCAGGGAGGTTTTGATGTAACGCAAATAACTGTCTCTTAATAGACACGCAATTTCCCATATTGTGGCAACTGATGATCTTTCCGACTGATCCACAATCGCCTTTCTGACAAGAGCGGCGGCCGTCAAGCCGCTACTAACTGCCCTTGCTGTTTCGCTACCCCAATGGATGCAATAACACCAGAATTGAATTCCAATGCGTCGTGCACGATACCGTCTGAAAAAATAAAACCGCCCTCGGCCATTTGCGATACCAACTGAAACTCATCCCGCTCGGTGATTTCACCAAAGACCAGCGAAGTACCCGTAGTCTGTGAGGGAAAAGGTTCACGAACACAAAAGTGCAGATGACGGGCATGCCAGGGTATGTCCATAGCTCGCGTCGCTACGCCTGTTATCGCCTGCGCGCCAGCCAGAAGACTGCTCAACCACCCCGTTGAACCCAGGCCGGTGGAAACAATCACACCGGACGATGAGTGATGCTCCGTTTTATTGCGCCAAGTCAACGCATAGCGTGCGGACACGGGAAGTTTCGGACCGATATACAGATCATTTACCGCTAACAAGGTCTGGCCATCGTTCAGGCACGCTTCCGCCATGGTGACCGCTTGTGCGGTATAGCGTTTATGCAGAACAGCGCTGGCGATAGTCGCGAGGTCACGCAATTGAAATGGCAATAACTTTCCATCGAATCGCTGGGGTGCAGGATTAATGGCAATCAAGGGTTGCCCTTTCAGATACTTGAGCGTGTTTGCCACCAGACCGTCTTGTCCGGCAACAACCACGACATCATCCGGGCCAAAGAGAAAATTTGGCAGAAAGCTTCGCTCCAATCGTTGTACCCGCCCGCAACGACGCAAGATCTTTTCAGCCGCTTCTAATGCCCGCTTTAATTCGCCATCTTCATCCTGATAGTCCGCCAGGCTGTCGCCACGGCTTTGCAGATAAAATGCTGCCTGCTCGCGGGTATTGTGGCGACGAATCAATCCGTCCAACCGCGTTTCGCGGTGGACGAGAATAATATTCCGATCACTAAGACGTTCCATCATCAGCCTCGTTGTAACAAGCTGCCAAGCAAATCCGGTGTGATGTTGAGTTGGCCTATTTTGCCAGAGTTAGCCGCCAGACTTTTGAAAGCTTGCGCAATCACCAGCTCCGGATCAGTGCCGCTGGTAGCAATGGCCTCAAACAATTTCGGATCGATCTTGTTCAGCGCGTCCATCATTTTCTCAAGACCATAGGCTTTGGCCTCACCCTGCTTACGCTCGTTCGCCGTTGCCAAGTCAACCAGCTCCTGGCGTTTGGCTTCCAGGGCAACCTGAGCCTCCATATCTTCTTTGTGGATCAATCGCTCCTTTTCTTTGACGGCACGATCTGCCTCTACTTGGTTCTCGCGCAGCTCGCGCTTCTTTGTTTCTACTGCCAGCTCGGTCCGCAATTCGTTTTCTTTGATAGCTCGCTCCTGTTCAATGGCGGCATTACGACGAGCGTATGTCGCTTCATCCGCCTCTTTGAGTAAAGCCTCACGGACAGAGGCTTCCAGCGCACGCGACGTTTCCGGTGCGGGACGTATTGCCTGAATAGCGAGATCCACCACCTCCACACCAAGACTCACGAGAACCTCTGACTCCTTGAGCTGTTCACGAACATTGGTCATTAGCATGCGTGATGCTGTGAGTACGCCACGCAGGGGTAACTGTTGTATCTCGGCTCGCATCAATACCTGGACCAGGTTCAGGATACGGTTGGGCAGCTTTTCCGGATCTTTTCCCCGATAATCTTTCGCATTGTCAGCCAAGGTAAAGTTCATCATGCCCGCCAGTCTGGCGGCATCGGCAATACGGAATACCAGTTGCCCCTGAATGCTGACCTCCTGAAAGTCAGCGGTGGTTTCCTTTAGCATGAAAGGAACATCCTGACTTGCCATGGGGATAGCAACCAGTGACGTGGCTGGGGCGAAATAGAAAAATGACAACCCGATACCCTGACGCTTGATTTTGCCCTTGTGGTACTGAACCACAAAGGTCGTTGGATCAGCTTTGAAATATCCGATATTCAGCACGGTAAATCTCCTTTGTTCACTTATTTATGCGGGGAATACGGATTCTATGTTGATTTTTGTTCCATGGGGGAGGTCTGATGTTGTTTTTGATAAGAAAGGGGCATTTTCAAAATAGAAATGGGAATCTGCAAGACGCTTAGGGAAACAGCTAGCTGTGCCGATTTCGACCATACTCAAGCACCGCGATGAAACAACATCCGCTTGATGTGCCCGATCGCGCCCATGGGATTTAAACCTTTGGGACACACCGCGACGCAGTTGCCGATGTTATGGCAGCGGAACACCGAGAAAGGATCTTGCAGTTTTTCCAGGCGCTGTTCGGTGGCTTTATCGCGGGAATCGTTTAAAAAGCGGTAGGCCTGGAGTAAACCGGCCGGTCCGATATATTTTTCGGGGTTCCACCAATAGGAAGGGCAAGCGGAGCTGCAGCAGGCGCAGAGAATGCATTCGTAAAGGCCGTCTAATTTGGCGCGATCAGCGGGAGATTGCAGGCGTTCTTTGCCAGAGGCGAGATCATCGTTAATCAGGTAGGGTGCGATCCGTTCATATTGTTTAAAAAATAAGGTCAGATCCACAACCAGATCGCGAATGACCGGCATGCCTGTCAGCGGTCTGAGCCGCAAGACATTCTGCTTGTTCAGCACGTCCGCTACTGGCGTTATACAGGCCAGTCCGTTACGGCCGTTGATGTTCATCCCGTCAGATCCACACACACCTTCCCGGCATGAGCGCCGGAATGTGAGGGTTTCGTCCAGTGTTTTCAGATGCTCGAGTACATCCAGCACCATGCGTTCACGAAAAATATCATCAAGCTCATACTGCGCGGTATGAGGCTCGTTATCGGTTTCCGGGTTGTAGCGATAGATCTCAACGTTAATCATTGACTGCTCCAGTTGTCGGGCGACAGCTGGAGCGTCATGCTATCGCCCGGGTGACGTTAACGGCTTCTCGGCGTCAACTTAAGTAGTGCTCCGCTGCCTTGGCGCGTGCCGTCTTCCAGTAACCAGATCGCGCCATCAGGCCCCTGCTCCACTTCACGGATGCGCCGCTGCAACTCAAACCGTTCTGCCTCGCGCGCGTTTTCGCCATCAAACGCCACGCGGATTAGCGCTTTTGATGATAGGCCGCCGATAAAGCCGCTGCCTTTCCATTGCGGGAACAGGTCCCCGCTATAGATGATGAAACCCGCGGGCGAGATCACGGGATTCCAGGTAATAACCGGTGCGCGGAATTCGGGTCGGGTATCGTGATCGGGTATAGGCGTATCGTCATAATGATCGCCATTGGATACTACGGGATAACCGTAATTAGCGGCCTTCTCGATCAGATTGAGCTCATCGCCACCTTTGGGACCCATCTCGTGTATCCACAGTTTGCCATCAGCCGCGAACGCCAATCCGAGAATATTGCGATGGCCCAGGGACCACACCTGTCCGGCCACATCGCCCTGATCCGCGAAGGGATTATCCGGTGGCAGGCTGCCATCATCGTTCAGGCGCACGAGCTTGCCCAAGTTCGTGCTCATATCCTGCGCCGGATCGAACTCCTTCCGTTCGCTGGAGCTGATCCATAACATGCCGTCACTGTCGAAGGCGATGCGATAGCCGAAATGTCCGTCACCACTCTTCTTGGGTATCTGGCGCCAGATGACTTCGAGATCTTCCAGCGCGCCACCGTTCGTGTCATCCAAAGCGAGTCGGGCGCGCGCTACGGCCGCTCCGAGACCGCCCTCACCTGCTTCCACGTAGCTGATGTAAACCAGCGAGTTCTCGGTAAATCCCGGATGCAGCACAACATCCCCTAATCCACCCTGGGCGACGTGAACCACGTCCGGTACACCGGTGATCTCTCCGGTCTGGTTACTGGCCGGATCGTACACGTGCAGAGTACCCGCCATTTCCGTCACCAATAAGCGACCGTCAGGGAGGAATGTCATGGCCCACGGGGAGGTAAATCGGGTGAGTTCTGTCACCTCAAAACCTTGAGCATCTTCCGCCGCAGGTGCGCTGCTGGCCGGCGGTTGCGTGGTTATATCGGGCGTAGTTGTATCGGGCGTGGATTTATCACCGCAAGCGGATAACAGTCCCATCAGGAGTCCGCAAGTAAGCACACCAGAGAGCAAGCGTCCCCGGCTCAAACCATCATTAGATTGATTCATAAGATTCCTTTAGCTGTACGTTAATAGCGCGATCAACGGCCGTGGCAGGTGTTGTCTACAATCTCAAAAAGCAGTTGAACTGGAGGAGGCTGACGCCCCCTCCTCTGCCGCATCAGGCTTCGCTCATCCCCGAGGCGGGTTCTGCAGCACTGCCGTGGCGAACTTTTTCTTCGATTCTTCGGCCGACATCAGGGTCAATGGATTTCCAATAGTCGAAGGCGCGCTCCAATACGGGACTGCGCACCCCGCCTAACAAAGCGCCAGCCACGGTTTCTACCAATGCGTCGCGCTCAGCATCGCTAAACACCTCGCGCACGAGAATCCCGGGCTGGGTGAAGTCGTCGTCTTCCGGGTGTAAGGAATAGGCGCTGCGCACCATGCTGCCGTCCGCTTCCCAGCCTTCGTTTACGATACCGGTAAAGTCTGACCAGGGCCGCCCACCGCTGTTCGGGGCGTAGACCGGGGCATTTCCGCTGTGGTGGTAACACATGTGACCTTCGAACATGTAGGTGTTGATGGGGAATTTTGGCTGGTTAACCGGCAGCTGATGGAAGTTTGTACCTATCCGGTTGCGTTGCGCATCCTCGTAGGCAAAGGCGCGGCCAAGCAGCATCTTGTCTGGTGACAAACCGATGCCCGGTACGGTGCTGCCCGGGGAAAAAGCAGCTTGTTCGATCTCCGCGAAAAAGTTATCCGGGTTGCGGTTGAGCGTCATGGTGCCCACTTTGATCAACGGGTAATCCTTGTGTGACCAGACCTTGGTCAGATCAAAGGGATTGATGCGATAGGTTTTCGCATCGTCATATGGCATTACCTGAACCGACATCACCCATTGTGGATGCTCGCCGTTTTCAATAGCCTCAAACAGGTCACGGCGATGGTAATCTGCATCCTGACCGGCCATTTTCATCGCTTCGGCATTACTGAAAAACTCCATGCCCTGGCAGGTGTGAAAGTGATACTTCACCCAGAATCTATCACCGGCTTTGTTCACCCACATATAGGTATGAGAGCCGTAACCGTTCATGTGCCGCCAGGTCCGTGGCAAGCCACGTGGCCCCATTAAATACGTCACTTGATGCGCGCTTTCCGGGTTGCTGGTCCAGAAATCCCACTGCATGTGATTGTCACGCAGGCCCGAGTCCGGTAAGCGCTTCTGGCTGCGGATGAAATGCGGAAACTTCATCGGATCGCGCACAAAAAAGATCGGAGTATTGTTTCCCACCAGATCGTAGTTGCCTTCGTCAGTGTAAAACTTCAATGAAAAACCGCGCACATCGCGCCAGGTATCCGGACTGCCCATCTCGCCGGCAACTGTTGAGAAGCGAGCCAGCATTTCTGTTTGCACACCTTTCTGAAAAAGCCCGGCCTTGGTGTACATCGACATATCTTCTGTCGTCTCAAAAACTCCAAAGGCTCCCGCACCTTTCGCATGAGGTTGGCGCTCGGGTACCTTTTCTCGATTGAAGTGCGCCATCTGTTGCAGGAAATGAACGTCGTGCAAAACAATCGGGCCGTCGGCGCCAATAGTCAACGAATGACTGTCACTGACTGCAGGCGCACCGGTGGCAGTGGTTGAAGAATAAGGGCATTTATCGGTTGGCTTGGTCATGTGCAAAATCCTCTTGCAGAAGCGGGTCGGGTAATCTCGGCTAGGAGATAGCTTTTCAGTATGGGTGGTCGAGCTTTTATGGCATGTCTGGCGTTGTTCACATCCTCAATGCGTTATCCCAACGCAGGGCCATCTGAGTATAGCTCCGATCTGTGGCGGTGTCAGAAATCACCGCGGAACATGCACCAAAATTTCTGCGTGTTTATATGGCTGTGAATTTTGATAAGTAGTTCCGCGATTACATGGTTCTGGGCCACGGGTTTTTGGATAGCGCATTTATATCCACACGGATCTTACTGAACTAGAGCCTCCTGGTATGCAAACGAGGCAGCTGAAACTCGCGCGCTAAACACCGGTCCACGCTGTATGAAAAAATGTGTCTCCGGAGTGTGTTATGGCTGTGGTTGATTGTGTGATTATAGGTGCCGGCCCTGCAGGTCTAACGGGTGGAATTTATTTGGCACGCCTGCGACGCAATGTAGTTGTCATGGATGGCGGCCCCAGCCGGGCCGAGCTTATCCCTATCAGTCACAATTATCCGGGATTTCCCACCGGTGTAAGCGGAGTGGATTTGCTGAAACGTTTGCGCGAACAGGCAACCAGTTTCGGCGTAACAATAAAACCCGGTAAAGTCCTTTCACTGAAAAAAGCAAACGATAAATTTGTGATCGGTACGGACGATGATGTTATTTATGCTGAGAAAGTTTTACTGACCACCGGCATTGAAGATAAACATCCGGCCATTAAAGATTGGGAAGAGCATGTTTGCAACGGCATCATACGACTCTGCCCGATCTGTGATGGATATGATGCCCATGAGCACCGTATTGCGATTATTTCTACCCCGGATTGCGCAATCGCTCACGCGGAATTTATGCGAACTTATTCCAGCAGTGTCAGCTTATATTTATCTCCATCAGCCAACATTTCCTCTGAAATGTGCGCAGCCTTAACGGCGTCCAACATTGAATTGATTGAGGGGGAAATTGAATCCATCTTTGTGAACAATGAACGGCCTAATATTCGTTGCAATGGCGGTGATCGTGAATATGATTCCCTTTACGTCATGCTAGGCGAAGCGCGCAGTACACATCTCGCCCGTGATCTGGGGGCGGAATTCACCGCCGAAGGATCATTAAAAGTAGATCATCATCAAGCGACCAGTATCGAAGGTCTGTTTGCCGCTGGCGATGTGGTGAGTTCACTACATCAAATCAGCGTAGCCATCGGCCAAGCGGCCATTGCCGCTACACAAATTCACAATACTCTGCCGAAGAATTATTGCAGGTAATAATTGCGCAAGCCTTGTGAGGAAAAATTGCCAGACATTTTTTTACAAGCGGCGCATTATTCCGGCATTTTCAGCCCCGTATCGCCTGCTCTTTTTGATCATCCGCGGCGTTTTCCGCCTGCCCTTTTCCTGGAAGACAGGCGATAGAACATCAGCCATTGGCAACTTTCTTAACGGTCATTTTTTGTTGTTCACTTTCAGCCTTGGGGAAAGTCAACCCGAGTTCTTTGCTGTAGCGATCAAAACATAATTTTCCGCAATGCAACCGCATCAATGCACCTTCAGCAAGAAGCTGGGCACACTCGGGCTGGGCTGCCACTAACGGGCGGATAATTTCCCGGTTCCATGCTTCTGAATGCGCCACGTCCAGCACCGCATGCAAATCAAAATAAGCACGCGCTTTGTGCGAGAATCCCAGCCGACGCATTCCCTTTGCAACACAGGCGGCACGCAGTGGCGCAGTGAGTTCGATGACACCTAATGCGCCCAGCGAGTGATACGCATAGCGACGGGAAGTGGCCAGACCAAGCATGGCATTGCCCAACGCAAGGGATTCCCACACTGTTGTATCAATGGACGGCTTCAAACCGAGATCATGGACCATATTTTCCAGCAATGGCCCGTGCATCGCTTTAGGTTTTCCGCGTCCCATTTCATCCCAGTAATTGCGCGCGCACTCGAGTTTGGCCTGCACTGGCAATTTAACCTGTGTGTAGGCCACAAGATCTTCAAAGCCAGCTTCTCCTGCCGCTTCCTGCGTGAGAAACCATTTCATCTGCTCGGCGGTTGCCGTTGTTGCCAGCCATTCAAATAAAGGATGATGCTGCCCCGGCCCCCACTCGGCCAATGATTCGAACCAAGCCACAAATTCATCGGCATCACGCGTGTTGCGTTTCGTTAAAGATTTTATTGATGCACGTAATTCTTCGATAAATTTTCCTTCGATAAGACGAAACCTTAATTCATTGCGTTCGTCTTCTTCCCAAGAGGAGGTGGGCGTTTTAACCGCGAGTCGGTTAACGTTAAATTTAGCGAGACGCGAATGAAAAGCGAATGGATCTTTTTCAATGCTGGTAAGTGACGACATAGGAATTCCTACCGCGCGTTGGTGTGTTGAATCCGAGCCACCGGATCGTTCAAGTGAATAAGAAGCATCCTCTTTTGCAGAGTGTGGTTCAGTTCGCTTTTACACATTGACTTATTCAGTATTTTGTGCCGCTTCGTTAATTTTTTTCACGTAATTTTTGAATAATTTCATCAGCAATGTGATCAATCCGTGCGGCGCTAGTGAATAAAATTTGGAATTCTCGCCCGCAGTAAGCCTTCTTAATTCGGCGACTTTTATTTTGCAATTAACAAACGCAGCCGAATTTTAAATATGAAACTAATTCCGCTTGTGATTTGCATCCCATCTGAAAACTTTAGTCGCTTGATCCCACACCCTTTGCCCTACGCTCTGGTTTACGTCGCTACTATATGGTCCCGCAGACTATCAATGTCGTAAGTTGCTCGCGGTTCATCACCACCGAAATGCTCCGTTTTCTGAGCTTTAACAAATCCTTAAAAATCAAATAACGATAGGAGAACTACCTGATGAAGAACTCCCGACTAAAAACCTTTGGCCTGGCGGCCATGCTGAGCCTGGGGTTGACGGCTACGTCTTCAGCTCTGGCCCAGGCTGACTGTAAATATCTGGTGACCAACAGCTGGGGCGGTGGCGCTATAGCCACTATCGAAATAACTAACAACAGCACCGCCGCGATCAACGGGTGGAATGTCAATTGGTCGTACAACAACAATTCGATCTCCAATCTGTGGAACGCCGACCTCAGTGGCACAAATCCTTACTCCGCGAGCAATCTGAGCTGGAATGCCAACATTCAGCCGGGTCAGACAATCTCGTTCGGAATGCAGGTCAACACGAACGGCGCTGCCGAAACCCCCACCGTGAGCGGCAATGTCTGCGGCAACAGTACATCTTCCACGCCCAGCTCTAGCGATTCGTCAGTATCAAGCAGCTCGGTAAGCTCCAGCAGTTGCACTACCGTGCGTGAATGTAACTGGTACGGCACGCTTTATCCGATCTGCGTCGATATACATAGCGGCTTGGGCGGCCTGGAAAATGACCAAAGCTGCCTCAATCTCGGATCATGCAGTGGCTTGCCGGCCCCCTACGGTCTCGTAAATACAGAGGTCTGCCCCGGTTCGAGTTCATCCTCTACTTCAAGCGTGCCGCCGATAAGTTCTAGTGCGCGCAGTTCCTCAAGCGCGGCGTCGAGTACGCCTAATCCAGGCGGCATGACCAGCGTTGAGCTGACCCAGGTCATGGGTGTGGGTTGGAATCTGGGTAACTCCCTGGAAGCAATCGGCGGCGAGACTGCCTGGGGTAATCCGTTGGTTACTCAGCAATTAATCAACTCGGTTAAAGCCGCTGGCTTCGATACCCTGCGGGTACCCGTGGCCTGGAGCAAATTTTCCGACGAGGCAAATTTCGTCATCGACAGCAGCTGGATGGCGCGTGTTGAGGAAGTGGTGAATTACGCTCTGAATGCCGACATGTACGTCATTATGAATATTCACTGGGACGGTGGCTGGATGCAGCCTACTTACGCTCAGCAGAATTACGTCAACAATCGTTTATCCATTATGTGGGAACAGATTGCTACGCATTTCCGTGATTACGATGATCGTCTGCTGTTTGCTGGAACCAACGAAGTCATGGTTGAAGGCGATTATGGTACGCCCACCGAGGAGTACTACACCGTGCAAAACAGTTTCAATCAAACGTTTGTGACAACTGTGCGTGCAACCGGTGGGCGTAATGCTACCCGTCATCTGGTGGTACAGGGTTTCAATACCAACATTGATCACACCGTGAATTTTGCGGACATCCCGGTTGATACCGTGGCGAATCGGTTAATGATGGAAGTGCACTATTACGATCCCTACAACTTTACGCTTAACGAAAACAGCAATATTACTCAGTGGGGTGCTATCGCGACTGATCCAAACGTGACCGAAACCTGGGCGAACGAAGCGTGGGTTGACACGCAATTCCAGCGCATGAAAACCAATTTCGTCGATCAGGGAATCGGTGTAATTCTGGGTGAGTATGGCGTGATCTCTCGTCCCAATGTGGCTAATCACGAGGTTTATCGTACCTATTGGAATGAGTACATCACCGAGTCAGCAGTCCGCCACGGCTTGGTGCCGGTTTACTGGGACAATGGTTACGCTGGTAATGCGGGCATGGCGATCTTTGACAGAAATAATGGCAGTCCGCTTTATCCTGCCATCATTGACGCCATTGTCAGTGCGGTTGAATAAAAACCGAACGCCCGTGGCGATCTCGCTGCGGGCTTTTTAACACAAGGTTTTCATTCAAAAGCTGGCCGCCGTTCTTCGAAATGTCCTCAGGTAACACTGCAGGTTTGTGACGAGGGGTTCGTGACAATAGTTAGGTGGCACCAGGTACGTGACAACAGTTACGTGAAAAATTGTTACGTGCATTGATTACGAGACATGGCTTACCCCCGTGGATTACGAGACATCGATCACGTGAACAGCTGGCCGGTTTTCGTTTGGGAATTTCTTTCTCTACAATAGGTCGGTCATATGAAAGCGGCCGCCCCTGTTATTACCCAGCTGTTCCATAATGTGCCGCTGCACCATCCACACTGCATAGATTTCAACGACGCCATTACATAATTTCAACGGTTGAAAGGAGTTTTCTATGCGCTCGGCAACACCTTTTCTCACATCTGTTGGCCTGGGGTTAATCTCCTGGCTCATCAGTTCCGCCAGTTTTGCCCAGGCAAGCTGCGAATACCTTGTGGTGAATGAATGGAATGACGGCTACACCGCGTCCATCCGTTTAACCAATACCCAAACCTCCGCCATCCAGGGCTGGCAAATCAGTTGGCAGTATCAAAGCAATCGTATTACCAGCAGCTGGAATGCCCAGTTGAGCGGTAGTAATCCCTACAGCGCCAGCGATATGGGCTGGAACGGGACCATCCAACCGGGCCAGAGTGTGGAGTTCGGTTTTCAGGTGAACAAAAACGGTGGCGCCGCAGAACAGCCAGCGGTGACCGGCAGTATCTGTGGCTCTGGGGGCACCACATCCTCCTCGGCCAGCCCGGTTGCTTCTTCCAGTGTTTCCAGTGCCGCCCGGGTCTCGTCGTCCAGCAACGCGCCGGTCAGCAGTGCAGCCCCTTCCAGCGCGCCGCAACAAAGCGGGTCGCAATGTAACTGGTACGGCACCTTGTATCCCTTGTGCGCCAACCTGAACAGCGGTTGGGGCTGGGAACAGAATCGCAGCTGTATCGGACGGGAAACCTGCAGTACTCAACCAGCGCCTTACGGGATTGTCGGTGGCGGTGCCTCCAGTACACCTGCCTCCAGTACACCAGCTTCCAGTGCGCCCTCCTCGCAGGCTCCGGCATCCTCAAGTGTTGCCAGCAGCGTGAGTTCAGCCAGCTCCAGTATCGGCCCCATTACCGGTGGATGCAGCGGCTACGCGACCCGCTTTTGGGATTGTTGTAAACCGCATTGTGGCTGGTCGGGAAATATTCCCACCGGTATGGAAACCATGAAAAGCTGTGGCGCAAACAATCAGGTGCTGTCGGACCTTGAAGCAACCAGCAGCTGTGAAGGTGGTGATGCGCACACCTGTTATGGTCTCGCGCCCTTTGCGGTGAATAGCACCCTTTCATACGGCTACGCCGCAACATCCAGTGGCGATGTCTGTGGTCGTTGTTATCAGCTGGAGTTTACCGGCGAATCCTATAACGCCCCCGGTGACCCCGGCTCCGCCGCATTAGCCGGTAAAACCATGATCGTGCAGGCAATCAATGTCGGCTATGACGTAGGTGGCGGCCAGTTTGACATCATGGTACCCGGTGGCGGTGTGGGCGCGTTCAACGGTTGCTCCAACCAATGGGGCGTTTCCAACTCCGAGCTCGGCGCTCAGTACGGCGGTTTCCTGTCAGCTTGTAAAAGCGAGCTGGGTTACAACGCCACCCGCGAGCAATACAAAGCCTGTGTGACCAATCGTTGCGACAGCATATTTGGCTCACGCGGGTTAACCGATCTGCAGGCGGGCTGCCGCTGGTACGCCGACTGGTTTGAAGCGGCAGACAACCCTTCCCTGCGTTATCGCGAAGTCGCCTGCCCGGCCGAATTGATGACGAAGTCGGGTATGAATCGCACCAACCTGGGCGGTATCAGCAACAGTTGTAATTAATCTGCACAACCTTGCGGTGTCCGGTGCGGGCAGGTTGCCCGTATCGGACATCTCATTCCGACACATCCATCATTGATATTCACCAGATTGCGCTATTGGTCGCGCAACCTGGATCATGACTGTCACACCTTTACCTGTCAGCGCGCCTTTCACATGCAACTAAAGTATTAAAAGTCGCAATAAAAGTATCACTTCACCCCACTTCCCTGCCCCATGCTTAATCCGATTTTCTGTGGCGGCCAGGATGCACTGACGTATTGCCACAACTACCACAATTAAAAAAATACCCACTGAATCGAGGTGATTCTTATGAAAAAGGCAATGGTATGGATGGGCTTATGCTGCGGAATTTTTTTCGCACTGCCCAGTGTGGCGGCGGTAAATTGCAGCAGCTTACCCAGCTGGCAAAGCGGCACCGCTTATAACGGTAATACCACCGTTAAGCACAATGGCAAGTCTTATACATCGCAATGGTGGACCCAGGGCGCCAATCCGGAAACACATTCCGGCCAATGGCAAGAGTGGAAGTTTAATGATGTCTGCAGTGGTTCTGCTGCGTCATCAAGTTCCAGCCGCCCCTCCTCCTCGTCCTCGTCTTCCAGCAGCGCAAATAATTCCGGCGGATCATGTCCAAACTGGAGTGCGGGGACCTACTACAACGCGGGTACCGTGGTGCGCTATAACGGAGCTTTCTATATTGCGGAGCATGCGAACCCAGGTTACAGCCCCATCGAAAGCACGTGGTACTGGGATCCGGTGGCATCATGCCCTGGCGGCAATGGCTCGTCATCCAGCAGTTCAACACCCAGCAATGATTGCGGCAGCGACTGGTACTCGGCGCGTTTAACCAACTACACCTCCTATCCGGAGCCGGGCAGCCTCGAGTGTATTTACTATAACGGGTGTCAATGGGCCGGTTACTTCTACGGCGTTAACGGTAAACAACCAGAATCCTGGGTAGCCGCAAACAATATCATTGCCGTGCATATGAAGGATTGGAACTGGTTGGGATTAAAGACCCTTAACCTGCGTCAGGGAAATCGCCACATTACCGGTAAAGTTTACGACGCCTGCGCGGATTCAGATTGCCAGGGCTGCTGTACACAGAACCTCGGTGGCGACGGCTTCCTGATTGATATTGAAAAGTACACCATGCAGCGTTTTGGCTCCGGGGATGGCATCGTCGAGTTCCAGGTGTGTTACTGATGATGGTGTGAGTTTTAAAAAAATTAGTGCAGCATAAAAATCCCCGCTTCGGCGGGGATTTTTATGCTGAGAAGTCAAAAGCAACTGTCAAGAAGGCAGATTACTCAGCGCAAAAAAAATTTAGTGGCGCGTAAAAAATTATTAATATAAGTGATATTCACAAACCCACCTGCCCCCAACAAATTTATCCATTCCCACTTTCACTTCAGCGTGGGAAAGCGACGAATTTTCATAAAAATCGATTCGCCTGTGCCGCGATTTCATTGGCTTCCCACTTTCTTTCTTTTCTGCGAATTCCCATGTTGTTCTACGCATTAACTGTTACTGGATGAACGGATCAGGGCTCCGATATAGTCCTGTGACTGCATCCGCATAATAACAATGGAGAACAATAATGAACTCTCTGAAGACGCTCTGCTGTGAGCGAATCCATCGCATTACTTTTTGCACTCGTTGGTTTTTTTCCTTGCTTGTATTGAACGTGTTCGCAGCAACCACGGTTACTGCGCAAGCACCTGCCAACACCGATTTTCAGCGGCACGTGGTCGCAGAAGGTCTGGATTTGCCAATGGAATTTGAAATTTCAAAAGATGGCCGCGCTTTTGTGGTGGGAAAATGCGGTGCCTTTTACGCATGGAATCTTGATGGTGGTGTTGCTGTGCAAACCTCCACCGTACCAAACCTGCGCTGCGAGTTTGAGGATGGTTTGCTGAGTGTTGCGCTTGATCCGAATTTCACCAGCAATAGTTTTATTTACTTCCAGTACACCGCGCCGGGCAGCTTGACTCGGGTTTCCCGTTACACAGTAAATACGGACAACACGCTGAACCTGGGTTCAGAACAAATTCTGCTGGAGTGGCGCACCGGCGATGAAGCGCACGGACACATGGGTGGTTCGCTCCATTTTGATCTCGACGGAAACTTGCTCATCACTACCGGTGATAACAAAGCGGCCGGTGGTTATTTCCAGCCAGCAGCCCAGGAAACCTCCGGTAATACTAACGACCTGCGCGGCAAAATCTTGCGTATTACCCCCACAGCCGCTGGCGGTTATACCATTCCTGCCGGCAATCTCTTTAGTGGTGATGCGACGCATCGCCCCGAAATTTATGCCATGGGATTTCGGAACCCTTTCCGTATCAACATTGACCCCCTGACCGGCTATTTGTACGTCGGCGACATAGGTCCTGATGCCTCAGCCGATAGCGCCGAAGGACCCGGCGGTCTTGACGAATTGAACGAGATCCGTGAAGCGGGCAATTTTGGCTGGCCGTATATCGTGGGCTACAACCAGCCGTATGCAGGCTTTAACCCAAACAACATCGTCAATAACTATTCACTGAACACAGGTGCAACCAACCTGCCCCCGGCCAGACCCGCACTCTGGACCATTCGCCATCAGGCAACCATGGCCGGCCCGGTATATCGCTTTAACGAAAGCATTACCAGCGACTTCAAACTGCCCGCCTATTACAACGGCAAGTTGATTTTTTGGGATTTCAACAGCAGCCGTTTCTTTACCCTTGATCTGGCAGCCACTGACAATCCCCCCATCGCTGAGCCTATGCCACTGAACACGACGGGTTTCCAGGGCGCGATTGATGTGGAGCTGGACCCACGTACGCACCAGCTGTATGTCCTGCAATGGGGTTCGGGTTGTTGTGACAAAGAACCCTACGGCAGCGGTGCTCTTTACCGTTTTGATTACATTGGTAATCGCGACAACGGCACCAATATTTCCCTGGGCAGCACCGCGACGGCGACGTCACAAATAGCCGGCAACCAGGCGGCCTACGCGGTGGACGGCGACCCGACTACCCGTTGGGAAAGCGATCATTCCGATCCGCAATCGCTCAACGTGGAACTCCAGCAGGCTTCCACCATTGGCAGCATCGTGATTACCTGGGAGAACGCTTACAGCTCCCGTTACGTGATTGAAGGCTCAATGGACGGTGTCAACTGGGATCTGCTGGTAAACAAAACCGATGGTCACGGCGGTACGGAGTTCCACCTGATCAACTCCACCCGTGAATACCGCTTCATTCGCCTGACCGGCACCGAGCGCGGTACAGGTTACGGCCACTCCATCTATGAATTCGAAATCTTCTCCGGCGATGAAGTACAGGAGCCGGAAGACTTAACAGCGTATGCATATCTGAATATGCCCCGCACGCTCGATTCACAATTTACCGGTGTGCCGCGCCTGCTGTCGCAAACGGGCGTATTCAGCAATACCGCTTCCATGACCCCGACGGAAAACCTGCTGCCCTTCGAACCAAACAGCAAACTCTGGTCAGACCGCGCCGATAAGCTCCGGTGGCTTTCTATCCCTGCCGAGAAAAAAATCTCCTGGCATGCACGGGATAACTGGGTTTTTCCCCAAGGAACTGTAGCCGTAAAACACTTTGAGCTGCCGGTTAATACCAATGATCCAACACAGATCAAACGGCTGGAGACACGCCTGATTGTGGTACAGGCAGACGGAAATATTTACGGCGTGACCTACAGATGGAGGGCGGACAACAGCGATGCGGAGCTGCTGATGACGGGGGCAACGGAGGATATCAGTATCACTGCCGCTGACGGCTCCACCTGGACGCAGACCTGGGCGTATCCCAGCCCGACGGAATGTATCGACTGTCACAACGCTGAATCCGCCAAGATTCTTGGCGTGAACACCCGGCAATTGAACAAGAACTTCACCTACCCCAACCTCGGCACCCATAACCAGCTGGTGCATTGGAACAACCTTAATTTATTCAGCCCAGCGTTCAGCAGCAACCAAGTGCAGAGCTTCGACCAGATGGTAGACATCAGCGATACCAGCGCCACGCTGGAACAGCGGGTTAAATCCTACATTGATGTCAACTGCGCCCACTGCCATGGCGTCGGCAAAGGCGGTTCGCAATGGGATGCGCGTTACAACACCCCTCTGGCACAAATGAAGATCGTCAACGAAGCCACCACCGGCATACGCAACTATCTCAATGATTACGGTATTGCCAGCGCCAAGGTGGTCGCGGCGGGCGCGCCGGAAGAATCCATTCTGTTCATCCGCGATAAGAGTGTGAACCCGAACGACCGGATGCCACCTATCGGGCGAGCACTTGAGCATGCGGAATACATGCAGGTACTCGAGCAGTGGATCAACAGTCTGGCAGGTAACGGGCCGGGCGAGCCGATCGAGGAAACCTTGCTATCCCTCAACAAAACCGTCTCAGTCTCCAGTCATGAAGGTGGTTTTGTCGGCGCAGATGCCGTGGACGGTAACCCTGCGACGCGCTGGGGCAGCGAATTTGCAGATCCACAATGGATTCGCATTGATCTGGAAGCGGTATACCACATCAGCAGAATCGTACTGCACTGGGAAACTGCCTATGGTCGCGGTTATGTGATTGATGGTTCAGTCGACGGCACTAACTGGACCCATCTCGTTACACAAAACAACGGTACCGGAGGCATAGAAACTTTTGAAAACCTGTCCGGCAGTTACCGTTACATCCGCCTTACCGGGACCGAACGTGCCACGGTCTGGGGTTACTCGCTCTTTGAGTTCGAAGTCTGGGGGGCGTCAGAGCTAGCTCCCGCTCCGCAGATCAGCATTACCGCACCCACGCTGGGCCAACAGTATCAGGCAGGTAATCTCGTTAGCCTGCAGGTGGCTGTGTCTGACAGTAACTGGTTTGCGCAAGGTGGCCGTTATCGTTATTCGCTTAATGGTGCAGCTGTGGTGACCATCACCAACGGCAGCCCGGTAAGCCTTGGCGCCCTGCCTGCGGGCAACCACAGCGTCCAGGTCACCCTGATCAATAATCAGGGTCAAACAGTTGGCACCAGCCGCTCCGTGAGCTTTTCGGTTCAGGCAGCGGGAGGCAGCACACCGGATACACCTGCCCCGGGCAGGCTCATTCCAATCGATACCACAGCGTCCAGTGTGCTAGCGGGGAATCTGGCGATGTATGGATTTGATGGAAATCGCGGCACGCGCTGGGAAAGTGAACATTCTGATCCGCAGTATCTGCAGGCCGATATGGGCGAAAGCGTTCACCTCAGCCGCATACGCCTCGATTGGGAGGGTGCGTATGCGCGGGCTTACAGCATCCAGATCTCCGACAATGGCAGCACCTGGCAGACCATCTATCAAACCGACAGTGGCACTGGTGGTGTAAATGACATTGCACTGGATGGGCAGCTGGCGCGCCACCTACGTATCTACGGCACTGTGCGGGGTACTGGTTATGGCTATTCGCTGCACGATGTAGATATTTACGGTATCCCGGCCGCAGCGGGTGCAGCGGTGATCGATGTAGTGTCCCCGCTGGCGGGCCAAGTTATTCCGGAAGGTCAGTATGTCAGTCTGCAGGTCAATATCAGTGACAGCAGCTGGTTATCCAGTGGTGGGAGCTACAGTTATTCCCTGGACGGAAACACCGCTATCACTGTGAATTCGCTGGAGCCGATCAATCTTGGTGCTCTGCCCACCGGTCGGCACAGGCTGCTGATCAGCCTGCTGGACGACAGCGGCAACGAAGTCGGTATTCCTCGTACCCGGTCGTTTACCGTCAACTGCGGCAATGATTGTCCAAACGTTCTCGTGTTCTCCAAAACCTCCGGTTTCCGCCATGGCTCTATCGAGGCAGGGAATACTATGCTGCAGGACATTGCCGATACCTATGGCTACAACATTACGTTTTCCGAAGATTCCGGTCTGTTTACCGCAGCGAATCTAGCGCAATACAGTACTGTCGTATTTATGAACACCACGGGTGATATCTTCAACGCCGGCCAGGAAGCCGCATTTCGCTCCTACATTGAAGACGGCGGCGGCTTTGTTGGATTGCATTCCGCGGCTGACACTGAACACGATTGGGACTGGTATATAGACACACTCTTGGGCGGTGCGGAATTTATTCATCACGGCGACGGTATTCCCCACGCGCGCGTAGCCATCGAAAAGCCCGGAGATTTACTGGTAAGCCATATCGGCAGTGAATGGTATCTCGGTGATGAGTGGTATTTCTGGCGAAGTAATCCACGCAATGCTGGCAACATTGAAGTGCTCGCCCACCTGGACCGTTCAAGTTACAACTCGAATTATCCAGTGGAAGATCACCCCGTCATCTTCAAAAACACCGTAGGTGCCGGCCGCGCGTTTTACACGGCGATGGGGCACGTGGATGAAAACTTTTCTGATCCAAAAATGAGCGAGATGATTCGCAAAGCTATCGAATGGACATCGGCGGATTAATCCGCCGATGTGCTGCAAAAATATCCTGAAATTTTTCGCGTTAATAAACCCCTTCTTTTCTTAACGAAAGAAGGGGTGAACATTTCTATCAACATCCATTACACTCCCGCCGCTGCATCTGTATTTCGCAAAACGCGAACTCAAAAACTGCGCAATAACATCAACGAGTGAAGAGAAGTATTATGAAATTTTCGCCACTGCTGCCCATTGCCCTGACCATGGCGTCGGCGCCACTGTACGCCCAGCAAATCCAGGAACAAATACAGGAACAGTTAATTGTTACTGGAACCTATAGCCCGCTTACCGCGACACAAGTTTCATCTACTGTCACTGTGATTGATCGGGTAACGATTACTCAACTTAACAAAACTAATCTTGCAGATGTTTTACAAACGGTTCCTGGCGTACTTGTAGAGCGTCAGGGCGGCCCCGGTGGTTTGACAGTTGCTTCTATTCGCGGCGGTGAATCCAACTACACGGTGGTGATGGTTGATGGTGTTGCACTCAATGATCCGGGCAACACGCGCGGTGGTGCGTTTGATCTTGGCAATATCAACGTAGACTCCATCGAACGCATTGAAATTGTGCGCGGCCCACAATCTGCAATTTATGGCGCCGATGCCTTGGCCGGTGTTATCAACATCATTACGCTGCGCCCGCAGGATGGACATCAGCAGACATTGTCGTTTGCAGGGGGCGATGAAGGTTTTGAGCAAATCGGTCTGGGCTTATCCGGAAAAACTGACCAGCTCGACTACTCATTCCAATTGCGCGCACGCGACAGTGGTGAACCGGTAAAAGGCAGTGAAGCGGAAGACACCGACGCTAATCTGCGTTTAGGCTGGCGTCCGAACGAATCGCATTATGTGACATTGAGCTACCGTTATTTTGACGGCGAGCGCACCAGTTATCCTGAACAAAGCGGCGGCCCACTGTTCGCGTTATCGCCCGATCTGGATTTCACCGATTACACCGACGAAAGCGCCGCACTTACGTGGCAATACCAGATCACTGAATTCTGGAAAAGCCAGTTGCAAGCCACGCGTTATCAACGTGAAGAAAATTATGTTTCCCCAGGTATCGCACCTTATATGGCTGTTCCGGGTAACGGTTCCCAGACAGATTTCCAACGCGACCAGATTTCCTGGATTAACACGCTTGGCCAGCAGGGGAAATTGTGGGCTAACCTCGGGATAGAACAACGCAAAGAAGATGGCGATAGTCAGGGTTATCTTGATATGGGCTTCCCCTTCCCCA